>UQPD01000021.1 GCA_900542795.1 uncultured Prevotella sp. | reverse complement strand
CGAGATTACTACGCGTCTCGTGGGCTCGGAGATGTGTATAAGAGACAGAGTTTACGCATAGGGCAAATAAATGCTTGCAGTATGCAAGGTGGGGTAGTGCTGGGTGTGTTTGGCATCCTCTCGTTAGTAGTGTTTAGATGGTCGTTTGTGGTTCCTTTCCTCTCAACCCTGTTTGGTGTGATGCTACTTGCCACCCCCGTGTTAGCCACTTTTTTGACGCTGCGTTATCGCAACCTAAACTATGGGGAGCGCGAGCCTTTTTCGTTTGTACATGGTTTTCTTTATGCCGTGTTTACGGGGTTTTATGCCTCGGTGTGGGTAGCCTTGTTTACGTATGTGTATTTGCAGTTCTTTGACCACGGACGTATTTTTGCCGATTATGCTCACTCTATCAATACACCTGAGATGAAGGCTTACTTGATGCAGTCGGGGCTTGATGCTGAAATTAGTCAGCTTTCGGGCGGACATGGGGTGAAGGGCTTGGTTGATGCCATGCAAAGTGTGGGGGCTGCTACTTATGCAGCCATGTCTATTTACTTTGCATTGATATTTGGTCCTGTAATTTCGGCAGTGATAGGCTTAGTAACCAGAAGGGGCTGAAGCAAAAAGGATGAGTTTGGCTTGCCTTTATAAATGAAAACTGAAACAACAACATTCATATAAAAATAAAAATGGATTATAAATACGACATATCGGTTGTGGTGCCTTTGTTTAATGAGGCAGAGAGCCTACCCGAGCTGTATGCTTGGATTGAACGTGTGATGAAGGCGCACAACTTTAGCTTTGAGGTGATTTTTGTGAACGATGGTAGTACGGACAACTCTTGGGAGGTGATTGAACGCTTTGCCTCGGAGGATGCGCAGCATGTGCATGGCATAAAGTTTCGTCGCAACTACGGCAAGAGTCCTGCGCTGTTTTGTGGGTTCCGTGCGGCACGTGGCAGGGTGGTGATTACGATGGATGCCGACTTGCAAGATTCGCCCGACGAAATTCCTGAACTTTATCGCATGATAACGGAGGATGGGTATGACCTGGTTTCGGGCTACAAGCAAAAGCGCTACGACCCGTTGTCGAAGACCATTCCCACCAAGCTCTTTAATGCCACTGCACGCAAGGTGAGCGGCATTCATAATCTGCACGACTTTAATTGCGGATTGAAGGCTTACAAAAATGAGGTGGTAAAGAATATTGAGGTGTATGGCGAAATGCACCGTTACATTCCTTATTTAGCCAAGAACGCAGGCTTCGACAAAATTGGCGAGAAGGTGGTGCACCATCAGGCACGCAAGTTTGGCAAGACTAAGTTTGGGGGCTTGAACCGTTTTGTGAATGGCTACCTCGACTTGCTTTCGTTGTGGTTTTTGAATAGCTTTGGACTGAAGCCGATGCACGTGTTTGGCTTTTTGGGCACGGTGATGTTCTTTTTAGGTTTTGTGGCTTGTGTGGTGGTAGGTGCTGTGAAGTTGGTTCACCTCTACACAGGGTCGGCAGCTCCATTGGTAACAGAGTCTCCCTACTTCTTTATTGCCCTGACCATGATGATTTTAGGTACGCAGCTGTTTGTGGCTGGTTTCTTGGGCGAGCTCATTAGCCGTAATGCTGCTGGTAGAAACGATTATCAAATTGAAAAGGAAATTTAAGGTGGGGGGAGAAGTGCGTTTTAACTCTTTCGTACTCCTTTCTTCAGAAATTCCTATTAAAAAAATACAGTATAGACAATGAAATGTGTCAAGACTGTGGCAGTGTGGGGGTGCGGAGCCTTGATAGTGGGGCTTTCGGCGTGTTCGAACATAGATTGTCCACTCGATAACATTGTGAGTTTGCAGTGTAACTTGTATGATGCCAACACACAGAGTGCACTGACGCTGGGCGATGTGCTGAGTGTGACACCTGCTGGTCGCGACACCTTGTTACTCAACCAAGCCACAGGCATAAAAAGTTTTTTGTTGCCACTAAAGGAGGCTGGCACGCAAGACACCTTGTTGTTGCATTTTGCTAATGCCGAGGGTGGGGTGCAGGTGGATACGCTCTTTGTGAACCACACACCACAACCTCACTTTGAGTCGTTAGACTGTCCGAACTCGGTGTTTCACACGTTGAACGCTGTGAGCGTTTCGGCACAGGCAACGGCTTCGGGGGCAATTGTAGACAGTGTATCGCTTGTACGTTCAATAGTAAATTATGATGATGTCGAGAATATTCGTCTGTTTATTCGCACTGCTGCTAAGTAGTGCGCTCCCTGTTGTTGCGCAAAGCAAACGGGGGGCGAAGGTGCCGCAGCAGGCTACTGACACCACGAAAACCGCGACAGTGAAGGGGGTGCAGTATGCTTCGCCCCAAGAGGCTGCAGCCGCACTTTTGGCGCAGAAGCGTTTGCCGTTGTTGGCTGGCGTGAGTGTGTCGGCAGACTTGTGTGGCGCGGTTATGGCTACTTGCACGCCTTATGGGCAATATGAGGCTGCGGCTCGCTTAAACTTGCGCGGACGTTTTTTTCCGGTGTTTGAGATGGGTGTGGGCGTGAGCAACCATACGAGCGAAACAACCGACTTGCATTATAAGGTGCATGCGCCCTACTACCGTGTGGGGTTGGACTATAATGTGGCAAAAAATGCAAGAGCTTTGGGACGTATCATGGTGGGGGTGCGCTATGGCTTTACCTCTTACAAATTTGACGTGGATGGTCCCGACCGCACAGATGGTGTGTATGGCACTTTGGTTCCTTTCTCCTATACAGGTGTGCGTGGCACGAACCATTGGGGCGAGGCTGTTTTTGGCTTAGAGTCGAAGGTGTGGGGCATTGTGCATGTGGGGTGGACATTTCGCTACCGCGTGCGCTTTTATCGCAAAGATACGCAAGTGGGCAACGCTTGGTATGTGCCTGGTTATGGCAAGGAGGATACGCATGCCTTGGGCGGAACTTTTAATGTGATTTTTGATATATGAAAACTAAGAAACTCTTAGGAGCAGCTTTTTTGCTCTTCTTAATTATAGCAACGGTGTGGATTTTGCACTTTCGTGGAACGGCAACTTTGCGTGTGGCTGAAGGCACGATTTTTGGCACAACTTACCATGTAAAGTATGAGGCGGCTGAACCGTTGGATAGTGCTATTCTGAGCGAACTGAGGCGTGTGGATGCCAGCTTGTCGGTGTTTAACCAGCTGAGCACGATTTCGAAAATTAACGCGGGCAAGGCTGAGAAGGCTGATGCAATGCTCTATGATGTGTTGCAAAAGGCTCGCGTGGTTAGCGAGAACACGCAGGGGGCTTTCGATGTTACTGTGATGCCCTTGGTGAATGCTTGGGGCTTTGGGTTTAAGAAGGGTGAGTTCCCAACGGATGCGCAAGTGGACTCTTTGCGCCAGTTTGTGGGTTTTCACCACATAGAACTGACCAAAGACAGTTTGGTGAAGAAGGATGATGCCCGTGTGATGATTGACTGCGGTGCCATTGCAAAAGGATATGGTGTGGACCGTGTGGCGAAGGTGCTGAGAGACCATGGTGTGATGAATTACATGGTGGAGATTGGGGGCGAAGTGGTGACGAAGGGGCGTAACCCCGAAGGTCATGCTTGGCAAATTGGCATTAGCCGACCCGTGGTGGGGGCTGATGCTTCGGCACAGCCTTTGCAAACGGTGCTCTCGCTTGAGAATGCGGCTTTGGCTACGAGCGGAAATTATAGGAACTTTTATGAGCATAACGGAAAAAAGTATGCTCATACCATTGATCCGCGCACAGGACGCCCTGTGCAGCATTCGTTGCTCTCGGCTACGGTGGTGGCCCCCGACTGCGCTACTGCCGATGCTTATGCCACATCGTTTATGGTGATGGGCATTGATGGGGCTAAGCAGGTGTTGGCTAAGCATAAGGAACTGAAGGCTTACTTGATTTATGCTGACGGCAAAAATCAGTTGCAGGTTTTGGATGTGAATGTGGGAAATAAATAAATTTGGGGCGTGGATATCGGCGGCTCCTCAGCTGTAGCTCCTAAACTCAAAAAAACATGGATAACAAACTCTTTTCAAATCGTTTGCTGCATGTTCCTTTGTTTCAAGGGTTTAGCCGATTGGATTTTTTGGACATTGTTGCTAAAATTCCTTTCGACTTTAAAACGTTGCGCCCTAACGAATATGTAGTGAAACAAGGTGAGGAGTGCCTGGGACTTTGCGTGGTGCTTTCGGGGGAGGTGGAAACGGAATGTATGAGTCCCGACCAAGTGTATACCTATGGTGAGCGGTTGGGAGCTCCGTGGTGTTTGCAAATTGAAAATCTCTTTGGCTACCACAATCGGTACACAAAGAGCTATCGCACACTGACCGAAACGCAGGTGATGTTTATTGCTAAACAGGATGTGCGCCGCATGTTGGTGGATTATCCTGCTTTTCAAATAAACTTTTATAATGCGCTTAGCACTTTGGCGCAGACGGCTGTTCAGCACAATTGGAGCAAATGTCCTGAGGAGTTGGAGTTGCGATTTCTCAATTTTGTGGAAAACCGCAGTTTGCGACCCATTGGCAGCAAGTTTTTGCGCATCCGCATGCGCGACTTGGCTGACGAATTGGGGGCTACTCGGTTGCGTGTGTCGCGCATGTTGGCTCAACTCTCAGACTTGGGCTTGGTGGTGTGTTCGCGTGGGGCGATACGTATTCCGCAGCTCGAAAAACTGCAAATGGCGCTTAGAAGCAGCTTTAAAAAGTAAAACGTATTTTGATTATCATAGATTATGAACAAACAACAACTTATTGAAAACATTCGTGCCAAGCACAGCTTTTTGTGTGTTGGGCTTGATACTGACTTGAAGAAGGTGCCTGCTCACTTGCTTAACGAGGAGGATCCTATTTTTGCATTTAACAAGGCAATTGTGGATGCTACGGCTCCTTATTGTGTGGCTTATAAGCCTAATTTGGCTTTCTACGAATGCTATGGCTTGAAGGGATGGGCTGCACTTGAAAAGACTGTGAAGTACATTAAAGAGAACTATCCCGACCAATTTATTATTGCAGACGCTAAGCGTGGCGACATTGGCAACACATCGGCTATGTATGCACGCTCGTTGTTTGGCGAAATGGATTTTGACTCTATCACTGTGGCTCCTTACATGGGCGAGGACAGTGTGACGCCATTCTTGCAGTATGAGGGTAAGTGGGTTATTCTCTTGGCTTTGACCAGTAACAAGGGTTCGCACGACTTTCAGCTTACCACTGATGCACAGGGTGAACGTTTGTTTGAGAAGGTGATGCGCACTTCACAGCAGTGGGCAGACGATAAGCAGATGATGTATGTGGTTGGTGCTACACAGGGTAGTCTGTTTGCAGATATTCGTAAGGTGGCTCCGCACCACTTCCTTTTGGTGCCTGGGGTTGGTGCGCAAGGTGGCTCGTTGCAGGAGGTTTGCAAGTATGGCATGACGGATGAGTGTGGCTTGCTGGTTAACTCTTCGCGTGGCATAATCTTTGCTGACAATACCGAAAACTTTGCAACCGTTGCTGGCGAAAAGGCGCACGAATTGCAGCAGCAAATGCAGGTTGAATTGGAGAAAATAGGTTTGTAAAATAGTTTTCTTTCTCTATCCTAAAAATACAAATATAATCCCCGCTTCTTGTCGTGGTGACGAGAGGCGGGGATTATTGTATGTGTGTTGGGGGATTGATTATTTTAAAAAGTAGTTATCCTTGAAATGACAATGCTTTGAAAGCGATGAACAGGTAGGTGATGAGGATGGAGGCTACAAAGATGTGAAGGCTGCGTTGCGTGTAGCCTGTGGCAGTGGTGCAAGAGGAAACGAACATGGAGCCGTTTTGCAAGTTTTGCTTTTGCCATTTTTCAATGAGAAGGCGGTAGATGCCCCAACCCACAAGAGCACCCCAAATGCAACCCACAGTGAGGTCGCCTATGTAGTGTACGCCTAAGTAAACACGTGTCCAACAGTTGAGTATGACCCATGAATAGAGCCAATAGGTTACAGAACGGCTCTTTAGGAGCAGGGCTACAAATGTGGCTACTGCCATGGTGTTGGCTGCGTGACTTGAAAAGAATCCGTAATTGCCGCCCCGATAACTGCGTACCACATCTACCATATACATAAACTCGGGGTTGTTGGTGGGACGCCATCGCGCAACCATGGGTTTAAAAAGACTTGACGCTACTTGGTCGGCAAGCAAGATGCAAAGGGCAAAGCTCAATACGATGCGGGCTGTGCCACTAAGGGTGTTGTTTCGCAGAAAAACGTAAAACAATATCACGGCTAATGGCAACCACGTGGAGGTTTGCGTGGCTGTCCATGCCAATCCGTCAACATAGAGCGATTGGCTACCATTGAAAAATAGGGTAAGCGTTCGGTCTAACACAATGGGGGAGGGATTAAATGGTAATGGGTTGAGAAAAAGGCTTTTTAAAAAAGCATTCTTTAGGAAAGCTTTTCCAAAAAAACTCTTTAGGAAAGCATTTTTAAAAAAGCTTTTCAGAAGGAACTTTTTAGGGAAGCATTTAAAAAAGCGTTTCTAAAAATCTTTTAGCATCAGCAGTTTATTGCTTTTTAGCCAGCATTTTGTGCCATCGGGGAGTGCCACTTGCATCCAGCCATCAGGTTGGCTCTGTTCGATGTTTAGCAATACGCCTTCGTGCAATTCTTTGATTGGTTTAGAGGTGACAGAGGGATTGCTAAATGTATTTTCGCTTTGAAGCGTTACTGCTTGCGTAGGATTGTAGTAGTTGTTATTCTCGGTGTAAGCAAACAAGCAGGCTGCGAGAGTACAGACAAAAGCGATGCACGAAACGCTAAAGGCAATTTTGCGAACCCACATGCTCGTTGCCAACTTAAACAGAAAGCATGCTGTACAGGTAAGCAAGAGTAAGGCTATTGCCCAACCGCCCCAAGCATTGGCACTCATCAGTGTGACTATGTTGCGAAAGCCTAACACAAAAAAGGAGTTGGCTGGTTCGTCAAATTGGTCTTGCAGTTTGCTTTGCGTTAGCTGCAGGTTGTGTAACGCGTCTTTATCGGCTGGGTTCAGACGCAAGGCACTCTGATAAGCCCACACCGCTTGTGGAAAGTTCTTGGTGCGATAATGTGCATTGCCTAAATTATAGTAGATGGCTGCCTTTTGTGCCTTATCTTGTTTTACTGCTGCGGTGTTGAGTAAAGATGCGTAGAGTTTGGCAGCTTTAATATAGTCCTTTTGTGCATAAGCTTGTGCCGCATGCTCTATGGAAGAGCTGCTTTGGGAGGCATGTGTTGGGGGTGTAGCTTCGGTTTCGGTAGCCCAAATACCCGTGAAACACAAGGTGCATATAATGAGTAATAAGAGTTTGCGCATGAAAAACTATCTCCTTATTTTATGTGGGTGTTAATATTTTCAATAATGCTCACAGCAGCTTCGTAGAGGGCTTGCTGATTGTTGTTTGAACCAGGAGCATATTGAGCATATTGGCAATCCTCGAGCAGCTTTTGGTAGTGAGTTGCCAAGTCTTGCGGAATATTTTTGCTTGTTAATAAAGTAGCAACATTCTCGGTGTTGATGTCAGCCATTTCAAGGTTAAAGGTATCAGCAATGTAGCGCACCAGGGCTTGCGAGAGTGTAGAGTAGAAGTTGCCCTGAGCTTTGCCTTGCAATATTTGTTGTGAGGTGTGCAAACGGCGTAAGGTGTTTTTACCTGCGTTGCGACGTCGGCGACTCACAATGTCGGCATTGCTTTTTGCCCATGCGTTGCAGAATTGCCACAGAATGATGCTTGCTACCAAAATAAGGGCAATTAGCACAATGTATGCCATGCTGCCCCAAGCAAACCAGGGAGTGCTCGACACTTTGTGGAGCGGACGAATGTCGCTATTCAGCAGGGCTAATTGTTTCTCAACATCGGCATTTGAGCGTTCACCCTTTGTGACGTGCAAGGTGATGGCTTCGGTGTGAATGGTGCGGTAGCTTCCGCTTTCGGTGTCGAAGAACACAAAGTCGGTGGCAGGAATGGTGTAGTCGCCCACATTGCGTGGCACAAATGTGTAGTCGAAAGTGAGTTGACCTTGTAAACCACTTGCTGTGATTTGTGTCTTTTCGTTTGTTTTGGGGTCGTAAGTGTCAAAATCCTTGGGGAAGTTAATGGTGGGGGCGCTGATTAGTTTCATGTTGCCCAAACCATTCAATGTGATGCGGTAAGTTGCCACATCGTTGGTGCGCACGTGGGGACTGAGAAGTTTACCTTGTATGTTGAACTTACCCACTGCGCCCGAGAAGTTTGCGGGTTTAGGTTGCGGAAGGGCATCAACTTGCAAACTAATTTCGGGTACCTTGCGGCGCACTTGCACACCTATTGTTCCGCCTCCATTAAAAAAGGCGTCAGCCAAGTCCATGGTATGGTCTTGTTGCATCACGGCACAATCGAAGGTGATGCTTGGAATGGTGATGTGTCCTGTTTTTTGTGGAAATACCACATATTGCAAAATAGTGCCTGTGCGGTAGGTGGTTCCGCCACGGTGCTCAATGGTGGTTTCAATTTGGTTGCCAGGCAAGGGAATTTCTTGCGAAATTAAACCTTTGAAGTCAGGCTTTTGCGTGAGACTGGTATTGGACAATGCTACGCCCGCGCGCACATGGATGCGGTAGGTTAGGAGCACGGCTTCTTGTTCGCGAATACGTGTGCGACTGGGGATTACGTCTATAAACAAGTCGCGTTGTGTTACGGCACTACCTGCTTGTTGTACACCTCCATGGTCGATGGGGTTGTTGTTACGTCCACCTTGTAGACCACCATGCGAACCATTTTGCTCATTACCCTTTTTGGCTTTTACGGTGATTGCATTTGAGCGCAGTGTTTTGCCTCCTACACGGATTGAGGCTGCACCAATATTGATTTTACCATTTTGGCGTGCCGAAAGTATGTAGGTGTAGGTGGTGCTCTCTGAGCTTGACGAATGACCATTCACCATTTGATAGTTGCGGAAGGTTGACTCATTGGGCCCACTCAACACCTCGAAAGCCGAGAGTGAAGGAGGGGTGAATGCGCTTGCCGAGCAACTTGATACGGTAAACGATAGGCGGTAGTAGCCGCCAATGTCTTCGATTTTGGCTGTGAACGATTGGGCAAATGTTTGCATAAGGCTGCAAAGCAGCAAGATGCTTACGCCCATTATTCGTGTTATGTAGTGCTTGATTGACTTCACAATGTTTTGTTGAATGTATGTAGAGAGTGTATTATTATTTTGAATGAGGTAGCCCCCAAAAAAAGCTTACCAATTTTTTTGCAACGAGCGTTGGCGGGGTTGATGTTGTTTGAGCTTCTCTAACGCACGCTTTTCAGCTTGTTTAGCCAGGTTCATGTATTGCTGCATTTGCTGCTTATCTTGTGGCGACTGCTGCTTTTGTTGTTGCTGTTGTTGTTGCTGTTTATTCTGTTGGTTTTTGTTTTGTTGCTGTTTGTTTTGCTGTTGTTTGTTTTGTTGTTTATCCTTATTATTTTGTTTGTTCGGATTGTTTTTCAGTTGTTTCTGACAAAGTGCTAAGTTGTAGCGTGTGCGATTGTCGCGAGGGTTCAAGCGCAAGGCTTGTTTGTAGTGTTCAATGGCTTGTCGCAGCATGTTTTGCTCTTGTTCTTTGTTTTGGAGTGCAGCAGTTTGACTGATGTAGCCACGGTTGTGCCAAGCCATTGAGCGAATTTGTGGATTTTTTTCAAGTTGTGTCACGCGGTTGTACAAGCTGTCGGCGGCCTTAACATCGCCTTTGGTTAGGTAGGTGTCGGCAAGATTAAACATGGCGCGACTGTTGTTGGGCGATTTTTGCAAGACCTTGCGGTAGAAGGTTGCAGCTTCTTCTGCATTTCCGTTAAGAAACTGCTTGTTACCCATGTGTGTGTAGCGATAAATTTTGTTTTGCGCCATGCAGTGTGACGTGTCTACTACACCTGCCGTTAGGAGCAGTAGTAGCAGAAACAATATGTGTGTGGAATGTGCAGTTCTCATTTGTTGAATATTTTGAACTTCTTGAATAACTTGCTTTGGGTTTCGGTGATGCACACTTCAATCACAAGTAAAAGTAAAGCAATTAGGGCAAAAGCTTGAAATTGTTCGTCGCGAGCGGTGTAGGATAGGGTAGAGGATGACTGCTTGAGTTGTCTGATCTGTCCTTGCAATTCATCTTGTGCGCTATTGCTTTGGTCTAAGTGCAAGTATATGCCACGACCTGCTTTGGCTACGCTGCGACACATGTCCTCGTTGAGTGCTGTGTGTACGGGTTGTCCGTTTTCGTCGGTGAGAACCCCATCAACGGTGGGTATTTCAGCTCCTTGGGTTGTGCCCACACCTATCACATAGATGTTTATGCCTTGTTTGGCTGCTTTTTTAGCTGCTTCTTCGGCACCGCCTTCGTGGTTCTCACCATCAGTAATAAGGATGAGTGCTTTGCCTACATCTTTTTTTTGTGTAAAACTTTTGCATCCCAAATCTATGGCGGCCGATAAGTTGGTTCCTTGCAGTGTCACCATGTTGGTTGATAGAGCGTCAATAAAAATTTTTGCCGAGGCATAGTCTGAGGTGATGGGCATTTGTGGATAGGCTTCGCCTGCAAACACGCCTAAGGCTATTTTATCGTTCTTCATCTTTTCGACCATTGTTGCCACAAGCAGTTTGGCACGATCGAGACGGGTGGGCTGAACATCACGCGCTAACATGGAGTTAGACACGTCAACCATCACAACTGCCTCAATGCCATTGGCTTCGTCGGTTTGTTGTTTCAGTCCGTGTTGTGGACGTGCCAATGCCACAATGAGAAAGGTCATGGCTAACATCAGTATCGCCATTTTGATGTGTTGCCGCATCGTAGAGCGTCCTGGCATGAGCGAAAGTAGCATGTTGCGCTCGCCCAAAGCCTTCATTTGCTGACGTTGGCGTAGCAAACCAAGGATGTATATGGCAATGCACAACGGCACCAATAGTAAAAGATATAGATATTGGGGGTCGTTAAACTCTAACATAGTCAACTATTAGTATGTAATTTTTATTCTTTTCGGGGGGAGCTAAGTTAGGCGTCTTTTTAAAAAGGCATCTGGAAAAACTTTTACAACTTTCGGAACACGGTGTTGCGTAGTAACACTTCGAGCAAGAGCACAAGCAAAGCTGCCAAGATGAAGGGTTGGTAGGCTTCGTAGCGCATGCTATGGTTGTTTACTTTTAGCTTCGACTTTTCGAGTTTATCAATGTCGTCGTACACCTGTTTCAACGAACCACGTGAGGTGGCGTGATAGAAAAGACCTCCAGTTTCTTGTGCTATTTTGCGCAATGTGGTGGGGTCTACGGTGTCGTCAATTTGTTGGGTGTAAACCTCGCCATTGGGCAGTTGGGCTACGGGTACATTTACTTTGCCATCTGTTCCGAGCAAGATGGTGTAGATGCGAATGCCAGCCGACTTAGCCATATCTGTTGCCATGAGTGGAGAAATTTCGCCCGTATTGTTAGCACCATCTGTGAGCAAAATAATAACCTTGCTTTTGGCGTGGCTATCGTTAAGGTGTGAAACAGCACTGGCTATGCCCATACCTATGGCTGTGCCTGGCTGTATGATGCCATCGTTTTGCAGTGTGCAAGTTGCGCCTTTAAATGTTTGTACTAACATGGCATGGTCGGTGGTGAGTGGGCATTGTGTGTATGCTTCGCCACCAAACAATGTTAGACCTATGTTATCGTTAGGGCGGTTGCTTATAAAGTTAAGGGCTACGTCTTTAGCTGCCGTTATGCGGCTGGGCAAGATGTCGTTGGTTGCCATAGAGGTGGAAATGTCGAGTGCTAACATGATGTCGATGCCCTCGGTCTCGCCTGTTTTCCACGAGGAGGAAGTTTGTGGGCGTGCCATCGCCGTAACCACTAATGCAAAGCAAATGATGCGCAGAAAGAAGGGAGTGTGAATTAAGCGCGTTCGCCAAGTGTGGGGCGTGGTTCTGAAGCATTCTGCCGATGCCCATTTTAGGTGCGTTTCACTTTTTGAGTTGAAAAGAAAGTACCATATAAAATAAGGAATGAGCAGAAGCAGCAACAGAAAATATAGTGGAGATGCAAAAGTCATAATCAGAAAAAGATGTATTCAATTTATCCAAAGCAACAATAAGCCGTGTAAGCTGTCCAGCTCCATAGAGCGAGTGTGCCTATGCCAAGTAACCACATAACTACGTGCATTGCGTTGCGCCATCTAATTTGTTGCTTATTCGATAACGACTCATAAACCACGCGAGGTTTGGGCAACTCTTGCGGCTCTTGTTTGGTGGTTTGCACATAGCTCAGTGCGCTTACCAAACTTTGATCTTGTTCGGTAAGGGTTGTTTGGTGTTTAGCAAACTTTACAAGGTCGGCAGTTTCAAGCACACTTTTTAATTCGGCCATAGCCTCCTCATTGTTTGTTTGGTAGAGATGGCGTACAATTTCGTTCGTAGTCATTTCTTTGGCATTAAATCCAAAGCGTTTTTCGATGTAGGTGCGCAACGTTTCTGTTAGTTCCATGTAATATTGCTTCACATCATCGGCAGGCTTTTGCTTGATATTTTCAATGTTGTGAATAGCTGTGATGTGTGCTGGCGTAGGTGGGTTGATAATTACACGACGCGTAATGAGTTTGGGGTCGGTTAGTCTTACAGCTAAAGTAATAACGGCCGCAAGCATCACCACGCAAAGCATAGCACAGAGCCACATTGTCCAATCCCATTCAAAGGGTTGTTCTACAACGGCATGCGGGCCGTTGAACTTGTCAGGGTGTTGCAAGTCAACGGCCACAGTGCTCACTTTGAGTCCTAAACTGTTGCGTGAGGCGTATGCTTTTCCGTCTACTTCCACTTTGAAAGGTGGAATATTATACATGGCAGAGTCGAAGGACGTGATGGTGTATCGGCGGGTAAGTTCTAAGCGTTTGCCATTATTAAGCAACAGGGTGTCGATGCTTCCGTTGCTCACAACTTCGATGCCCGGCACTATTTGTTGTTGGGGGCTATAGGAGGGGAACTTTACCTTTTGGCCAGCGTTGACTGTGCATTTTACACGCATCTGAATTTGTTCGCCAATCAAGATGTTAGCAGTATCAGTGTGTGCTTCAACAATAACCTGTGCATGGAGTGGGCTGTGAGCCAATGCCAACAACAACATGAGTGTACAAGTTACCCACGTACCTATCTTATTATGTATTGAAAAACATTTCATTTGTATTACTTCTTACCCAGGGTGTTGCCCAGTGCTATGAGTTGTTGCCCAGGGTGTCGCTTCGCTTGCCCTGTGCTATGCGCTGTAGCCCTTTGCTATGCATTATCGGCTGCACCTCAACAATTCAAGCAAGCTTGATTGTATTCGGTTTGCACGATAATTCAGGGCGCATTATAGTTTGTATTACTTATTACCTATTACCTATTACTTGAATATACTTAGTTTGTATTACTTATTACTTATTACCTATTACTTGAACTTCAATAGTTTGTAATACTTAATACTTAATACTTAATACTTGTTACTTATCGTTTAGCAAAGATATTCATGAGAGGTTTAACGTAATCGGCATCAGTAGCAACCGAGGCAAAGTCCACTTGTGCTTTACGGAAAGTATTTTCTAAATCGTTTATATGTTTAAGCCACCAAGCGCGTTGGTGTTGTCGAACAGCCTTGCTCGTTGTGTCAATGAACTGTTCGTGTCCTGTTTCTGCATCCACCACTTTGATGAGTCCTGCATTAGGCAGTTCTGCCATACAATGGTCGTAGAGGTGGAGAGCCACAACATCGTGTTTACGTGCTGCAACGGTGAGAGGTTGTGAATAGTTGGAAGTGGTAAGAAAGTCGCTCAGCACAAAACTAATGCAGCGTTTGGGCA
This sequence comes from uncultured Prevotella sp., assembly GCA_900542795.1. GTDB lineage: Bacteria > Bacteroidota > Bacteroidia > Bacteroidales > Bacteroidaceae > Alloprevotella. The sequence goes on along the minus strand of UQPD01000021.1, from coordinate 10,050 downwards.
TAATCTTTACCAAATACTCCATAGCCTTGCCAATGTCTGTGCCCTTGCCTTGGGGGATAAAGTCAATGAGCTCGCGTATGATATACAATATATGTTTGCGTCCCTTTTTAGGTGGAATAAACTTTTCGATGCGGTCGGTAAAGAAGAGTACACCAATCTTATCGTTGTTTTGCATAGCCGAGAATGCTAACGTTGCAGCAATTTCGGCAGCCATATTGCGTTGCGTATTTACCTTCGTACCAAAGGTTTGACTAGCAGAAAGGTCAATGAGTAACATCAGTGTGAGTTCGCGCTCTTCCTCGAACACCTTAATGTAGGGACGATTCATACGTGCGGTAACATTCCAATCAATGTCGCGCACATCATCGCCAGGCTGGTATTCGCGTACCTCGGCAAACGACATGCCTCGCCCTTTGAATGCAGAGTGGTATTCACCTGCAAATATGTGGTTAGTGAGTCGCCGCGTCTTAATTTCGATGCGGCGCACTCGCTGTAATAAATCGGTTGTTTCCATTTCACTTTGCTGCACTTCGTAATTTTACGTTTGCAGATAGATTTTTAAAGCTTTAAGGCACTTCAACCTTGTTAATCAACTCGCGTATAATATCTTCAGCCTTTACGTTTGCAGCCTCAGCTTCGTAGGATAAACCAATACGATGGCGCAATACGTCGGCAGCTACTTCGCGTACATCTTCGGGCACAACATAGCCTCTGCGTTTGATAAATGCACAAGCACGGGCAGCCAATGCTAAGTTGATGCTTGCACGCGGACCAGCACTAAAGGCAATGTAGTCCTTTATCTTGCTCAATCCATATTTTTCGGGTACACGTGTGGCAAACACTAAGTCGGTTACGTATTGTTCAATACGTTCGTCTACATACACTTGTTTTACCAATTCGCGCGCTTTGATGATGCGGGCAGTGTCAATAACGGGAGTGGGTTGTACGAACGAACTTTTAACGTGAGCTCTAACAATTTGTTTTTCTTCTTCAAGGGTAGGATAATCAATTACCACCTTCAGCATAAAACGGTCAACCTGTGCTTCGGGTAATTCATAAGTACCCTCTTGTTCGATGGGGTTCTGTGTGGCAAGTACCAAGAAGGGCTTAGGCAAGGCAAATGTTTCGTCGCCAATCGTTACTTGGCGTTCTTGCATGGCTTCGAGCAGTGCACTCTGCACCTTAGCTGGAGCACGGTTAATTTCGTCAGCCAATACAAAGTTTGCAAATACAGGACCTTTCTTCACCTTAAAGCTTTCTTCTTTTTGGCTATAAATAAGTGTACCTACTACATCGGCAGGTAAAAGGTCGGGCGTAAACTGTATGCGACCAAAATGGGCGTCAACTAACGATGCCAATGTCTTGATGGCTAACGTCTTTGCCAAACCTGGTACACCCTCAAGCAAGATGTGTCCATCTGCCAAGAGTCCTACCAATAATGCGTTGATAAGATGTTTTTGACCCACAATGGTGCGGTTCATACCTTCAACAAGGTCTGTAATAAAGCCTGTTTCAGCCTCAATTTGTGCATTGAGCAGACGAATATCTACGTTTTCGTTCATATCTTAGTTTCTTGTTTTTTTCTATTGAAATGCAAAAATAGCGTTTTTGCGCCGATTGAGGCGATTGTATCATTTAAATTTCCCAAAACAACCTCTAAAACCACGTCTTTTAATCTTGCTTTCGTTATTTTTACGCAGAATGTATGTGCTTTGGCGTAAGTGACTTGTAACTCTTGTGTTTTTCTCCGTCAGGAGTTGCTACGAATAAACCCATGAATTTTCATAAAAAACTTCGTACATGTGTTTGTGTAATCACATTACGAATTTATGAAAATTCATGGGTCTAAGTTGATGCTTTAGTTCACAAAGTTCCAAGAGATGCCGAAGTGAATTGTCATTCGGTTCAAGGGATAGTGTGGCACAAGGAAGGGATTGCCTGCACCCGAAGTATAGTTGAGGTGCGAAGCCATCAAATAAAAACGTGTGCGCTTTAAATGGAAGTTAACGTATGCGTTGACAATGGGATAGTTGCCTAACTTCACAGCATAGTTTCCATCTTGCACAGCATACTGTCCGATAATGGGAGAGTAGGTTGGTGCTTTGTAACGTGTAAAGTAGCGTACATCGGCACCTAATTCGGTGCGTAGAACTTTGGCTATGCGGAAAAGTAAGTAGACGTTGCTGTAAGCATTGAACGTTGGCACAGGATAAACATCGCTATTGGTTGTTGCCTGATAAGTTAACTCGTTCTCCCAATGAAAAATGCCTAAGTGCAAGTGGTGCATAAGCGAAACTTCAAGTAACTGTAAGTTTTTGTTTGCTTGGGCTACTCCCACTGAATGGTGGTACGACGTTACGTTGTCGGTACCAGTAAACGGACTGAGCGTTTCTTGAAAGTAAATGTATTTTTGTACATTTTCAAGCGATACGCGTACGCGGGTGTCTTTATAGCTGAGAATGCCTTGCACACGTGAGTGAAGCATTTTGTCGAGATTGGGATTATTCCAATTCGCATTGCGACCTATGTAGTGGCGGTAGTAGAACGAAGGACGTTCGTTGCGCACAAAAGCATTTACATTCAGATGGAGCGAATCGCGCTTCAATGGAATGTTAAGCTGTAAATTGGCTTCAGCGTTAAACTCGCCCCAATCTGTACCTGTAGTTCGCACTTCGCCCAACACATTGTAGCGAATAAATTTGTTTTGCTGTGAAAGCAACTGTCCGCCTACAGTAATATAATTTTCGTTGAAGCGCGTCTTTTGTGCTAAGTTGTAGATGTAAGGCAAACGGAAACTAAATTGGTGATATTCATGTTTGCCATACAGTCGGAGCCCCATCTTCATCCAACGATTCATACCTTCGTGTAGTTCCACGGCAAAGGTGTTCTCTATTCCTAAGTGATGGGTACGTTCAAAGGCTGAGTCGGTGTATTCAACCGGACGGTTATAGGGCAAGAAAAAGTCGTTGAAGTAGCCACCATCGTTGATGCTGTTCGACTGATTGGCTATAAACTTGCGCGTGTTGTCGTCAATGCGCATGGTATGAATAAAGCTACTTACGGGTACAAACTCGCGTGTAATCTTCATGGAGTCGGGTATGGCATTGGCAAGTTCTTCAGCGTTGTGCTCTTTTCCTGGAATACGAGGTTGTGCCTTATGGGTAAGCGTGTCGGCTGCAAGCAATGTGCTGTCTTTGGCAACAGGTGCTTGAACCAAGGGCTTCGGTGCAGGTACTACACGACCTTTGGCATCGCGATAGCGGTCGAAGCCCAAACTATAGCGATGTGTAAGGTAAAAGAGATTTCCGCCTATTTTGTTCCATGCACGGTCTAAGTTTATAGGCATATCGGCTGTGCCGTAACGTGTAGGGAAGGTTTCGGGGCGTTTCACATAGTCGTCGCTTTCAATACCACCATTTTCTCTGTTTTTGAGATAGGTGTGTTGAAAATAGGTGTGCATTTGGTATTTCTCATCGTGATAGGAGGCATAGAGCGTTCCATCGAAATGAGCGGTAGACTGTGCTTGGTAATAGCCACGACCATAGAGATAGTCGGCTTTAAAACCCATGCCTAACTTTTTACCTGCATTAACTGAGAAAAGTGCTTTAATGCGGTCTTCACCATTCTGCTTGTTGCCACACGAGTGGTATGAGAGGTTGGTGAAGGGCGACTTTGTGTTGGTAAAAAGCAAATCCTGTGTTGACTTTAAAAAGAAGTCGTAGGGTTGCGTAAAGATAAATGGGTGACTCTGCATGTTAGTCCCTTGTTCGGTAAAGTAGCGACTGATGCGGGGTGCTCCCAAGTTGCCTGTAAAGTTGTAGTGCCCATTGGCACCATAAGTTTGGTTCTCGTTTTGAAAGCCATGTGGAATGGTGTCGTAAGAGGCTGGAGTTATGTCGCCGAAACGTTCGTTTATGCGCCAAGCATAAATACCTTCGGGTACATCTGTAGTTTCGGTACTGTCGTTGCTGAAGCCGCTTTTGCGGTTTTGCTCATCGTTGTTAAGGTAGGGATTGAGCGTGTGTACGTTCTGTGCCTTTACCACATTGATAAAGGCAAACGCCATCAGCATACTGAGCAGTAGGATTGTCTGAAAATGTTTCATTTAGAAAGTCAACTTTATTTGTTGTATTTCTTTAAAAAGCTTTCTACAGAGTTATCGCCCAATTTTTGTGCCTTCTGCAAATATTTTACAGCCAATGCTTTGTGCTTGAGTTCACCATGAGCAATACCCATTATTTTGTAGCAGTCGGAGTTTTGAGGCATAACTTTTAGAACCTTTTCGGCAGCGTCGGCAGCAGCTGCAAATTCGCCAATGTTAAGCAAAAAAGCTGCTTTCTCTATTTGGTAAAATTCGGGTTGCTTTGATTGCGTAATGGCACTATTGTAGTCGTCAAGGGCTTGCTGATACATGTGTGCATGTTCTTCAGCTTGGGCACGCAGATAGTAAAAACGCTCATTCAAATTACGTGGACCCACAAGCTGTTCGTAGGTGTTATAGTCCTTTACGGCTTCGCGATATTTTTTTGCACGGAGCAAACGTTGTGAGCGTTCAATGTAGAATTGTGCAAATTGTGCACCTGCTTTTTCGGGAATAAGCGCAATGCAACTATCAAGCAACGCAATTACCTGTTGATTGTCACCTTGAGAAAGTTCAAGCGTACGGGCTGCCCAAAAGTAGGTTTCGCATGAGGCAAAAGCTTTGTCCTCGCAAGCACGGGCAAAGTTTTCGTAAGCCTCTTTGTACTGTCGTTTGGCGTAATAGCATTTACCTTTGTGCACTAAATAAAGTGGACTGGGTGTGGCAGCATAAGCTTTGTCAACTTCGGCAATCGCCTCGGTCAGCGTCCATTGTTTAAAGGCTTGCAGTGTGTCTTTGCCTTGTGCTGTGATGTTGCGATAAATTTGGTTACTCAAGGCATAATGAATGTCAGCAGCAGTCATTGCCGTTGAATCTTTACACGTGGCAGTGCATTGCAATGCAGTGTTATAATCGGTTTGTGCTTGTGCATATTGTGCTTTATTAGCCAAGAAATTAGCGCGTACCACATAGCCATCGGGCATTGAGGGGTAAGACTGTATATAATCCTGACAAGCTGTTACAAAGAGCGTTGAGTCTGCTTGCGGATAGATGTACAGAAAACTTAGTGCATCGTGCTGATTGGTAGGCAATGCTTTGGGCAAGTGTAATGAAGCAAGATCTGTGTTGAAGGCGTCTGTTACCTTAATCTTCATGTCGTTAAAGAAACGAGCATCTATAGCGCAAGCACCTGTGGCATCCTTAGCTACGTTCTTTTGTAAAATGGCAACAATATTTCCCTCATCATCAGTCAGTGGACAAGCAAAGTTGGCATCGTTGTTCGCTGCATTGGTGTAATAATAGGTGTAGCTGTCAAAGGGTTCAGCCCGTTCAACGCTAACAGTTGTGCTACCCGCTTTTTTATTCGTAGAATATTGCCACATTTGCAAGTTGGCACCTTTGTGCGAGGTGGTAGCACTGATGTTAAAGAAGTAACCTTTTTTAGGGGCTTCGTTAATGCTAAAGAGCACCAGGTCGGTTGTTGCATTAGCACCCAAAATGCGGTGAAGCGGATATTTATTTCCCTTAAAGTCAATAACTTCCACTTTATACGCATCTTTCAATGCACTATAAGAAGTGGCAACTTGTGTGTTGTTACCTACAAAAAAAGCCGTGCCAGTGCTGAGTTGTTTTCCTTCAGCATTGTATGTGATGAGTTTGAGCATGGCTTTATAAGCATCTTTATTGGCGTTGGCAGCCAATGAAAGTTGACAAGGTAGAGTTGCCATGCAAAGTAGGGAAGTGTATATGTATTTTTTCATTGTAGCGTGTGTTGGAGGTATGCAAACCTGTATTATTTATTGTGTTTTACCCAAGGTGTCTCTTGTTGAAATTCAGACCTATCCTTTTATTTTTGAATCAAAGCTTTTGCATTTTCAATGGCAGCTTCGGTGAGTTTGGCACCTGAGAGCATGTGGGCAATTTCTTCAATGCGTTGTTGTTCATTGAGTGTTTCAATGTGGCTGTGGGTTGTGCCTGCGGTGTCTTCTTTATACACACGCAAATGGTTGTTGCCCATAGCGGCAATTTGGGGTAGGTGTGTGATGCAAAGCACTTGGCAGTGTACTGAAATTTCACTCATTACCTGTGCCATGCACTCAGCCATAGTGCCCGAAACACCTGTGTCAATTTCATCGAATACAATGGTGGGCAATGCTGTTCGTTGGGCTATGAGACGTTTCAGTGCCAACATAAGACGAGCAATTTCACCACCCGAGGCGATGGCACTAACATCTTGCAAAGGCACATTTTTGTTAGCTGAGAAATTAAACACTACCTTATCGGCACCCGTAATGTCGGGGGTGGAACGTTGACTAATTTCTAACTCAATGCGTGCGTTAGGCATGCCCAATTTTTGCAAGGTAGCCACTAATTCGTTTTGCATAACAATAGCAGCTTTTTTGCGAGCTTGTGTGAGTTGCACAGCCGTTTTATTACGCATCGAACGCAGATTGTTTACTTCTGCTGTTTGTCGTTTTATGTCCTCGTCAATATTTTCAATTACGTCGATGTTGCTTTGCAGTGATTCTGCTATGTCAAGCAACTCTTGCACGGTTTGCACTTGGTGGCGTTGTTCCAAATTGTATATCAGACTCAGTCGCTCTTCAATATAAGCCAAACGTTGTGGGTCATACTCTATTTGTGCACCATTGCTATCCACTTCAGCTTCAATATCGTCTATCTCAATGCGAGCACTGTGCAAGCGTTCAGCTAACTCGGCAGCTTGAGGAAAGTTGTCGGCAATTTCGTTGAGAGCATCGGCTGCTTGTCGCAGATTTTGCGAAACACTCCATTCCTCATTGGTGAGCAAATTTTGTGCGCGTGCTAATTTCAGTTTAATATCCTCAGCGTGTTCAAGCAAATGTTGTTCGGCTTCAAGTTCGTCTTGTTCATTTGCTTGAAGTTGTGCTTCGCTGAGTTGCGCTAATTGAAATTGCATATACTCTTGGTCTGCGCGTCCTTTGGCAGCCTTTTCTTCAAGTTGTTTGAGCACTTGTTCGGCATGTTGGCATTGGTTGAAAAGGCACTTGTAGTTAGCCACCAATTGGGGCTGGTTAGCCATGATGTCGAGTGTATCAATCAGAAAATGCTCGTTGCGTATAAGCAGATTTTGGTGCTGCGAGTGAATGTCTATAAGCGCGTTACCCAACTCTTTGAGTTTGGCAGCTGTGACAGGTGTGTCGTTGATAAAGGCACGGCTTTTTCCCGATTGCAAGACTTCGCGTCGTACAATGCAGTCGTTAACATCGTAGTCGATGTCATTTTCGGCAAAGAAAGCCTCCAAGCCCAAACCTTGAATTTGGAAGGAAGCTTCAACCATACATTTCTTTTCGTTGGTTTGAATAGATTTTGCATCGGCGCGTCCTCCCAACAAGAGGTTGAGAGCTCCCAACATGATACTCTTACCAGCACCTGTTTCGCCAGTTATGACAGAGAAGCCCGACTTAAAATCAATGTCGAGATGCTCTATAAGTGCGTAATGTTGTATGGTGAGATGTTGAAGCATTTGTCTTTTTTGTTGAATGTGTATGATGAGAATGAATAAAGAATTTAATAAAATCAGAATTTTTAGAACCACCCTTAAACTAATAGTTTATATAACACGTATGCCATTGATTTGTAGTTAGTTACGGCTATGTGGTTAATTAAAAGCTGAAATTATAATTCTACTAATAATCCTTTATTCTTTTATAACCCAATAATTCTTTATTACTGTTTCATTTCCCTCCAATAAGAGTTTTGTGAGGGATTGATGCGTCCTAAGAGTTCCACTATTTCGTCTTTTTCTTTAGCGGTTCCATGTCCTTTATAAATGTTCATCAATTCATCACGTTTGAACTCCGTGAAGATTTGAGGGAGTGGGCTCAAAGATTTATTGTCGTATGCTTTTTTTAGTAGTCCAAGTGCCTTGGTGATACCAGCACGTCCACGTTCAGCGTTTTCGCTCATCACGTCTAATCCCTGGCGATAGTACGTATATTGCATTTCGCGTAAGGGTTGCATACCCCCATCAAGCAAGTCCGTAATAATGCCGTGGCGATTTTTATTATTTTCAAAAGCCTTCCATCCCTTTTCGCTCAAACCTTGTGCATTTGTTACAATGTTTTGAGCTGTTTGCAGATACTCTGTGCCACCCAATGGAGCCATTGTGTCCATGTCAGTACCAATAATCAAGTAGACGTAGTATGCCAAAGTAGCCGTAAGGTTGTTGTCAATTACATCTGTACGAAAATCTATTTGGTCGTATTCTTGATAATTAAAGTTGAAGTTGACATCGTTAAAGGCAAACGTTGTAGTGGTGTAAGTGGCACCGTATACAGGTCGTGTGCATTGCACATTAAGTGTACACTGAAAACTATTGTCGGAAGGCGAATACTTTTTTACCGTAATGGCAAAGTTGCAACCAATGCGTTCGTTTTTTTTGAACTGCATGTTAGTCCATTGTCTCTCATTCAGAAATTGTTCGAGTGTAGTTTTCAGTGTCTCAAAAACCGAAGTACTCGTACCTTGCACCTGTTGATGGTTGATAGTTACGCGAGCTTCAAGTTCTTGTGCTGAGAGTGCCATCGTGTGAAGAACCATTGCAACGATACAACACATTATTTGCAAACAACGTAGAAACATGGTTGATAAGTTTAAGTTTGATTAGGTTGGATTACAGAAATCCTACAAAAAATCTACAATGTCGGCAGCCACATCGGTCTTGCTTTTCAGTGCAAAGGCTTTTTTCTCGCCATTTGCAAAGAGAAGTGTAACTTGATTGGTGTCGTAGGCAAAGCCAGCGCCAGGTGTGCGTAGCGAATTAAGCACAATAAAGTCAAGGTTCTTGCGCTTTAGCTTGTCGTGTGCATGATGCTCCTCATCGTTTGTTTCAAGTGCAAAGCCCACTAACTTTTGTCCTTCGCGTTTGCGTTTACCCAATTCTTTAGCAATGTCATGTGTGGGAATAAGGTCAAGGTGCAAACCACCCGAACCTTCGCGTTTAATCTTTTGATCGGCTACAGTTGCAGGTGTAAAGTCGGCAACAGCAGCGCAAAGAATTGCTGTGTCGCACTGGTCGAAAAGTGTTGTGGCAGCCTCATACATTTCGTTTGCACTTGTTACGTTAGTGCGATGAATGTTAGCATGGTGTGTCTGTAAGGCAACCGGACCAGCCACTAATTCCACTTCAGCTCCTCTACGTGCACACTCCTCAGCCAAGGCAAAGCCCATCTTGCCCGTTGAGAAATTGCCGATAAAGCGTACAGCATCAATTTTTTCGTAGGTTGGTCCTGCTGTAATCAGTACACGACGCCCTGTCAAGTTGTTGGCATGTAAGGCTGCATCTTGTGCTTTAAAGAAATCGTCAATAGTTTTAAAGATTGTTTCGGGTTCCTCCATGCGCCCCTTGCCTACCAAGTGACTTGCCAATTCGCCACTTGCAGCCTCAATAATATGGTTGCCAAATGTGCGAAGTGTTTGCATGTTTGCTTGTGTTGCTGGGTGGCGATACATGTCAAGGTCCATGGCAGGAGCAATGAAAACGGGTGCCTTCATTGAAAGATAAGTAGTGATGAGCATATTGTCGGCAATGCCATTTGCCATTTTTCCCAATGTGGAGGCTGTGCAAGGTGCAATAATCATGGCATCTGCCCACAATCCGAGTTCCACATGGCTATTCCACGAACCATCGCGGTTTGAGAAGAAATCGCTAATAACAGGTTTTGAGGTGAGGGTAGAGAGAGTAACGGGGGTAATAAACTCTTTGCCTGCGGGAGTAATAACAACTTGTACTTCTGCCCCTGCTTTTATAAACAAACGAATGAGTGAGCAAGCTTTATAAGCAGCAATACTCCCCGTAATGCCCAATACTATTTTTTTACCTTTCATTCTTTTTCTGTAAAACTATAAGTTTAATACAAGTTTCGGATTTAGCAAATGCACGCCCTGAAAGGGCAACAGCGCCTAGCCCAGGGCAAGCGAAGCGACAC
>UQPD01000020.1 GCA_900542795.1 uncultured Prevotella sp. | reverse complement strand
ATTTTGCAGTCGTATTATGGAGAAAGGATAAAAATGACAGAATTAGATAGAGGTAGTTTTGGTAGCAAGATAGGATTGATTCTTGCTACTGCGGGTGGTGCTGTAGGTTTAGGCAATGTATGGCGCTTTCCTTATATGGCAGGCCAGGAAGGTGGTGCTGCCTTCATCTTGGTTTATATAGGGTGTGTGCTCCTTTTGGGCATTCCCTGTATGATTTCCGAGTTTATCATAGGCCGTCATGGTGCTTCGAATACAGCCCGTGCCTATACCAAGCTGTCGAAAGGAAAGGCATGGAAGTGGGTGGGCTACTTGGAGGTGCTTACCGGTTTCCTTATTACGGGCTATTATGCCGTCGTGTCGGGCTGGTGCCTACAGTATGTGTATGCCAGCATCATGGGCGAGCTGCATGGCGACCCAACCTTTGTAGCAGAGTACTTCAAGGAGTTCTCTGCCGATCCTATACGGCCTGTCATGTGGACGGTAGTCATCTTTCTGATTTGTCATTTTGTGATTATCCATGGTGTTCGTGGAGGTATTGAGAAGGCGTCAAAGATTATGATGCCCGTCTTGTTCATCCTCCTGCTTATCATCGTGGTGGCAGCCTGCCTGTTGCCTAATGCCGGAAAGGGCGTTGAGTTCTTGCTGAAGCCCGACTTCTCCAAGGTGGACAACGGCGTGTTCTTGGGTGCCTTGGGGCAGTCGTTCTATTCGCTCAGCATCGGTATGGGTTGTATCTGTACCTATGCTTCCTATTTCAGCCGACAGACCAATCTGTTCAAGACAGCTCTGCAGATATCAGTCATCGACTTCATGGTGGCTATACTTGCCGGACTGATGATCTTCCCTGCGGCTTTCTCTGTGGGAGTTTCGCCCGACAGTGGCCCGTCGCTCATCTTCATCACCCTGCCCAATGTGTTTAATGAGGCTTTTGCCGCAGTACCTGTCTTGGGCTGGACTATCTCGCTGTTGTTTTATGTTCTTTTGTCCTTGGCGGCTCTTACATCGCTCATGTCACTCCATGAGGTCAACACCTCTTTCTTCTATGAGGAGCTGAAGATAGGCCGCAAGAGTGGCGCTTTGATTGTCACCGTGTCTTGTGCGGTGATAGGTGCTTTCTGCTCGCTGTCTTTAGGGGCTACAGATGCGCTCACGTTTGCCGGCAAGTCGTTGTTCGACTGGTTCGACTTTTTCACGGGTCAGGTGTTCCTGCCTGTAGCAGGCTTCCTTACCTGTCTGTTCATAGGTTGGTATGTGCCCAAGAAGCTGGTCAGGGACGAGTTTACCAACTGGGGAACATTGAAGGGAAATCTCTTCTTCGTCTATCTGTTCTTGGTGCGTTTCGTGTGCCCAGTACTCATCCTTTTGGTATTCCTCAATCAGTTGGGACTTCTCGAAGGCATTCTGTAAGGGGGTAAATCATTCATATCAACCGTATAAAAAAAGAAAAAATGGAAAACAGCAGAGGCAGCTTTGGCAGCAAGTTGGGCGTGATTCTTGCCACGGCAGGATCGGCAGTGGGCTTGGGCAATATATGGCGCTTTCCCTATATGACAGGGCAGAATGGTGGCGCAGCCTTCATTCTTATCTATCTGGTGTGTATCTTTATGTTGGGCATTCCCGGCATGGTGGCTGAGTTTATCATCGGTCGTCATTCTGCTGCCAATGCTGCGCGGTCGTACAAGAATCTTTCCAACGGCAAGCCCTGGGGTGTTGTCGGCTACATGGGTGTCTTTACTTCAATGATTATCCTGGGCTTCTATGCGGTGGTGGCTGGCTGGTGCCTACAGTATCTCTATGCCAGCATCATGGCCGAGGTGCAGGGCGATGCCAATTTCGTAAAGGAGTACTTTGCCTCTTTCTCTTCGGATGCGGTGCGGCCCACTTTGTGGACCATCGCCTTCATCCTGCTGACTCATGTGGTCGTGGTCAAGGGTGTACGCAATGGTATAGAGCGTGCTTCCAAGATACTGATGCCACTGCTCTTTGTGCTGTTGGTGGTGCTGGTAGTTGCTTCCTGCTCTTTGCAGGGAGCCTGGAAGGGTGTGGAGTTCTTGCTGAAGCCCGATTTCTCTAAGGTAGACCCGAATGTGATGATAGAGGCTTTGGGACAGGCTTTCTTCTCGCTGAGTCTTGGCACGGCCTGCCTTTGTACCTATGCCTCCTACTTCAGCCGTCAGACCAATCTTCTCAAGACTGCCACACAGATAGCTTTCCTCGATACACTGATAGCCATCCTGGCAGGACTGATGATTTTTCCTGCAGCCTTCTCCGTGGGCGTGCAGCCCGACAGCGGTCCGTCGCTTATCTTCATCACTCTGCCCAATGTGTTCAATGAGGCTTTTGCTTCTATGCCTGTGGTGGGTTATGTCATCTCGGTGCTTTTCTATGCCCTGCTTGTGTTGGCGGCGCTTACCTCTACCATCTCCATGCACGAGATAGGTACGGCTTTCTTCTATGAGGAGATGCATATCTCCCGCCGTGGTGGAGCCTGGATAGAGACGGTGGCTTGTTGTGTGATAGGTATCTTCTGTGCCTTGTCTTGTGGTGCGGTTCCCGAACTCACCTTCTTTGGCAAGTCGTTTCTCAACTGTTGCGACAATTTTACGGCACAATGGCTCATGCCGATGGCTTCTTTCTTCACCTGTATCTTTGTGGGATGGTATATTCCTAAGAAGGTAGTGCATGACGAGTTTACCAATTGGTCAACCCTTCGTGGCAGGTTCTTTGGCGTTTATCTTTTCATGGTTCGTTTCGTCTGCCCTCTTTGCATCCTCATTATTTTCCTGCATCAGTTGGGCGTACTTTAACGCTTCGTCTGTCATTCGTCAATCTTCGCATTTTACGTGAACCAAATCCGCATCTTATTCGTACGACACGTAAGGTTCCAGACGTTCTATCTGTGCAGGAGGAAAAGTCTTGAGGAGCGATAATTGCTGCAGACTCTTAATGGGACCATGCAGTCGGCGATAGTCGCAGATATCGCGTGCTTGGTAGAAGTTGAGATAGGGATGTCGGCGAAGCTGACTCATCGAGAGCTTGTTGATCTTCAGTTTCGTTATCTTCTCTTTCTCTACTTGCATGAATGACAGCGCCTCTTCAGGGAAACCTTCTATCTCCATCAGTTGGTTGGCATTGACGTATCCACCCAAGCGCTCCCGGTATCTCACGATGGCACGTGAGTATGCGCTTCCGATACCTGGAATCTTCTTCAGTTCGGTGGTGTCGGCAGAGTTCAGGCTGACATGCTCGCCGGCTTTCAATTTCTGTGGATAACTGTAAATCTTCTCTTCGGTCTTCTCGCCAGTGGCTTGGCCTTTCTCCGTTTTCCCTTCTTTTCTCGCTTGTCGGTTGTAAGCGTAGTCTTTTTGCTGTCCGTAGTAGTCGGATGCCGGTCGGTAGTCTTCACCTATTATTATATAGGGGCGTAAGGTCTCGTATTGTTTCTTGGTGAGACCATAAAGACGGGCAAAGTCTTCGGGTCGTCTGTAGATACCACCCTTGGCACGGTAACGGTAGATGTTTCTCACCTGCCATTCCTGCAACCCCAGCCTGAGCAGGTCGGTGCTGTCGGCTGTATTGGGATCGAAGGCGAAAACTTCGTGTATCTCTTCGTCTACCTTATAATATAAAGGATGTTCCTTGTCTACGCGTTCCGGGTGCTGGGTGAGGGTAGAGTCGGCAACTCCCTGTCGGGAACCGTCGTCCTCGCCTCCGATGAAGATAATAAGTGAGCAAATGATAGCTATTATCATCAATATGACGATAATTGCGTTTCGATCGTTGCGTTGAAGATAAAATATACTTCTCATAAAAGTCGGGATTAGGCGACTCGAACGCCCGACCCCTACGTCCCGAACGTAGTGCGCTACCAACTGCGCTACTTTCCGATTGCGGTGCAAAATTACGAACATTTTATGAAAAGTCCAAATTTATTGCACCAAAAACTTGATGTTCAGCGGTGAATAAGTATGTTTGTAGGTTATTCATGCTTTAGTAACGTTATTTCTTAACAATAACATCTACCACAATTTTAGAGTGGTTAGGATCGTTGGTAATGAGCAGAACGCGACGACGACCTTTGAAATAAGATGTGGTGGCATTTACAGAAATCTTCAACTTTTCGGTGTCACCTGGATTGATGCGGCGCTTGTTGAGACTTACGCTAATGCCAGGGTTGTACACCTGTAAAGCACTGATGACTAAAGGCGTTTTGCCTGTATTCTTGATAAGAATTTGTCCTGACACCTTCTTTTTCTTGCCAAGAGAGCCTAAGTCAATATGCGTGCTGTCGAGTTGTGCGATAGGAGCTAACGACTGTTGCAAGGGCGTGTCGTAGAAGTCGGGTAACAACGTGGCAGATACATTGATTTCGGTTTCTTTGCTTACACGGTCGCCCATAAATCGGCTTAAATAAATGCTGGTTTGCGTCAATCCCATGTTGTGAAGCTCACCACTGTTAAGGGTAAGTAACACACGACCTACACGTCCTGGACGAATAACCTCAGGGTCGGCATGTGCTGTGAGATATTTGGGCAAGTGCATCAGTTCAGGACGATAAGAGTGCTTGCTGCTGTTCATGATAGAAAGCACAAAGGTGGGAGAGTCACCCCGATTAACATCATCGAATTCTACATCATCCGTACTAAGATAGTAGTCACCAATTTTATAGGGATATTCAGTAGTAGGTTCGTTGTTTGTCATAGAAACCACACCTACCAATTTAAGGTAGTGAGGTTGTGCATCTAAATTGGTGTAAACAGCCAAACCCTTGTTAAAATGCCCAAGCATTTCGGCATCGTAAGTAGCTTTAATTATGCCAGTGCCACCAGGACCAATTGGTGTAGAGGTCCATTCGGCATTGGTGCAACCGCAGTCTGTGCGCACATTGGTAATAATAAGGTCTTGTGTGCCTTTGTTGGTTACTTTAAAAGTTGCCGTACGAGGGGTGTGCCACAACACGGTGCCAAGTTCTTGTGTGGTTTGATCAAATTGTAACTGAGGCTGCGCATTTGCAGCAAAAATACTTGCAAAGACGAATGCTAACAGCGCATATATATGTTTCATGTGGGTCTCTTTATAAAAATAATGGTGCAAAGTTAAGAAAAAAATGCGATATGGCGTTTCGTATCAAGATAAGTTGCTATCTTCGCACATCATAGTATCATAAATTTTTAGAATAAATGAAATTTATCTCTTGGAATGTAAATGGGTTGCGTGCATGCGATGGAAAAGGATTTAGAGAGGCTTTTGCTGAACTGAATGCTGATTTTTTCTGTTTGCAGGAAACTAAAATGCAGCCCCATCAATTAGATATTGAATTTGATGGTTATAAGTCTTATTGGAATTCGGCTGAGAAAAAGGGATACTCGGGTACTGCTATTTTTAGCAAGCATGAGCCTTTATCAGTTTCCTATGGACTGGGTATTGAAGAACACGACCATGAAGGACGTGTTATTACGCTTGAGATGCCCAACTTCTATTTAATAACTGTGTATACGCCTAATTCGCAAGATGGATTGCGCAGGTTAGATTATCGCATGACATGGGATGATGCTTTTAGGAATTATCTGAAGCAATTAGATGCAAAAAAGCCCGTGGTGGTGTGTGGTGACTTAAATGTGGCGCATCAAGAAATAGACTTGAAAAATCCCAAGACCAATCGCAAGAACGCTGGTTTTACAGACGAGGAACGTGCTAAGTTCAGCGAATTGCTTGACGCAGGATTTACGGATACTTTCCGCTTCTTTAATCCTACATTGGAAGGCGTATATTCTTGGTGGTCTTATCGCTTCCGTGCACGTGAGAAGAATGCAGGGTGGCGCATTGACTATTTCTTAACTTCAAATTGTTTGCAAAACAAATTGACAGACGCTAAAATCCACACTGAAATATTGGGTTCAGACCATTGCCCTGTGGAGGTGGACATTGATTTTGAAAAATAAGATTGTAGCAAATACTTCTCTTTTTACGTCAAAAATGCGTTAAAACGTTTGATTTGCAACAATATCTAAAAGAATAAACAGATGAAACAATTTTTTAAGTACGTATTGGCCACTATAGTGGGCATGCTTTGCTTAGGTGCTGTAGTAAGCATTTTTAGCTTTGTGATGATGGGTATTATCATTGCTGCCGATAGCGCAAAACCATCGGTTAAGGAGGGCACCGTGTTGCGTATTTCGTTGAACGGAAGCATCAACGAACGAGCTGTTGATAATCCTTTTACCAACCTTCTTAACAGTGATGTGGCAAAGACACAAGGACTTGACGACATCCTTAAAGCTATAAAGGTGGCAAAAGACAACAAGAACATCAGTGGTATTTATTTGGAAGGAGGCGCTCTGTCTGCCGACTATGCCACAGCACAAGAGTTGCGCCGTGCCTTGCTCGACTTTAAGAAAAGCAAGAAGTTCGTGTTGGCTTATGGCGATAACTATGAACAAGGCTCTTACTATGTGGCTTCGGTGGCAGATAAATTGCTTATTAACCCCAATGGCATGATTGCTTGGCATGGCATTGCCTCACAACCCATTTTCTACACCGACTTGCTTAAAAAGGTGGGTGTAAAAATGCAGGTGTTTAAGGTGGGTACTTATAAAAGTGCGGTAGAACCCTTTATACTTACCAGCATGAGCGATGCGAACCGCGAGCAAGTAAGTGCTTTTGTGGGTGATATTTGGAAAAATGTGTGCAAAGACGTGGCAGCTTCGCGCAAAATCAGTGTGGAAAGTCTGAATGCCTATGCCGATAATTATGCTACTTTTGCCGAACCTAAGCAGTATGTAACGAACCACTTGGCTGATGCTTTGGTGTATGCCGATGGTGTTCGTGCTCAACTGCGTGCGCTGAGTAAGCAAGATAAGGTAAACTTTATTTCGCCTGACCAACTTGCAAAACTCGATGAGGGTAAGAGTGCAGATGGTACCATTGCGGTGTATTATGCACAAGGCGACATTGTTGACCAAGTAGCCTCAAATAGTTTAACCGATAACGGACAATACATAGTAGGCTCAAAGGTTGTGCAAGATCTTGACCAACTTGCCAACGACGATGATGTGAAGGCGGTGGTATTGCGCATAAACTCAGGCGGTGGTAGTGCTTATGCTTCAGAACAAATGTGGCGTGCTGTGCAGTTGCTCAAAATGAAAAAGCCCGTGGTGGTGTCAATGAGCGGTATGGCTGCCTCGGGTGGTTACTACATGTCGTGTGGTGCCGATTACATTGTGGCAGAACCCACAACCCTCACGGGTAGTATTGGCATCTTCGGTATGATTCCTGACATGAGTGGCTTGATGACTGAAAAACTTGGTTTGCACTTCGATGTAGTGAAAACCAATAAGTCGTCAGACTTTGGTGCAATGGGTCGTCCCTTTAATGCAGACGAGGCTAACGCGATGCAGAATTACGTAAATCGTGGCTACAAGCAGTTTATAAGTCGTGTTGCTGCAGGTAGACACATGACGCCCGAACAGGTTGACCGCATTGGTCAAGGTCGTGTGTGGACAGGTAATCAGGCGCTTGCCATTAAGTTGGTCGATAAATTGGGTTCGCTCGATGATGCCATTGCCATTGCTTCGCAACGTGCTAAACTCCAATCTTACAATGTGATGCCTTATCCTGCTAAGGTTTCGTGGATTGATCAATTTATGGATGCTACGATTAAGCGCGATTATATGGAAGAGAAAATGCAAGCGGCACTTGGCGAATACTATGCACCTCTTCGTTTTGTTAGTTCACTCAAAGGCGCAAATGCACAGAGTTGCTTGCAAGCTCGCGTATTCTACGTGCCTAATCTCAAATAATTTATCTGGTAATATTCAGAGTAATCGTGAAAGTTGTTTTAGCAATTATAAAGCGTATTTCTATTCTCATCACCATGCCTCTCTCCCTTTTATGGGGCATGGTGGTGGGCATACGTTCTATGCTCTTTGCATGTGGGGTATATAAGCAAACCTCGTTTAAACTTCCTGTAATTTGCGTTGGCAATTTAGCAGTAGGTGGAACGGGCAAAACCCCTCATGTGGAGTATTTGCTAAAGATGCTTCATACCGAAGGTTATCGTGTGGCAATGTTGTCGCGTGGCTATGGACGTAAAACTAAAGGTTATGTATTGGCAAATGCGCAAACCACGGCTCGCGAAATAGGCGATGAACCTTATCAGGTGTTGCAGAATTGTCCGTTTGCCATTGTTGCCGTGTGCGAAAAACGTGTCATAGGCATCCAGCAGTTATTAAAGGACCATTCTGAGGTTAATGTGATAGTATTGGATGATGCTTATCAACATCGTTATGTGAAGGCTGGTCTTAATGTGTTACTTACCGACTCGCATCGTCTTTACACGCAAGATCATTTGCTGCCATGGGGCAGACTGCGTGAACCGGCAGTGGCTGCTCAAAGAGCACAAGTGGTGGTGGTAACGAAGTGCGAAGGCTGCAAGCGTCCCCCATTAAAGGTGGCTCCGCATCAACATTTATATTATAGCGAAATAGTGTATGCGCCCTTGCAACCTTTAATGGTTCCGTCAGCATCTGCTGAGGCTTTGAATGTTGGCGTAACAACCTCCAATGCCTTATTAAAAAAGCATGCCAAGGTTTTGCTCATTGCAGCCATTGCTAATCCACAACCTTTAGTGAATCATTTGCGTGCGCAAGGAGCCGAAGTGGTGTTGGCAGAATTTCGTGACCATCACAACTTTCAAGCTGTCGATGCGCAACGCATCAGTCGGTTGTGGAGTGAACACGCTTGCACTTTAGCCGTAACAACCCAAAAAGACCAAGAGCGGCTTATAGCCATTCATGAATTATTGCCTCAAACGCTTACTGAAAATATGGTTGTGCAGCCTATAACGGTTAAACTGTCGGCTGCAAACAACGAAGATATAAACACTTTCAACCAAACCATCTTACATTATGTTAGAACAAATCAAAGAAACTGCAGCGTGGATTAAAGAACACACGCAGATGCGTCCCCGCACAGCTATTGTCTTGGGTACAGGACTTGGACACTTAGCGGAGGAAATAGACATAGTAGACGAATTTCCGTATCAAGACATCCCTAACTTCCCCATAAGTACGGTAGAAGGTCATAGTGGTAAACTCATTTTTGGCCGTCTGGGTGGTAAAGATGTAATGGCTCTTCAGGGTCGTTTTCATTTTTATGAAGGTTACAACATGAAGCAGGTAACCTTTCCTGTACGTGTAATGTACGAATTGGGTATTAAGAATCTTTTTGTAAGTAATGCTGCTGGTGGTATGAATCCAAACTTCAAGATTGGCGACCTGATGCTCATTACAGACCATATTAACTTTATGCCCGAACATCCGCTTCATGGTCCAAACTTTCCGACAGGTCCTCGTTTCCCTGATATGCACGAAGCTTACAGTCATGAGTTCCTTGATATGGCACGTGCTATTGCAAAAGAAAAGGGTATTCGCACGGTTGAAGGTGTATACCTAGCCACTCAAGGTCCTACTTTCGAAACACCTGCCGAATATAAAATGTACCACATTTTGGGTGCTGATGCTGTAGGCATGTCAACAGTTCCCGAGGTTATTGTAGCCCGTCATTGTGGCATTCGTTGTTTCGGTATTAGCATTATCACCGACCTTGGTGTAGAAGGTCAGGCGGTTGAAGTAAGTCATGAAGAAGTGCAAAAGGCAGCCAATGCTGTTCAGCCTTTGATGGCAGAAATTTTCCGCGAAATGGTGCGTAGAATAGACTAAGCCTGTGCACTTAAGATAAAATTACGCGCCAGTCTTATCCCTTCAGGGGTAAGGCTGGCGCGTGATTTTGTATTTGTTCGACATTAAAATCGAATCTTTGTCAGAAAAGTTTAGATGACTTCTCCATTTAGTTTCTAATTCTCCACTCTTGTGGGTATAAATTGTTGGCGCGATTGCCAAGATTGTTTACAAAACCAAGGGCGTGACCCTTATGGCAAACCACAACGTAGCCACGAGGAGTTTCAGAGGGTAGGGTGATGGATTCACGACGCAAGTACGACAAAGCTTCGTCAGTAGATAATTCCACGGTTGCAAAAGCTTTAACAGCTCTTTCGGTAGAGAGCGCTAAGGCATGTTGTGGTATTAGTTTTTTGCCTTTTTCTTCGACCAACAAAATACCTGCTGTTAAGGCACGCACTGTGGCACAAATGCGTTGTATGTCGTCGGCTAAGGACTGTCGTACGGCAATGATGTGCGTCTCGTCTGTACGTAGCAGTTTAAACTCTTTGCTATGTTCTAACCAATCAGCTACAGCTGCACCACCTTTAATGGTCGGTTGTTTGGCAACACGTTGCTTTTTGTTCTTCTTTTCTTTAATTAAAGGTGCAGCAGCAGTTTTGCGCAGCAAAGCCAAGAATAAGCCTTCACCCTTTGTGTGATGGGGGAAAAAGTGGTAAACGGGCAGTTCGCGTCCTGTAGTATCACCCATAATGCCCCAATCTTTTTGCGTAACAATAGGCACCAATTCAGCCCCTAATTCATGACATATGCGCAGCACATTGTCCTCGTTTTCCTGTCGGTTATACGTGCAAGTGCTATATACTAAGTAACCTCCTTCGCGTAGAGCGGGCCATACAGACTGCACAATGTCCCATTGACGTGCAGCACAAGTGTCAACAGCTTGCGCAGACCATTCGTTGATAGCTCCTTCGTCTTTACGGAACATGCCCTCGCCCGAGCAAGGCACATCCGTTGCAATAACATCAAAGA
This sequence comes from uncultured Prevotella sp., assembly GCA_900542795.1. Lineage (GTDB taxonomy): Bacteria > Bacteroidota > Bacteroidia > Bacteroidales > Bacteroidaceae > Alloprevotella. The sequence goes on along the minus strand of UQPD01000020.1, from coordinate 13,275 downwards.
AACTGCCTAATGGTGCAAACTCCTCGGGGTAGGCTGAAGTACACACCACATCGGGCTGTCCCCATTTGGTGAGATTTTCAGCCAACACTTGTGCGCGTTGCCTAATAGGTTCGTTTGCTACAAGCAATGCTCCTGTGGGCAATAAACTTCGCCAGAGCGTGCTCTTACCACCTGGTGCAGCACAAAGGTCGAGCAAACGCTGTGGTACAAAGTCGGCTGCAATGGTGCGATAGGCTTGTTCAATAAACATGGAGGCCGCCTCTTGCACATAGTAACAGCCTGCATGTAGCATAGGGTCGTATGTAAATTTAGGTCGTTCTGACAGATATACGCCCGTTTCGCACCAAGGAACTTCCGAGTCTGTGGAAGCAGGTAGGGTAGTGGGACGCTTCAGCGTGTTGATGCGTACACTGGTAGGAACTGGGCTCTCAGTTAGTGCACGACACAAAGCGTCAGCCTCATCCTTGCCTAACAGTAAAGCTATTTCGTGTAGGAAGTCTTTGGGTAATTCCATTTTTGATAAGCGCAATATTTAAAATCTACTTATACCGACACCTTTGCGGCAATATGTGGCCATGGATCGTAATCTTCAAGTTTAAAGTCCTCATATTTAAAGTCGAACAAATCCTTCACATCGGGGTTGATAACCATACGAGGTAGTGGTCGCGGTTCGCGTGTTAGTTGTAAACGTGCTTGTTCCAAGTGATTTAAATAGAGGTGTGTGTCGCCAGTAGTATGTACAAAGTCGCCCGCCTTAAGTCCGGTGACCTGTGCAACCATCATCAACAGCAAGGCATAGCTTGCGATGTTAAAGGGAACACCGAGAAAAGTGTCTGCCGAGCGTTGGTAGAGTTGCAGCGATAAACGTCCGTCTGCTACATAAAACTGAAAAAGCAAGTGGCAAGGGGGCAGATTCATTTTGTCGAGATCGGCTACGTTCCAAGCAGAAACAATGATGCGACGAGAGTTTGGCGTTTCCTTTATTTGACGAATAACCTCCTTAATTTGGTCGATGTGTCCACCATTGTAGTCGGGCCATGAGCGCCATTGGTAACCATAAACATGGCCTAAGTCGCCATTCTCATCAGCCCACTCGTTCCAAATGCGCACACCATTCTCTTGCAAATAATGCACATTCGTATCGCCCTTCAAAAACCACAACAACTCGTGGATAATAGATTTTAGATGGAGCTTTTTAGTGGTGATAAGCGGAAAACCTTCTTCAAGGTTAAAACGCATCTGATGTCCAAAAATGCTTTTCGTTCCTGTTCCTGTGCGGTCATCTTTTATCGTGCCATTGTCCAGGATATCTTGTAGTAAATTGAGATATTGTTTCATTCGTAACGTAATATTTTCGGCAAAATTACAAAATATCTGCTTACCTTTGCACATAGAAGTCGTCTAAACTTTTCTGACGAAGTTTAGACGACTTCATAATATCAACAAATAAATCAGCACACAATGACACTTTCTATTATTTGTGCCCTCACTGCTAATGCCGCTATTGGCAACAAGGGACAACTGCTTTACTATCTGCCTGCCGACCTCAAACATTTTAAGAACCTTACTACAGGACATACCATCATTATGGGGCGTAAAACGTTTGAGTCTTTACCCAAGGGCGCATTGCCCAATCGTCGCAATGTGGTAATTACCCGTCAGGCTGATTACACTGCACCCAACATTGAGGTGTTCCACTCATTTGAGGATGCACTGCAAGCTTGCCAAAATGATGACCAAGTATTTGTACTTGGTGGGGAGAGCGTGTATGCTGCAGCTTTGCCTTTGGCGCAACGCCTCTGCTTGACCCATGTAGATGCTACGCCTGATGAGGCTGACACCTTTTTCCCCACATACGATGCTACGTTGTGGACTGAGGAGAGTCGTGAACACCACGAACCTGACGAGAAAAACCATCTCGCCTATGATTTTGTAAACTATATTCGTAAGTAATGAAACGTCTACTTCTTGTTTTGAGTGCTTTAATGCTTGCCACATATGCCTTTGCGCAACGCCAAGTCACTATTTCGCTGCTTGAAACCAGCGATGTACATGGTAACTACTTTCCCTACGATTTTATAAACGGAAAATCTGGTGAGGGTAGTTTGGCACGCGTTTATACCTATGTTGAAAAACTCCGTCATAAGCAAGGCAAAGACCGCGTGGTGCTGCTTGATAATGGCGATATTCTGCAAGGTCAGCCAACAGCCTGCTACTACGACTACATAGATACCACGTCAACTCACCTTTGCGCTGATGTACTCAATTATATGCACTATGATGCAGCAACGGTGGGCAACCATGATGTGGAAACAGGGCATGCTGTGTATGACCGTTGGGTGAGTCAGTGTCATTATCCAGTGTTGGGTGCCAATGTGATAGATGTGCGTAAGGGTACTCCCTATTGGAAACCCTACACCATTCTGAAACGTCAAGGGGTGCGCATAGCAGTATTGGGCATGATTACCCCTTGCATTCCCATGTGGTTGCCACAAAATTTATGGACCAACCTTCGTTTTGATGACCAAGAAGCTATCGCTCGTTACTATATGCCTGAGATGCAACGCCAAGCAGATGTTATAGTAGGACTCTTTCATTCAGGTGTAGGGTCGGATACCATTACAACACCGCGTGCCGAACATGCAGCAGTAGCAGTGGCACGTCGTGTGCCAGGGTTTGATGTGGTGTTTTGTGGACACGACCATCGTGAAGCCCAGCGTTTGGTGCGCAATGTAGAAGGGAAAGATGTGCTTGTGCTTAATCCTGCAGCCAATGCGCATGCAGTGGCACAGGCCGACATAACCCTTACGCTCAAGGGTAAAAAGGTTCTTAATAAAAAGGTGCAAGGACAGGTTGTTTCGGTACTTAATCAGCAACCTCATGCAGGTTTTATGCAGCACTTCGTTTCGCAATATGAAGCAGTGCGCCAATTTACTTCAAAACGTATAGGTCGTAGTACGGCTGCTATGCAGAGCACACCAGCCTTTTTTGGTCCTTCAGCATTTATCGATTTTATTCATCAGATGCAACTTGATATATCTGGAGCAGATATATCATTTGCCGCTCCATTAGCAATGGACGCAAGCATTCCCGAAGGTGATATTCATGTGCGCGATATGTTTAACCTTTATCGCTACGAAAATATGCTCTACGTAATGCAACTTACTGGACGAGAAGTAAAGGATTATTTGGAATTTTCATACGCACGTTGGACGGCTCAAATGCATGCTCCTACCGACCACATGCTTTTGTTCCGTGCGAATGCACATGAACTGACAGATGCTTGGCAGCGTCTGCAATATCCGAGTTTTAACTTCGACTCTGCAGCTGGCATTTGTTATACGGTAGACTTGACAAAACCAGCAGGACAAAAAATTACGATTACGCAGATGGCAGATGGTTCTCCCTTCTCGCTGAGCAAAACTTATCGTTGTGCCGTAAATTCTTATCGTGGCAATGGGGGCGGATATTTACTTACGCAAGGGGCTGGCATTCCTGCTGCTGAATTGCCTAAACGCATTGTGTGGAGTACCGACAAAGATTTGCGTTACTATCTTATGACGCGTATAGAACAGTTAGGCGTTATTTCGCCTGCTCCACTTAATCAATGGCACTTTATACCTGAGGATTGGGCTGCTCAAGCACGAAAAAAGGATGAGCCTTTACTTTTTTAAGTTGTTGTTTCACTTGTGATAAATATGGCTCAATATGCTCAATGACGAAATACTTAAGCTCATAGCTCAGCAGTTTGCTCTGCCTTTTACTCCCTCGCAGCAACAAGCAGCTTTGTTGCTTGCCCACTTTGTAACTACCACACAACCTTATGCAGCGTGCATTCTGCGTGGTTATGCTGGTACAGGTAAAACATCCTTAGTGGGAGCATTGGTAAAGGTGATGCACTTGTTAAAGCGCGATGTGGTGTTGTTGGCTCCTACTGGACGTGCAGCAAAGGTTTTTTCGCATCATGCTGGTATGCCAGCCTATACCATTCATCGAGTGATATACAGGCAAGAGAGTTTTCAAGGAGAAGGAACCCGCTTTTCGTTAGGCTACAACAAGTTGCGACATGCTTTGTTTGTTGTAGACGAGGCGTCGATGATAAGTAGTGGAACAGGAGCAATGGGAACAGACACCTTGTTTGGAACGGGAGAGTTAATGGACGATTTGATACAATATGTCTACTCTGGTACAGGATGTAAATTGCTACTTGTGGGCGATACAGCCCAGTTGCCTCCAGTGGGCGAAGAAGATAGTCCAGCTTTGTGCGATGAAGTATTGCGCCGTTACGGACTATTAGTGGGTAGTGCAAGTTTAACCGAAGTGGTGCGACAAAGTCGTGATAGTGATGTGTTAGCAGGAGCCACTATGTTGCGACAATTACTGACCGAAGGCTTTGAAGGCATTCCACCCATACAAACCGATGCCCATGGCGAGGTACGTGCTTTGCCAGGTAATGAACTGATTGAGAGTCTGGTGAGCGATTATCAAGCGTATGGTGCCGACAGTGTAATAGTTGTGACGCGGTCAAACAAACGAGCCAATATATATAATAATGGCATACGTTCGCGCATTTTTGACCGTGAAGACGAGATAACACGAGGCGACTTGATAATGGCTGTGAAGAACAATTATTATTGGACAGAACAGTGTGCCAAATCATTGCCTAAAGACGAAAAAATGCCTTTTAACTTCATAGCCAATGGCGATACGGCAGAAGTGGTGCGCATTCGTAATGTACACGAGCAATATGGTTTTAGGTTTGCAGATGCTACACTACGTTTTGCTGACTACGATGACTTTGAATTAGATTGTCGGGTCCTGCTTAGCACGTTGCAATCAGAATCTCCTTCATTGACGCGCGAAGAGAGTAACTTGCTCTTTGAGCGCGTACTTGAAGACTATATGCACATTCCGCTCAAAAAAGACCGAATGAAGGCTCTTCGTCAAGACCCTTATTACAATGCTTTACAAATAAAATATGCCTATGCGGTGACTTGTCATAAAGCACAAGGCGGACAATGGGCACGAGTTTATGTAGACCAAGGTTTTGTGCCAACGGATGCTACGGGAGCTTCCTATTTACGTTGGCTCTACACGGCTTTTACGCGTACCACAGAAAGAGTTTATTTGGTGAACTGGCAAGTGTAATGTAGGGAATGTGCCTTGAAAAGGTTTATAGCATATTTGGCGTTACTAAAATAAAGCGGTAATTTTGCAAACGGAATGAGAATGATGTGGTATTTAGCATAGCATTCAGAAGTTGAACGGGGGGTATAGGTATATGCTTCAACCTCCTTCTTCTTCAAACACCCTCACTAAAACGATTATATATATGTTACCCAAAGACCCAATGATGTTGTTCAGCTTTGTTAATACGAAGTTGCGCGATGAATATAGTTCGCTCGATGCCCTTTGCGATGATATGGACGTTGATCGTGATAAACTCGAAAAACAATTAGCAGAGGCTGGATTTGAATATAACCCTGCACAAAACAAATTTTGGTAAACTTAGCCATACGTATGAAACGACTCCCCGCGTTTATATTAACTTCCATATGCGTATGCTTGATATGGTATTTGAGCCTCTTTCGTCCACCCCATGTAAGTATGTTTGATGGAATTGTAGGTTTCGATAAGGTGGTACACGGCACCATGTATTTTGGCACTTGCAGTGTGTTTTGGTTTGAATATTTGCGCAGTCATAGACATTGGAGCCGTATCAAACTTATGTTTGTGGCTGTAGTGATACCCATTCTGATGAGTGGCATCATAGAATTGGCACAAACTTACTGCACTGCATACCGTTCGGGTGAGTGGGCTGATTTGTTAGCCAATAGTATAGGCGTGCTGTTGGCACTGCCTGTAATGTTTGTGATGCGAAAACACATTGATAAACTGCAACGAATTGTAGAAAACAAAAAGAATAAATAGTGAACTTACACCTACGCATATCTGACACTGATATCTGTTTCGCACGTTACGAGGCAGGTAATCCTCCAACCTTTGACTTTCAACCTTACCACGTACGTCCGCAAGTATCACTCACGGTGAATTTGCGCTCGGCAATGCAGCAAGTAGAAATGTTAAAGCAACCCTACGACCGTGTGGAGGTGTATGTAAATGCACCCGTTACGCCTGTGCCGTTGGCAGAGTTTCAGGAGGAGGATGTAGACATTACTCATAAATTTTGTTTCGATCAAATTGAGAAGCAACGTGTGTTCTACGACACAGTGCCTGCATCGAATGCTGTGTTCCTCTTTGCTTTAAATGAAAATACTTGTCGCACGCTTGAGGAAACGTTTGGTGAGGTACGTTATACTGCAGCCCTTACGCCTGTGGTACAACATTTTGCAAAAAAAGGTTTGGGTACAACCAATGGCAAACGTTTGTTTGTACACACTCATGACGGAGTTATAGATGTGTTGGTGCTTGAAGACAGTCATTTGGTGATGCTCAACACTTACACAGTTCGTACGTTGACTGATGTAGACTATTATGTGTTTAACTTGGCACGTCACTTAGCTTTAAAGGTAAATGAATTGCCCATATTTGTGGCGGGGTCGCCCTTGTTACGCGACCCAGTGATTGAGGAATTGCAAAAGTATGCTGCGCGTGTTTATCCCGTAGTTCCTTCAGCCGAGTTTAATCGCAATATTGTGTCGACTACCGACGAGGTTCCTTACGACTTGATGTGTGCCTTGCTCAAATAAGGGTGGTTCTAAAAAAATTTTTTTTGAATAACTTTCTAAAAAAAGCAATTCAGAAACATTCATTGAAAAATTATCTTTACAATCATGCGTATTATTACAGGTATATATAAAGGACGCCATTTTGAAGTGCCTCGATCGTTTAAGGCACGACCGACAACAGACTTTGCTAAAGAAAATCTCTTTAATGTGTTGCGTGCATACGTCGATTTTGAGGAATGTTCAGCGCTCGATCTTTTTGGGGGGACGGGTAGCATTTCACTTGAGTTGGTGTCGCGTGGTTGTCAGCGTGTAGTGACTGTTGAAAAAGATCGTAAGCACTTTGCTTTCATTCAACAGTGTCAGCGTACATTGGGCGATGAGGCTTGGACACCGATGTGTGGCGATGCCTTACGCTTTATAGAACGTTGTGGACAATCGTTTGACTTGGTTTTTGCTGACCCACCTTATGCTTTGCCCGAATTAGGGGAGTTGCCCGACCGAGTGATGCAGTCGGCTTTGTTGGCTGAAGGTGGACTCTTCGTGTTAGAACATGGCAAGAACTATGATTTTAGCGATCGTCCTGATTTTGTGGAACATCGTGCTTATGGTAGTGTAAACTTTAGCTTCTTCAGAAAGGCCTAAGGTTTTGGAATAGTAAGTAGGTGTTCTAAACGAACCAATCTTGAATACCAATTATAAAAAAACATGAATGTGCAGAAAGTAAGCCTTCTGCACATTCATGTTTTTTTATAGGGGGACAATTTATGCCTCAATTTTTTGCAACTTCAAGCATGCCCAACCATCCAACACATGTTCATCGGTGAGCTTTAAGCCTTGGCGTTCTGCTTCAGCTACGAGTTGGGGAATATCCGTGTCATAGAATCCGCTCATATAGATGTAAGCTCCAGGCTTCATGCAAGGCACATAGTGTTTCAAGTCATTGAGCAGAATGCCCAGGTTGATGTTGGCAATAACAAGGTCGAATGGACCTTGACCTGCAAGTGAGGAAGCATCGCCAAGTTCCACATCGATGCCATCGAGGTGATTGAGTTGGATATTCTCGCGTGAGTTCTTTACGCACCATTCGTCCACATCAATGCCTAAGCAGTGTGCAGCACCGCGCATGCGAGCTAAGATGGCAAGAATGCTTGTGCCACAACCCATGTCGAGTACGTTAAGACCTGTGATGTCGTCGGTGAGCAAACGGCTAATCATTTGCGATGTTGTAGCGTGATGACCTGTGCCAAACGACATTTGCGGATTGATAGTGATGCTGTATTCGGCTTCTGGAACATCAGTGTGGAAAGTGCTCGAAATAACGCAGCAACCATCTACAACAAGGGGCTTAAAGTAGTTTTTCTCCCATTCTTCGTTCCAATCCTTGTCCTCAGCTTCTACCATATTATATGAAATCTCTACATCGGGAAGGGGGAAGTTTTCAACTGCTTCTTTCAAAGCTTTTTCATCATAGAGGGTTTTTTGAATGTAGCATTGAAAATGGTCTTCGTCCTTTTTATCCTCGAACGTAGGTTCTTCAGGATTGGCACAATGTGTAAGTGCTGGACGGTCGAGTTCATCGGTATGCACAAAACTATCAAAGCCAATTTCTGCTAAAACAGCAGAGAGCACGTCTTGTACGGCTTCGGTAGCAGGACGTGTGGTAAATGTAAATTCTAAATATTGCATGGTGTTATTTGTTACGTGTTAAAGCTTTTCTCCTCGCTCTAATAAACCATAATAGGAATTTCGATAGAGTCGTCGGGCCAACGAGGTTGGTAAATAAGTGGGCGTTCTTTTCCTCCTACCCCCGTCCAATCAATGCGGTGTAGGTGGTAAAAATCAGGTTTACCAAAGTCGAACGATCGTCCAAAGAGTAAAATAGCTCCACGGCTTTCGTCAATTTTCCACACGCCACCGCCATAGGGGCAGTTTTCGCCTGGTGAAAGCAGTTCGCGATGTAGATAAACGTGTCCGAACTTCAGTACGCCATCTTGATTTATAATAAATTTTTGATACATGGTGCAAAGTTAGTGCAAGGCGAGCGCAATACAAAATAAAAAGCCAAAGGTTTTTTATTTTGTATTGCCGAGCCGCCGCCTAACTTGGCGAAGCAAAGTAGTGCAAGGCTCGGCAATACAAAATAAAAAGCCAAAGGTTTTTTATTTTGTATTACCGAGCCGCCGCCTAACTTGGCGAAGCAAAGTAGTGCAAGGCGAGTGTAGTGTCGAATTGTCTAACTTGCGCAACACTTTTAGAAAAAGACTTAAAAACGTAATAAAAACGAAGCAAAAATAAAATAGCGAGCCTATCGTGCAGCCTATGTCATGTTTTTTGGCTAACTTAGCAAGCTAAATTGGGGTAGTAGGTAGCTACGCTTGTGTAGTTACCTAAAAATATCCCATATATTCTCACGAAAAAAAATAAAAATGACATATAGGCATGAACTACAAATGGAACTACGAAGCTCCCGACGCGGCTACGGCTGCCGCAGAAGCAAAGCTAGCAAAGGAGGTGGGCATTCACCCAGCTTTGGGCAAGCTGCTTTTTGAGAGGGGCATATGTACGGAACAGGAGGCACGCCATTTCTTCCGACCGCAACTCACAGGGTTGCACGACCCATTCTTAATGGATGGAATGCATAAAGCGGTTGACCGACTAAACGAGGCGATGGGACGCAAGGAACGCGTGCTCGTTTATGGAGACTATGATGTGGATGGATGTACAGCTGTGGCATTGGTTTATAAGTTTTTGCAACAGTTTTACTCCAACATCGACTTCTACATTCCTGATCGATATGAAGAAGGGTACGGTATTTCAAAAAAAGGAGTGGATTTTGCTGCACAAACAGGTGTTGGGCTGATTATAGTGCTCGATTGTGGTATTAAAGCGGTGGAGGAAATAGCCTATGCTAAGAGTTTGGGCATTGACTTTATTATCTGCGATCATCATGTGCCCGATGAAGAATTGCCTTGTGCAGTGGCAATTCTTAACCCCAAACAACTCGACAATCATTATCCCGACGTAAATCTTTCGGGTTGTGGAGTTGGGTTTAAATTTATGCAAGCTTTTGCCGAGAGTAATGGCATTGAGTTTAACAAACTTACATCGCTCCTCGACCTTTGTGCAGTAAGCATTGCTTCGGACATCGTGCCCGTGATGGGCGAAAATCGCATTTTGGCTTATCATGGTTTGCGCTGCTTAAATTCAAATCCAAGTATTGGACTGCAAGCAATCATTGAAGTTTGCGGATTGGCTGACCGAGAGTTGACGATGAACGACATTATCTTTAAGATTGGTCCACGCATCAATGCTTCGGGACGTATGCAAAATGGACGTGAAGCAGTGGAATTGCTTGTTGAAAAGGATTACCCAGGTGCATTAGAGAAGGCTGGTCGCATCAACCTCTATAACGAAGCTCGTAAGGATCTTGATAAGCAAATGACAGAGGAAGCAGTGGAACAAGTGCGCGACTTGCCTGAACTTGACCAGCGACGCAGCATTGTTATTTATAACGAAGATTGGCACAAAGGCGTGATAGGTATAGTAGCTTCGCGACTGACAGAGCAATACTATCGTCCTGCAGTGGTGCTTACGCGTTCTGAAGGTATGGCAACAGGTTCGGCACGTTCGGTTTCGGGCTTTGATGTGTATAAGGCTGTGCAGAGCTGTCAAGACCTTTTGGAAAATTTTGGCGGACACACTTATGCAGCTGGTCTGACAATGCCAGTTGAACATGTTGAGGAATTTAGCCGTCGTTTCGAAGACTATGTTGCAGAGCATATTCTCGATGAACAAACTGAGGCAAGTCTTGACATTGATGCAATGCTCGACTTTAAGGATGTAACTTTCCGCTTTTATCAACAATTACGCAAGTTTGCTCCTTTTGGTCCTTGTAATCCTAAACCTATATTCTGTACCAAGCGTGTGTATGATTATGGCACAAGTAAGGTTGTGGGACGTGGACAAGAGCACATTAAGCTTGAACTCGTAGACAATAAGAGTAATAATGTGATGAACGGCATAGCTTTTGGACAAAGTTCGCAGGCACGCTACATCAAGACCAAACGCGCTTTCGACATTTGTTATACAATTGAAGAAAACACACACAAACGCGGTGAAGTGCAGTTGCAAATAGACGACATTAAACCTTGTCAATAATTAGAGGGTGGTTCTAAAAATTCTGATTTTAAAATTCTGATAGTTGCTTTGCGCCCTCTCGCATGTGTCTTCTTTCTTTGAGAACATGGGCTGCGGCTCAGCAATTCAAACATGTTTGATTGCATTCGCCTTGCACCATGTTTGTCAGTTCGCTCAGTCACATAGCCCGCTATGCTCCTTCGTTCACTAACAAAAATACACATACGATAGGACACAAATCAACTTATCAGAATTATTAGAACCACCCTAAAAACATTGGCATGAATACAAATATGAACACGCATATAAACCCCACATCTGCTGCACAACAGCCACAAGCTGACGAGCGCCGCAAGTTGTGGGGTTCTATTTTGCGGAATTATTGGGGATATGCAGACTTTCGTGGCATACAATTGCAGATAATCGAAAGCATTTCTAATGGGCATGATACGCTTGGTTTAATGCCCACAGGGGGTGGTAAAAGCATTACTTTTCAGGTACCAGCGCTTGCTACCGAAGGTTTGTGTATTGTTGTGACGCCTCTTATTGCTTTGATGAAAGATCAAGTTCAAAATTTGCGTCGTCATGGCATAATGGCTGCGGCTATTTATTCGGGACAAACGCGGACCGAAGTGCTTAAGCACCTTGATAATGCTATTTTTGGTGCCTATAAGTTTTTGTATGTTTCGCCCGAACGCTTGGCGACTCCTATCTTTCTAAATAAGGTACAGCGAATGAAAGTGTGCTTTATAACAGTGGACGAGGCACACTGCATTTCGCAATGGGGATATGATTTTCGTCCACACTATTTGCGTATTGCAGAAATCCGAAAATTTTTTCCACTTGTCCCCATATTGGCATTAACAGCAACAGCTACGCCTGCGGTGGTGGAGGATATTAAGGAGAAGTTGGCCTTTCGTGAAGGAAGTGAGACGTTTAAAATGAGTTTTGCGCGTAAGAATTTACATTACATTGTGCGTAAAACTCTTGATAAAGATCAAGAATTGCTGCATATACTGCGTTGCGTAGAGGGTTCGGCCATTGTGTATACCCGCTCTCGACAGGGTACGCGCGATGTGGCAACAATGCTCGAAAATGAGGGAGTTGGTGCACTCTATTATCATGCCGGATTAACTTCGCTCGACAAGGATGCTCGTCAAGCCTTGTGGCAACGTGGAGATAAGCGTGTGATGGTTGCTACCAATGCCTTTGGTATGGGTATTGATAAAGCCGATGTGCGTTTAGTTATACACATGGATGTACCCGACTCTTTGGAAGCTTACTTTCAAGAGGCAGGACGAGGGGGACGTGATGGTCAGGTTGCGTATGCTGTTTTGTTGTATGGTAAAGATGATGTGCGCAAGCTAACATCGCATTTGCCACAGATGTTTCCCGAACGTGCTTATATTCGTAAGGTATATACCGACTTAGCGTCCTTTTATCAAATAGCTGAGGGTGAAGCTGAAGGACGTACTTTTGATTTTAACATAGGGCGTTTTTGTCATGTGTTTCATCATTTTCCTGTGACATTGGTAAGTGCACTCAACTTGCTTACGCGTGCGGGATATATTCACTTTAGTTTGGAAGATGAGAATTCATCGCGTATGATGTTTTTGGTTACTCGCGAAGAACTTTATAATGTGAATTATCTGGATAAAGATGAAGAGAGGTTGCTAAATGTGTTGATGCGTACAAATGGTGGTTTCTTTACAGATTATGTAACGATTGAAGAAGACCGTTTGGGAGAAATGTGTGGCATGACTGCAGAACAGGTATACGAATGTTTGCGCCATATCACCCAATTGCGCGTTATCAATTATATTCCGCACAAGGATACGCCACAAATCACTTATACGATGCGACGTATTGACACACAGTATGTTGACATTATGCCCGAAATATACGAACAACGTCGAGATATTTATAAGGCTCAAGTGGAGGCGATGATTGGCTATATTACAGAAACTGATACTTGTCGTAGTCGCTATTTGCTGCGTTATTTTGATGATGATGGACCTGATTGTGGTTATTGCGATGTGTGTATAGCTCACGAATCGCATGTGGTTCAGCTTACTGAAGAAGAAAAGGTGGCAGATGCCAAACAATATGTGCTCGACTTTATAAAAGATGGTCGTCTTTATTCCATATCCGACCTTTCGCAGTCAGGTTACAGCTCTGATGTATTGCAAAGAGCTCTTAAAGATTTGGTGGAGGACAACCGTATTGAATGTACAGTTGGTGAGATAGTATTGGTGAAATAGTAAAAGTGGGTCAGTCAAGGTTATATGTCATTAGTATTATTTAGTAGTGTTCAAAAAAATAACTTCCGCAGAATTTGATAAGTAGGTATTCAAAGTTAGTTTATATTGAATTGTCGTATTGTATAGTTCCTACAGTTACTGTCTCTTATACACATCTCCGAGCCCACGAGACGCGTAGTAATCTCGTA
>UQPD01000019.1 GCA_900542795.1 uncultured Prevotella sp. | reverse complement strand
AAGATCGTCGGCAGCGTCAGATGTGTATAAGAGACAGGTTATATAACATATAAATTGCTTTAACTAATCTGGACATCTATAAGTATCGTTTGCTCGTGACACGGCAGAAGCATTATCGGAGATGTTTTGTTTAGCCCCATGCGCTTTGTCGGAAGGCAGAGCGCATAGCTTTGTACTTTTGCAGTATTTGTAGTTGCTGTTTTTATGACAAGGTACTCTTTTTTTTGTGTATTCAAGTTAGCATGAAGGAAGGCTCGTTGCACGTTTTCTAAAAAAAAATAATAAAAAGTGGGGAAAAGTGGGGGAAAATCTGTACTTTTGGAAATTCTTAGAGAGTGTCATGAGATTTATAGGAACAACGGACGCTAAATTGGACGCCAAAGGACGCGTATTTTTGCCGTCTGACTTTCGCAAACAACTTGCAGAGTCAGACGCAACATTCGTGTTAAAGCGAGACGTTTACCAACCCTGTCTTGTGATGTACACACAGCAAGTGTGGGAAATGGAACTCGCAGTGTTGCAGAGCCGACTCGACCGTTGGAATCCGAAACACGCCATGTTATATAGACAATTTATGGCAGGCACAGAGGTGGTAACGCTCGATGCCAACGGACGCTTTTTGTTGCCTCGACACATGGCTGAGGCTTGCCACATCGATAATCGCATTGTGCGCTTTGTGGGTGTGGACGACCGCATTGAAGTGTGGGACATTGCACAATATGACCAATGCATGCTGAATGATGCAGATTTGGCAAAGCTCATGGCACAGGAAATGGGTGGGATAATACAGCCCTAATGGCGTGAACTTTCACTCAAAAAAAGTGTGGCGTAACTGATAGATGCGGCACACGAAACCCTTCATTACTTTTTAACTGATAAAGACCACTACTACACAATATGTATCACATTCCCGTGTTGCTCAACGAAACCGTTGACGGACTCAACATTCAGCCAGGTGGCGTTTACGTAGACGTGACCTTTGGCGGGGGCGGTCATAGCCGCGAAATATTGCGACGACTTGACGACTCTGCACATCTGTATAGCTTCGACCAAGATGCCGATGCTGAGCAAAATGTGCCAGAGGGAGACAGTCGTTTTACCTTTGTGCGCAGTAATTTTCGCTATCTAAAAAATTGGATGCGATACTACAACGTGGAACAAGTGGACGGCATATTGGCAGACTTAGGGGTGTCGAGTCACCACTTCGATGCTGAAGAACGTGGTTTCTCTTTTCGTTTTGATGCACCATTAGACATGCGCATGAATGGACGTGCTGGAACCACGGCAGCTGATGTGGTAAACTTCTATGAAGAAGAGCAATTGGCAAATGTGTTCTATCTGTATGGCGAAATGAAAAACAGCCGTCGCATTGCTTCGGCCATAGCAAAAGCACGTAATGTGCAGAAAATTGTCACCATCGATGATTTGTTGCAAGTGGTAAAACCCCTTATGCCGCGTGAACGTGAGAAAAAAGACCTTGCCCGCGTGTTTCAAGCACTCCGAATTGAGGTGAACCACGAGATGGATGCCTTGCAAGAGATGTTAGAGGCAGCCTTGCAAGTGTTGCGTCCAGGTGGCAGACTGAGTGTGCTCACCTATCATTCGCTTGAAGACAGAATGGTAAAGAACTTTGTACGCTCAGGGCGCATTGACGGAAAAGTGGAGCAAGACTTCTACGGGCGTCGTCTCACACCATGGCGTGCCATTAACAACAAAGTGATTGTGCCCTCAGCACAAGAGCAAGAGGAAAATCCGCGCAGTCGTTCAGCCAAGCTCCGTATTGCCGAAAAACTTTAATCCTCATTCCCCATACCCCATACCTATATTATATATATAACAATGCGTAAGAACGGAGATAAAAAAGACGTAGAGCGCGACGTCGATACACGTAATCCTGAAGAAACTGCCACACAACAGTCGGCAGTTGAGGCTGAAAAAAAAGACAAAAAGGCAAAAAAGGAGAGCGAAGACGAGCGCGAAAAGCGTGAGGCTTTAGAAGCTTTGCGCAATCTCACTTCAGACGATGACTTGTCGAGTGAGGATGAGCACGTAAAACTCACGCTCTCATCGATACTCGGCGGTGATATATTGGGTGGACGATGGTTTCGTCGACAGTTTTGGTACATCATTATGGTGGTGTGCATGATTATTGTGTATGTTAGTAACCGATATGCGTGCCAGCAAGAAATGATTCAAACCAAGATGCTCACCGACACCTTGCTCGACCGACGCTACAAAGCGCTAACTCGATCGAGTCAACTTAAAGAGAAAACCCGACGCAGCTATATTGAAGAGTCGTTAACCGACACAGCGTTGCAAACGCCCAATACTCCTTCCTATAACTTGAAGGTAGAGGGAGAGTAACTACTCTCTCCACCAAAAGAAATAAAAAACAACCCTTTAGCGCACACATTCAACAATAATGAACTTTCAAGCGAAACAAGTTACGCGCCGCTATGCCTTCATAGCTTCGCTCCTGGTGTTAGCTGGCTTAGCCGTTTTAGGCAGAGCGAGCTATATCATGGTGGTGAAAAAGGACTTTTGGATGGCTGTTAACGAACGCTTCACCAAAGAAAATGACACAGTGCCTCCTACGCGAGGCAATATCCTTGCTGACAATGGCGAGGTGTTGGCTGCCTCGTTGCCCGAATATAAGCTCTACATGGACTTTATGTCGTGGGAAAAAGATGAGAAACGACGCAACAAAGAGCAGCATAAACGCGACAGCTTGCTCACGGATAAGATGGACAGCATTTGCAATGGTATGCACAAAATTCTGCCCGATATTGACCCCGTAGCCTTTCGTGAACTGTTGGAAGAAGGACGCCGCAACGAAAGCCATCATTGGCCACTCTATAAAAAACGCGTGTCGTACATTGTTTATCGCCAAATCAAGCAGCTCCCCATCTTTAAGAAAGGAGCCAATGTGGGCGGTTTTCATGTTGAAGAATTTAAGACGCGTAAAAATCCCTACGGACACTTGGCAGCACGCACCATTGGCGACCTCTTTAAAGCCGATGGCAAAGCACGTACGGGACTTGAGCTGAGCTACGACTCCGTGTTGCGAGGCAAGCCTGGTATTGCCCACCGCCAAAAAGTGCTCAATCGCTATCTCTCTATTATCGACAAACCTGCTGAGGATGGTTGCGATGTGATGACCACACTCAATGTGGGCATGCAGGATATTTGCGAAAAAGCACTCTCTGACAAACTGAACGAACTAAACCAGAACGATGGCAATGTAAACTCGGGCGTATGCATCTTAATGGAGGTTGCCACGGGCGACATCAAAGCCATGACCAGTTTACGACGCATGGCAGATGGCACGTTCCAAGAGATTAACGCCGATGCCGTGAAGAACCTCTACGAACCAGGTTCAGTGTTTAAACCCATGTCCTTCCTTGTAGGTATGGACGACGGCTACATACACATGAACGATGTGGTAGACGTGGGTTGCGGCATCAAGGAAATGTATGGTCGCAAGATGCGCGATGCCAACTGGCGTTCGGGCGGTAGCGGTGTTGTAACCGTGCCCCAAATTTTGCAAAAGTCGCTCAATGTGGGTGTAAGCACCTTGATAGACCGTGCTTATCATGCCAATCCGCGCAAATTTGTGGAAGGCATCTACCGCATAGGTGTGGCTGAGGACTTACACATTCCTATCCCTGGCTATGCACGTCCTCGCATTCGTATGCCCAAGCCCGATGGTTCAAACTGGTCGAAAACAGCCTTGCCGTGGATGAGTATTGGCTACGAAACACAAATTCCGCCCATTACTACCGTAAACTTCTATAATGGTATTGCCAATAACGGCAAACTGTTGCAACCACGTTTGGTAAAAGCCATTATGCGTGGAGGAGAGGTGGTAGAGAATAAACCCATTGTGGTGTTGCGCGAGCAAATGGCAAAGCCCGAGGCTGTAAAGAATATTCAAGACATATTAGAAAGTGTGGTAAGTGTAGGCTTGGGTAAAAAAGCAGGCTCACGTTATTTCCACGTATCGGGCAAAACTGGTACGGCACAGGTGTGGACCAAGAGTGGCTTCGCCTCGCAATACTTAGTATCGTTTGCAGGATATTTCCCCTCTGAAAAACCACTTTACTCATGTATCGTTTGCATTCAAAAGGGTGCTCCAGCATCGGGCGGTGGTATGTGTGCTCCCGTGTTTAAGCGTGTGGCAGAAACGGTTATGGCACAACGCCTTTCAAACAACTACAGCACAGCACGCGACTCATTTAACTGCCTAAATCCTGTTATTGCAGCTGGCAACATCCATGCAGCGCAAACCGTGCTCGACCAATTAGGCATTGCATACAACTCAGGCATCGACACCGAAAAATCGTCGTTAACATGGGGCGCTTGCCAAACGTCGAACAACGGACTCAACGTGACACTTGCTCCACAAGTAGCCAATGACGTAGTGCCCGATGTATGCGGCTATGGCTTGCGCGATGTGTTGTTCCGTTTAGAGAAGATGGGACTCAAGGTGAAGGTGCGTGGTGTGGGATGCGTAACGCAACAAAGTCTGCAACCAGGCTACCGCTTTAAGCCAGGCGAAGAAATTAGTCTTATACTGGGCGATGCCAAAGACATTCCCATAGCCGAACAAGATTCGGTAAAAGATGATGCCCAAGCGCAGCAAACACAAGCCACGCAGCAGCCCGAAGACCCTGAACTCACGCCGACACTTGCCGACGAAAAAAAATATAAGGAAAACGAGCAACAAACGCAGCAAGAGCTAAAACAGCAAAAAGCAGAAAAAGCAGCGCAAAATCGTGAAGAGCAGAAAAAGAAAAAAGAGGAAAAGTCTAAGAAACCCAGCAAACAACCTGCTGTAGAACCAAAACAGAAGAAGGAAACAAAAAAGCCTTCAGACAAAACCTCAAAAAGCAGTCAAACAAAGTTGGCTGCTAAAAAAAAGACCTCCGACTCAAAAAAGAAAACTACTGAACATAAAAAAGAACGCTGAGCCTACTCAAAAAATAGGCATTCAGCTCCCTCAATAAGACGCGGTAACGCAAAAAAGAAAATTGAACAACATTCACAATGAAACTATCCGATACACTTAAGAAAGTGACAGTTGCAGCCTCAAAGGGAGACATGCAACGCCAAATAACAGGCGTAAACATCGACTCGCGACAAGTGAAGCCAGGTGATTTGTTTATTGCTGTAAAAGGCACACAGGCAGATGGACACCAATATATTCCCAAAGCTATAGAGTTGGGTGCAGTTGCCATCTTGATGAGCGAACCCATCCCAGCCGATGCTGCCGAAAACGTAACTTATGTGCAAGTGGACGACACCGAAGATGCTGTCGGCAAAGTAGCCACCATGTTCTATGGCGATCCAACCACTAAACTGAAATTAGTGGGTGTAACTGGTACCAATGGCAAAACAACCATTGCTACCGTGCTCTACAACATGTTTCGTGCCTTCGGACACAAATGTGGACTTTGCTCAACCGTGTGCAACTACATTGACGGACGTGCCATTCCTGCCGACCACACAACCCCCGACCCTGTAACACTCAACAAGCTTTTGGCACAAATGGCAGAAGAGGGATGTGAATATGCCTTTATGGAGTGCTCATCGCACGCGATTCACCAAAAACGCATAGGTGGCTTACGCTTTGTAGGTGGCATCTTCACGAATCTAACCCGTGATCATCTCGATTATCACAAGACCTTCGAGAACTATCGCGATGCCAAAAAAGCCTTTTTCGACATGTTGCCTAAGGGTGCTTTTGCCATAACGAATGCCGACGACAAAAACGGCATGGTTATGGTGCAAAACACCGCAGCTACTGTGCGCACTTACTCCACTCGCACTATGGCAGACTATCGTGGACGCATTCTTGAAGAAAGCATCGAAGGCATGTTGCTCGACATTGATGGTCGCGAAGTGAGCGTGCGTTTTGTGGGTCGTTTCAATGTGTCGAACCTCTTGGCAGTGTATGGTGCAGCCCTTATGTTAGGCAAGACCCCCGAGGATACCTTGCGCGTGCTCTCCACACTCCACCCCGTTAATGGTCGTTTCGAGGCAATTCGTTCGCCCAAAGGCTTTAGTGCCGTGATTGACTACGCACACACACCCGATGCTTTAGCCAATGTGCTAACAGCCATTAACGAAATTGTGAAGAATAAAGGTGGCAACGTAATTACCGTGTGTGGAGCAGGCGGAAACCGCGATAAGGGTAAACGTCCACTCATGGCACAAGAGGCTGCTAATCGCTCTGATCGGGTAATCATTACCAGCGATAATCCCCGCTTTGAAGAACCCCAAGACATTATCAACGATATGCTTGCAGGTCTCGATGCCGAGCAAAAGCAAAAAACCATCAGCATTTGCGACCGCCGCGAGGCTATACGTGCCGCAGCCATGATGGCACAACCAGGCGATGTAATTCTTGTGGCTGGTAAGGGACACGAGCCCTACCAAGAAATAAAAGGTGTAAAACACCATTTCGACGATCACGAAGAAATAAAAAAAGCTTTCGGCATTGCGTGATAAGTAGGCATTCAATAAACCTACTTACCTAACGAGGTACGAACATAAGAGAATATAAATAGGTAGTACGTTTGGCTACACTTCTCTTTCCCCTCATCCCGAAATAAACATTCATCACTGACAACCGCACATCTCGCATAGCGCGCCAATGGCGATTGCCACTAAAACCGCACACATGTTATACTACCTTTTCCGTTTTCTCGAACAATTCGGCGTATCCGGGTCGGGTATGTGGTCATATATATCCTTCCGAGCCTTGCTCGCACTTATCCTTGCCTTGTCCATCTCCACATGGTTTGGGCAATACTTTATAAAATGGATGAAGCGCCACAACATCAGCGAGACACAACGCGATGCCTCCATCGACCCCTTTGGTGTTAAAAAACTCAATGTCCCCTCCATGGGTGGCATCATCATTATAGTAGCCATCTTAGTACCCTGCTTGCTCTTAGGGCGTTTGCGCAACATCTACCTTATCTTGATGCTTGTTACCACCGTGTGGCTCGGACTATTAGGTTTCCTCGATGACTACATCAAAATATTTAAGAAAAACAAAGACGGACTCCCAGGCCGATTTAAAATTGTGGGTCAAGTGTTGCTCGGACTCTTTGTTGGACTAACGCTCTATCTTAGTCCCGATGCCACTATCCGCGAGAACATCGAGATGCAACGCCACGAACACACCACCGAAATCGTGCACAAGAGCGAAGCCGTAAAGAGTACCAAAACCACCATACCCTTTGTCAAAGAAAACAACTTCGACTACGCCACATTAGCCTCATTCTGTGGTAAATACAAAACACAGGCAGGATGGATTATCTTTGTGCTCGTTACCATCTTTGTCATAACAGCCGTGTCAAACGGAGCCAACCTTAACGATGGTATGGATGGTATGGCAGCGGGCAACTCCGCCATCATTTTCATAGCTTTAGGCATTTTAGCCTATGTCTCCAGCCACATAGAGTTTGCCGCCTATCTTAACATCATGTATGTGCCAGGCTCGCAAGAGTTAGTAATCTTCACTTGTGCTATGGTCGGAGCACTCATTGGTTTTTTGTGGTACAATGCCTATCCAGCCCAAGTGTTTATGGGCGACACAGGTTCGTTAGCTATAGGCGGCATTATCGCTGTGTTAGCCATCATCATTCACAAAGAACTCCTCATCCCGATTCTTTGTGGCGTATTCCTCTTCGAAAGCCTCAGTGTTATTTTGCAAGTAGAATACTTCAAGTTTGGCAAGCGTCGTGGTAAAAAGCAACGCATCTTTAAGCGTACTCCTATTCACGACAACTTCCGTGTGCTCCCTTCGCAACTCGACCCTGAGTGCAAATATTTGCTCAAATGGCCCTCGGGAGCTTGGCATGAGTCAAAAATCACCGTGCGCTTTTGGATTACTACAATCCTCCTTGCCGCACTCACCATCATCACACTCAAAATTAGATAAAAACACACAGCGGGTGGGGGAAGTACCTATTATATATATGGATAGGTCCTCCCCCTCGCTACATACATAAAGCACAATGAAGTTAGTAGTATTAGGAGCAGCCGAGAGCGGTGTAGGCGCCGCCATCTTGGCACAGCAAAAAGGTTACGAAGTGTTTGTGTCAGACATGGGAAGCATCAAGCCCCATTACAAGGAGATGCTCAACCAACACCACATAGCGTGGGAAGAAGGACATCACACCCCCGAGCGCATACTCAATGCCACCGAGGTTGTAAAAAGTCCTGGCATCCCCGAAACCGCTCCTATGGTAGCCAAGCTCATGGCGCAAGGCACACCCATACTCAGCGAAATAGAATTTGCTGGTCGTTACACCGATGCTCGCATGATTTGCATCACTGGTAGCAATGGCAAAACCACCACCACCTCGCTCATCTACCACATCTTGAAAAAGGCAGGGGTTGATGTAGGCTTAGCAGGTAACATTGGCCATAGCTTGGCACTGCAGGTGGCACAAGCCCCACACAGCACCTACGTCATCGAACTCTCATCCTTCCAACTCGACAACATGTATAAGTTCCATGCCAACATAGCCGTGTTGTTGAACATAACTCCCGACCATCTCGATCGCTATGGCTTTAAAATGCAAAACTACGTAGATTCCAAAATGCGCATTTTGCAAAATCAAACCTCAGCCGACACCTTTGTTTATTGGAAGGAAGACGAACATGTGCCCACAGAGTTGCCTCGATACAACACCCCCAGTCAGGTGTGTGGCTTTACCGACGAGGAGCAAGCCAATTCATCGGGCTATGCCACAGCTGATACATTCGTGGTGAATAGCCCTGTACACTTCGAGATGCCCCTTAGCGAACTCTCATTGCCAGGCCGTCACAATCTGCGCAACTCCTTGGCAGCAGCCATAGCCTGTTTAGCAGCAGGAGTCGATGCCGCAGTAGTGCGTCAGGGACTTTCTGATTTCCCAGGTGTAGAACATCGTCTTGAAAAAGTTGGTACCGTGGCAGGCATTCATTTTGTTAACGACTCCAAAGCCACCAATGTCGATGCCTGCTATTGCGCTCTCGAGAGCATGCGCACTCCCGTAGTACTCATACTCGGAGGCAAGGACAAAGGCAATGATTACACACAAATCATCCCCTTCGTTAAGCAAAAGTGCCGAGCTTTAGTCTACATGGGTGTAGACAATACCAAACTCCACGCCAACTTCGATGCCCTAAAACTCCCCGTAGCCGACACCCATTCCATGGCAGAGTGTCTTGAACAAGCTGTAAAACTTGCCCAACCTGGTGACACCATCCTTCTCAGTCCTTGTTGTGCCAGCTTCGACCTCTTCAAAAACATGGAAGACCGTGGCGAACAATTCAAAGCATGGGTGGGGAAATTTAATGGATAATGTATAAAGTAGCATGTATAATAGCCTTGCGGAAAGGGGCAATTATATATTATACATTATACATGAAAAATATTTTCTCTCCTCCCGCATGGCAATTATACATTCTACATTAAAAAACTATTATCACCCATGGGTTTATTTACAAAGACAAAGCGCACTCCCCATACAGCCCCGTCAGCTATTGAAGCAGCCCAGCCAATAGCTCCCGAGCAGCCCACTGCAAAGCCAAAGCGCAAAGAAACGCGTTTAGGCTCTCTCTTTATGGGCGACCGTGTGATATGGGTTGTATTCTTCTTCCTCTGCATCATCTCATTAGTCGAAGTATACAGCGCTGCTAGCACCTTAGCCTACAAGTCAGGTCGTTTTTGGGATCCCCTTCTCAAGCAAGCCCTATTCCTTGGTGTGGGTACCTTTATCGTTGTCATCGTACATCGCATACCCTGTCGCCTCTTTAAGGCACTCCCCGTTGTGCTATGGATACCCTCCGTTATCATGCTCATAGCCACCCTCCTTTCGGGTACTGCCACCAACGAAGCCTCACGTTGGATGAGCTTCGGTTTCATTCAGTTTCAACCCTCCGAAATAGCCAAAGGAACAGTAGTCATTACCGTAGCACTTATCTTAGCCCAAACGCAAACCAAGGAAGGTACCAACCGCAAAGCCATGAAGCTCATACTCTTCCTCTCGCTCATTCCCATACTTCTCATCTTTCCCGAGAATCTCTCCACCGCTGCCCTTCTCTTTGGTGTAGTAGTGCTCATGATGTTCATTGGTAGAGTCCCCTTGGTGCAGTTAGGCAAACTCTTTGGTGTTATGGCACTCATAGGCGTTTTAGCAGGCATGTTAGTAGCCATCTCTCCACAAGTATCCTTCCTACACCGACTCGAAACGTGGAAGGGACGCATCGAAGAGCACTTTGTTGGCGGTGAAGAAGCTGATCGCAACAACGACCCTCGCACCTACGACATCGACAAAAAAGCCCAAGTAGCCCACGCTAACATTGCCATAGCTTCAAGCAACGGCATAGGCAAAATGCCTGGCAACTCCGTGCAACGCGATTTTCTAAGTCAAGCTTTCTCCGACTTTATTTTTGCCGTAATCATCGAGGAAATGGGCATTTGGGGAGCAGCCATCGTGGTATTCCTATACATCATCCTACTCTTCCGAGCGGGACGCATCGCCAGTCGGTGCGAGCGGCATTTTCCACCTTTCCTTGCTATGGGGCTAACCTTGCTGTTAGTGTCGCAAGCCATGCTCAATATGTGGGTAGCCGTCGGGCTATTCCCCGTAACCGGGCAGCCTCTACCACTCATCAGCCGCGGCGGAACCTCCACCCTCATCAACTGCGCTTACATTGGCATGATACTTAGCGTAAGCCGCTACGCCAAACAAGTAAAAGAACCACAACACACGCAATTCGATGGTCCGATGACCGAAATAAAACACACCGACGAACGTCGAAAAGCGTAACACACATACATAACATACACAACACACATTCGCATATGGGTGGTTCTAATAATTCTGATAAGTTGATTTGTGCCCTATAGTGTGTGTATTTTGGTTAGTGAACGAAGGAGCATAGCGGGCTATGTGACTGAGCGAACTAACAAAAAGACACATGCGAGAGGGAGCAAAGCAACTATCAGAATTTTAGAATATTAAAATCAGAATTTTTAGAACCACCCATATATAAAAACAAAACAACATAACAAGATGGCACAGAAACCCAGTATACCCAAAGGAACACGCGACTTTGGTGCCGTAGAAATGGCACGTCGCAACTACATCTTCAACACCATTCGCGAGGTCTATGCCCTCTATGGTTTCCGTCAAATCGAAACACCTGCCATGGAGAACCTCAGCACTCTCATGGGCAAGTATGGCGAGGAAGGCGACAAACTCCTCTTCAAAATTCTCAACTCAGGCAACTTCAGTGCCGAAGTTTCTCCCGAAGAATACACCCAAAAAAGCGCAGCACAACTCGCAGCACGTTTCTGCGAAAAAGGACTCCGCTACGACCTTACCGTGCCTTTCGCACGCTACGTAGTGCAACACCGCGACGAATTGCAAATGCCCTTTAAGCGCTATCAAATTCAACCCGTGTGGCGTGCTGACCGCCCCCAAAAAGGTCGCTACCGCGAGTTCTACCAGTGCGATGCCGACATTGTAGGGTCTGACTCGTTGCTCAACGAAGTAGAACTTATGCAAATTGTCGATGAAGTATTCAGTCGCTTTGGCATTCGCGTATGCATCAAAATCAACAACCGAAAAATCCTTAGCGGTATAGCCGAAATCATTGGCGCTGCTGACAAAATTATCGACATCACCGTAGCCATTGATAAACTCGATAAAATAGGGCTCGACAAGGTAAACGATGAACTGCGTGCCGTAGGGCTTACCGATGAGGCTGTAGAAAAATTACAGCCCATAATCTCGCTCTCGGGCACTAACGAAGAGAAACTCGAAACCATGCGCCAAGCCTTGGCACAGAGCGAGGTGGGACTTAAGGGCGTAGATGAAATCGCCTTTGTGCTTCAAACACTCAAAGCCAGTAACCTTCACAACGAGCTCGAACTCGACCTCACCCTTGCTCGTGGCTTAAACTACTACACAGGCTGCATCTTCGAGGTTAAAGCCCTCGACGTGCAAATTGGCTCTATTACGGGCGGTGGACGTTATGACAACCTTACTGGAATATTCGGACTTCCTGGGCTTAGTGGCGTAGGCATCTCGTTTGGTGCCGACCGTATTTACGATGTGCTCACACAACTCGATCTTTATCCTGCCGAAACAAACTCGGGTGCACGCATCCTCTTCATCAACTTCGGAGCTGCCGAGGCTGCACATTGCTTACGCTTAGCAGCTGCAGTACGCCAAGCGGGCATCTCGGCTGAGGTATACCCCGATTCTGTGAAAATGAAAAAACAAATGAGTTATGCCAATGCTCATAAAGTTCCCTACGTAGCCCTCGTGGGTGAATCAGAAATGGCAGAAGGCAAAGTAGCACTCAAAAACATGGAAACAGGCGAACAACAAAGCCTCACCACCCAACAAGTAATTGAAGAACTACGAAAATAATGAATAATGTATAATGTATAATTGTTCCGCAAGGCAATTATACATTATACATTATTCATTATAAAATTAAAACTCCTTTCCATGCAAAGCAACAATATGTCGCCCGCACAAAACCTTACCCACAACGCCTACTTCGAAGAGGTCAACCGCATGTACACCACACGCCAAGCCATCGACGAAGCTAAGCGCTGCCTACACTGCAAAGTGCCCCAATGTCGCAAAGGCTGCCCCATCGAGAATAACATCCCCGACTTCATCCACGAGCTTTCAAAAGGTAACATGGGCGAAGCCATGCACATACTCCACGAAAAAACCAATCTACCTGCCATCTGTGGACGCGTCTGCCCACATGAGAAACAATGCGAAGGTCACTGCGTCCTTGCACGTAAAGGACAACCCGTGCGCATTGGCAAACTCGAAAGTTTTATCGCACAGTTCGATGCTGAAATGAACCTTACTCACGAGCTCATCCCCCAAAAAACACGTGGCAAAGTAGCCGTCATAGGTTCAGGACCCGCAGGACTTACTGTGGCAGGCGACCTTGCACGCCAAGGTTTCCACGTCACCATCTTTGAGGGACAACCCGAACTTGGCGGAGTGCTCATGTATGGCATTCCCGAATACCGACTCCCCAAAGCCGTGGTGCGCAACGAAATTAAGCGTATCGAAGCTCTTGGCGTAACCTTTGTCACAAACTGCCTCGTGGGCGACCCACAAAGTGGGGTTACCGTTGATAGCCTCTTTGCCGACGGCTTCGATGCCATCTTCATGGGCACAGGCACCGCACTTCCTCAAAATCTCAACATACCAGGCGCCAATCTCCGACGCGTCACGCAGTCCACCGACTTCCTTCACAACGTCAATGCCTACATGGAAGGAGCTATGCCCTATGAAATGGTACCCCTTCGCCGAGGCGACCGCGTGGCAGTGATAGGGGGCGGAAACGTAGCCATGGATGCAGCGCGAACCGCCAAACGCTTAGGAGCCGATGTCACCGTGGTATATCGTCGTACACAAGCCGAAATGCCTGCCATCAAGAGCGAGTATGACGATGCAGTGGCAGAAGGCGTAAAGTTTATGTGGCAAACTAATTCGCTCGAGTTTATAGGCAACGAAAAAGGGCATGTTTGTGCCATACGTCTATCAACTCCCCAAGGCGAGTGCACCGAACCCTTCGACCGCGTATTCCTTGCCATAGGTTCACGTCCAGCAGCACGTATTGTCAGCACTACCACAGGCATTGCCGTTGACGAAAAAGGTTACGTCATTTGTGGCGACCGCCCCTATGGCATGACAACCCGACGCGGTGTATTTGCTGGAGGCGACGTAGTGCACCGTCCCCAAACCGTAGTTCTCGCCATGAAAGCTGCAAAAGAGGTAGCTATTGGCATAGCACAATATGTCGATGCCATAAAACTCTTAGAATACTGCGACGCTAATAGCACAAAATAAATCAACTTGTCAGAATTATTAGAACCACCCTAAAAACATTTATCCCTTAAGTAGGTATTCAAAATTAGTTTATATTGAATTGTCGTATTGTTTTGTTCCTACAGTTGTCTTGAAGAAGGAGCGTAGCGAGCTACGTGACTGATGAAAGACAGCTGTAGGGGCAAAAGAATGCGGCAAGGCAATATGAAACCAGAAAAACAGGTATTGATAGTATAAAATAATTTTGAATACCTACTTATTATAATATATGCGTGCCAGCCCTTTGGTAGAAACTAACAAGTTTAATTTACCGAAGGACTGGCACGTTTGGGAGATATAGGGTGATACTAATAATTTTGAATAATATGGCACAACGCATTTACGTCAGCCTCAAAAGTATCGCGTACTTTAGCACGATTTTTCATCGCAGTTTTATAGTTGTAAATAGTTTGAGTAGAATAAAAGAGTAGTGTCGCAATCTCCTGACTGGATGTAACCCCTAAACGCATCAAGGCAAATATGCGTAGCTCAGTGGTGAGAGCTTGTGGTGAGGTAGGGAAAATTTGTT
Organism: uncultured Prevotella sp.; assembly: GCA_900542795.1. GTDB lineage: Bacteria > Bacteroidota > Bacteroidia > Bacteroidales > Bacteroidaceae > Alloprevotella. The sequence goes on along the minus strand of UQPD01000019.1, from coordinate 9,976 downwards.
CCTCATCGCGTAACAGTTTGTTGAGTTGTTGTACAAAGTCGGGATAAAGCAAAATAAATGCACGATCAAAATGGTCGTAGAAAGTGTTAGCCTCTTCCTCTTGTATACGCACGCGGTTTATTTTAGACAATAATTCGTCTGTTTTTCCCGCTTTAATCGAACGTGATACCAATTTTCGCAAGTTGTCAAGTTTACCAATGCAGATAGCACTAAGGTCCAAAAAAAGTCGTAAATACGTTTCGCGGTGGCGGTTTGTTTCGCTTAATTCGCCATTCAGTCTTTCCAATATTTCGTTTTGTGCATGCATTTGCAAACGGCGCTGATTGAGCTTACTATTTTGTTTAAACGCCAATACAATAAGTCCCAATAGCAGCAGTGCTAATACACTAACACCACCCAACCCCCAATAAAGTAAGCGTGTACGTTGATTGATTTGGTCTTGATACGCAGAAACAATTTTAGGCAGAATGCGTGATATTTCCAACATACGCAACCGATTGTTATAAAATTGGGCATCTTCCATAGAGCAATAAATGTATTTTACTGCTCGGTCAGAGTTATTGCGGTCTTTTTCATAAAGATAGAGTGAAAGTTCTTGCAATGCCAAGTTCTCTTTGAGAGGACAAACTTGGTCCGAAATGCCAGCTTTTACAATGTAATCTTCATATTGTTGCATCTTTCCCATCTGTTTGTATCCGCGTGCAAGTGCGTAAGCAGCTGAGGCATAGAGACGGTTGTCAATCCCCACTTGCTGCAACACCTTTTTGTAATAATTCATAGCCTCACGGTTGCGGTTACCATAATACAAAGTTTCTCCCATTAAATAGTTGTGCATAGCTCCATTGTGTGGTGTATGTCGTAGGGTCTCTTTCAGATAGGTGAGGCGTTTTGCACGCATTTCAGGAGCAAATTCATTGTCATCGCAATAGGCAGCCCAAAAGTTATAGAGCCAACTCATGGAGTAATAATACTGAAACAGCAAACGTTGGGGCAGTTTTTCTACATCAACCTCTTCAAGCACAGCTTTCGCTTGACTATAATAACCACTCGTTGCAAGTAAAAGTCCACGATGAATACTGAAAACTGCGATGAAATCGCTGTTTTTAGCTTCTTTAGCCAAATGTAAGCCTCTGTTTACGTAAACCATTGAAGAGTCGAAGCGAAAGGTATAGTAAGCTTGGAAAAGGCGGTCGTAAACATCCAGTTCCTTTTCTGTGCATATTGGTTTATGTAGTTCAGCCTTAATCAAATCAATTTGCGCTTGCTTTTTTTGCATAAACTCAGCACGTCGTGCAACGTATTGGTCAAGTTCACAGAAAACATCGTTACCCTTTGTTGGCATATTGCAGCAAAGAATGAAAAATGAAATAAATATAAATCGGAAATATCTCATGAGAAATAGGCTTTATTATTGATAAGGCAAAAATAAGTATTTACTTTCATATATTCTACATCTACTTTATCTTTTTACTTTATCTTCTGTATTTCTTTGTGTATCAATGCTTTTTTAATTTTATTCCTTTAAAATAATCTACTTACCATTTACCAACACATGGTTTTAGTGCGTGGTTGCCCTAATTTTGCCAGCGAAATCCAATAACGGTTCATTTTGCTACCTAAGTTTTTCAAGTTGTGATTTGAATCGAAAACTCTACAAATCAAAATAGATACCTGATGAAATCTGTTACATTTCAAGCACTAACCTCGTGCCTATTGCTTACAGCAAGCATGCAGGCACACGCACAAAGTAATGCCTCTACCGACAATGGTGGTGGTAAACAAGGCGAAGAGCGCAACGTAATGCTCAATGCTGCAGACGCTAATAAGCCACGTGAAATACAAATAGGTTTGCCAAGCGAGGACGTTAATGTCTACGAGAATGGTTTGCCAGCTGTTTATTCATCGTCGGTACATAAACTCTCAGCACATTGGCGTAACGATGCAAGTTTAGGTCAAACCGGACTACTCTCACCATCAGAGTCAGCCATCACAACGGGTAATATAGCTTACTCCGTGACAGGCTTTACTGATTTAGGTCAGCAGGGTTTTCATGGCAAACTTAATTATCGTGTTAACCATTTTGGAATGCAAAACTTCGACCTGAATTTTAATGGTGGAATCGGCAAAAATTGGCTCTATAATGCTGGTACCTATCAGAACTTCGATCCAGGTAGTTTCAAATTACAGTATACCGACTATGCCGATCGTACACAAATATATCATGCAGGTTTAACACGCATCCTTAATGGTGGTAAAGGCTATGTTTCGGTACAATATAAGCATGCCAATAGTAAGAACCCTGGCAATTTTGCCAATGCAGCTCCATTTATTTATGTGGGTGATGGTTCCATTAAGAAGGTAAACGGCTTCGACCCAGGACTCAACTCTTACGTACCCTATAATGGTGCGTACTCTTATAGAGACATTATGACGGGTGAGCAGAAGACGTGGAACTTTAATAAAGGAAGCGAAAACCGTTCGCATGAGGTAGCTTTGCTTGCTAACTATCGTTGGGACAACGGCCTGCAATGGAAGTTTGATGCAAAGTACATGAACGTGCCTGTAGCAAATTATGTAGATTTTGGTGGAAGTACCATTCGCGAAGTTACGGCTGCAGATGGCTATACCCTCGATGAAAACGGTCAAAATCTGTACGAAGGACTTATTGAAGGACGTCGCACATGGTTACACTTCGGTAAGGTAAGCAGTGCGATGTTTACTACCGAATTGAGCAAGCAAATGGGACGACATGCAGTGCGCTTAGGCTTGAATGAATGGTACTATCACCTTAATTATCATTCATCGTCTTTACAGTGGACGGGTACAGTTTCACCTTATCCCCAAGTACTTTATAGCATGTCAACCGATCCTGCCGACCCTACACAAACGGCAAAGCGTACACAATTCTTCGGTTTCAACGAGTTAAGTCCTGAATACACCAAAGGATCTGAAAATAAGTTAGCACTTTACCTAACTGATAATTGGAAAATCAGCGATAAACTCAATCTCTACTATGGTGGACGCTTGGAGTATTATCGCATGTCGGCAGACCAAATTGCTCAATCGCGTTTTTCAGGTTTCCATATAGGTGACTTCAATACATATAATCGCGATGAAAACGGCAATATTGTTGCTACAGAGCATAGCATTCATCCTGCCAACGTAACTAAAAATAAACTTAATTACGCTGCAACGGCACAACTTACTTACGACATTGTGGGTGGATTAGGCGTTATGGCAGATGGTACCATTGCCACGCGTTATCCGCGCATCAGCGACTACGCAGGAACAGGACCTACAGCCGAACAATATAAGCGTGTGACTATTCCGTTGGTACGTGGTGGTATTTACTACAAAAATAACTGGCTCGATCTCTCGTCAATGGTTACTTACATAGCCAAGTCAAATAACATTGATCAGCAAAATTTGACAAAGCCAGGTACAAGCGAGGGTAAAACGGTGTTGCTCATCTACAACATTCAAACTTTGGGTTGGACAACAACGGCTGAAATCAAACCCTTCAAGAATTTCTCACTGCACGCATTGTTCACCTACCAAAAGCCTGTATACAAGAATTACAATGCCAGCGTAACCTTTAGCGATGGACAACAGATGTCGGTAAATGCTAACAACATGATCGTAAAGGAAATTCCGCAAATCCTTGTTGAACTCGACCCCAAATACAACATAACAAAGGATTTGAATGTATGGCTCTCATTCCGTTACTTTGGCAAAACTTATGCAAACTTGCAAGAGGCACTCTATTTTAATGGACATTGGGAAACCTTTGGAGGCATAAACTGGAATGTAAACAAAAAACTCTCGCTTGGTGCAAGTGTTGTTAATTTCCTCAATCAAAAGGGAGCCAAAGGTACCATCAGCGGTTCGGAACTTATCAGCAAGGCTGATGCTGGAAAGTATGCCGGTAAATATATGAGTGGTAGTTATATGCGCCCATTCACCGTAGAATTTAGTGCCAACTTCAAGTTTTAACCCATTCATTGCAAACAATTAAAATTACAGAATTATGATTCGCAACATAATCAAGCCCACACTTGCCATGATGGCAATAACCCTTGCTTCGGCAACGGTCAACGCACAAACCATTCGTGTAAGTACGGATAAAACCGATCTTGTGCTAAAAGTTTCGCCCAAAGGCAGACTTTATCAAACCTATTTGGGAGATAAACTTAAAAATGCTGCTGACTACGATCTAATTTCGTGGAATACTTATGCAGCTTCAGATGGTGCAGTAACCACACGCGGACACGAGGTGTATGCAGGTTCGGGCAACGAGGACTACTTTGAACCCGCAGTGGCAATTACGCATGCTGATGGCAACATGACCACCTACCTTTATTATAAAAGTAGCGAAACAAAAAACATCAATGGGGGAACTGAAACCATCGTTACATTACAAGATGATAAATATCCTGTTACTGTAAAACTGCACTACGCAGCCTATGCAAAGGAAAATGTGATTAAAACATGGACTGAAATTTCTCACAAAGAAAAGAGTCCTATAACTCTTTGGCGTTACAGCAGTACGATGCTCTATTTTAATGCCCCTAAATATTTCCTTACCTCTTACCACAGCGATTGGGCTAAGGAGGGACAGCCCGAAACCGTACAGTTAACTGCAGGAAAGAAGATTATTGACACCAAACTTGGCTCGCGTGCAGCCATGCACACCGAACCTTTCTTTGAACTCGGACTTAACGAACCCGCTAAAGAACATGAGGGAAATGTGGTGCTCGGAACCATTGGATGGACAGGCAACTTCCGTTTTACCTTCGAGGTAGACAATGTGGGTGGTTTGCGTGTCATTCCAGCCATCAACCCTTATGCTTCTGATTATAAACTCAAGGCAGGCGAAACATTTACCACCCCCGAGTTTATTTTCACCACAAGCACAAGTGGCACAAGTCAGGCAAGCCGCAATTTGCACGATTGGGCACGTCGTTACCAAATAAATATGGGCGAGGGCGACCGCATGACTTTGCTAAATAATTGGGAAAACACAGGATTCGACTTTAACCAAAAGAGTCTGGCTGAGTTAATGAAGGATGCCAAAGACTTAGGTGTAGACATGTTCTTGTTAGACGATGGATGGTTTGCCAACAAATATCCTCGCAAGGACGACCATGCAGGTTTGGGCGATTGGGACGTAACTCACAGCAAGTTGCCCGATGGCATTCCAGGTTTGGTGCGCGATGCTAAGGCAGCAGGCGTAAAGTTTGGCATTTGGGTAGAGCCAGAGATGGTCAATCCCAAAAGCGAACTCTTTGAGAAACATCCTGATTGGGTAATTAAGCAGAATAATCGCGAAACTTATTACTATCGTAACCAGTTGGTATTAGATCTGTCGAATCCCAAGGTACAAGATTATGTGTTTGGGGTAGTAGACCGCATTATGACCGAAAATCCTGAGGTAGCCTATTTTAAGTGGGATTGCAATAGCCCCATCACAAACATCCACTCACCCTATCTTAAAAATGATCAGGGCAAGCTATACATCGACCATGTACGTGGCGTTTACAACGTGATGAGTCGCATCAAAGCCAAATATCCTAACTTACCCATGATGCTTTGCTCGGGTGGCGGTGGTCGCATGGACTACGAGGCATTGAAGTATTTCACCGAGTTTTGGTGTTCGGATGATACCGATCCTTACGAACGTCTTTACATACAGTGGAGTCTGTCAAAGTTCTTCCCAGCTAAAGCAATGGGCTCGCATGTTACCAATTGGAACAAACGCACCAGTGTGAAGTTCCGCACAGATGTATGCAGTTCATGTAAGTTAGGCTTCGACATCGATTTGAAACCCATCAAAGGTACGGCAGACTATCAGTTCTTGCAACAAGCCGTAAAGAATTGGACACGTCTGAAGCCCGTGATTCTCGATGGCGATCAGTATCGTCTGGTTTCACCTTACGAAACAGACCATTGTGCCCTTAATTATGTGTCGAAGGATAAATCGCACGCGGTAGTTTTTGCTTATAACTTGCATCCGCGTTATAAAGAACCTTCACAGAAAGTTTGTTTTGAGGGACTCAATCCTGATCGCACCTATAAAGTGGAGGAAATCAACTTGATGCCAGGCACACAGTCAGCCTTTAGTTTCAATGGCAAGACATTTAGTGGCGACTATCTGATGAAGGTGGGACTCCCTATTTTCGACCAAGAAGAAGGTACCAGTCATGTGTTTGAATTAAAATAACATATGTGTGCTAACAACAGAATGAAATGTTGTAATATTATATGAGAAGTTTCGGATGGATGCTTTATGCTGAAATCCGAAACTTTTTTTGGATAATACTTGTCTAACTGCGCAAGTTATTCGTTTTTTTCGTCAACAATGTCTTTGTTTTTTTCGTCAAAAATGTCCATCAATGAGCCATAAATGTTCATAAATTATTTTTTTGAATGTTCATAAATAAACCCCTTTCGGGGTTGGGCTGGCGCATGAAGCAATGTTTGGTAAAATTATAAATTATACATTATACATTAAATGAGTGCCCGCCTTGACTAAATCCGAAACTTGAATAAAATATTTTGAACTCCTGCTTATCTCCGCTTTTTCACTACCTTTGTTTCACAATTACCCGATAGAATCCATTATGAAGGAAAAAATAAAAGAATATCGCCAAATGCCGCTCGACAGATTGGCTTTAATGTTAGCATCGCGACACGAGGAGGGCGCAAGCTACATACTGCAACAAGTTGAGGGGTGGCAACGTCTGCGTCATAAGGTACCCTCGTGGGCTAAAGTAGATGATTTGGAATATCCACCACGCTTGGCACTCGAGCAATGCTCGGGCGAGGCGGCTGCACAATATAAAGCCGAGGTCGTAAAGTCGCTCTTTGCTGCCGATGCCCAAATGCCTAAGTGTATGGTAGACCTTACGGGCGGATTGGGCGTAGACTTCTCGTTTGTGGCACGCGAGTTTGAGCAGGCGGTTTATGTGGAACGGCAAGAGAATCTCTGCCAATTAGCTCGCCATAATTTTAAGTTGTTAGGCTTAGAACATGCACAAGTGGTGTGTGCCGATGGGGTGGAATATCTCAAAAACATGACGCATGGGGTAGACCTGATATTTCTTGATCCAGCACGGCGCAACGCAGCGGGGCGCAAAACTGTGCTCATTCAAGACTGCGAACCCGATGTGTGTGCCTTGGCGCAAACCTTGCTCAGTCACGCACGTTATGTGGTAGTGAAACTTTCGCCCATGCTCGACATAGCTGCTGCCATACAAGCCTTGGGATGCGTGCACCAAGTGCATGTAGTGGGGCATGGTGGAGAGTGCAAAGACCTCTTGTTAGTGCTTAAGCAAGGAGCAGAAACTCCGCGCATATTTGTGCGTGAAACCGAAGGGTCGTTTAGTTTCACACCACACCACGAGGCAACTGCCACACCACAGTTTGCCACACAGGTGGGGAAATATCTTTACGAACCCGGGGCTGCAGCCATGAAAGCAGGAGCCTTTAAGTGGATGGGAGTGCATTACGGACTAAAAAAGTTGCACCCCAATTCACACCTCTACACCACCGATGTTGAGGGGATAGCTAGTTTTCCAGGTCGTGCCTTTAAGGTAGAACAGGTGTTGGGCTTTAGCAAGGACGATGTGAAACAGCTGCGAAACTTAGCCCCCAAAGCTAACATCACAGTGCGTAATTTCCCTGCTACGGTAGATGTGTTGCGCAAAAAACTTAAAATAAAAGAGGGGGGCAACCTATTTATTTTTGCTACAACAACGGCTGATAATCAGCATGTTATGGTGTTGTGCCGAAAAAAATAGCAAAAAAATGCGTTCACCGTTGTAACTTTTTCCCCACAAAGCCGTCTACAATACAGAGAGCTCAAATGAAACAGATAGATTTTCGCAAAGACTTGCTCCCACTGAAGGACAAGATATACCGCATGGGTCTGCGCATCACGCTAAATGCTCAAGAGGCAGAAGACCTTACGCAAGACACCTTGATTCGTGCTTGGAACAAGCGCGACGAGTTGGCGCAAGTAGCCAACATCGAGGCGTTCTGCATTGCCATTTGCCGAAATCTTGCCCTCGACCGCGTGGCACGTTGTGAAAACGCTAATGCTTCGCTCGAAACAGAAGCGGTAACCCCCTACGACAATGAGCCCACACCCGACGAAAAGCTTGAACGCGACGAAAAGCTAAAGCGTGTTCATCAACTTTTCAATGCCTTGCCCGAACGCTTGCGCACGGCTTTGCAGCTACGCGACATTGAAGAAATGAGCTATGCCGAGGCTGCACAGACCATGAACATTAGCGAGGACCTTTTTAAGGTAACGCTGCACCGAGCGCGTAAGGCAATAAAAACCCAATACGAAAAAATTGAGAATTATGGACTATAAATATATTGAACAACTGCTTGAACGCTACTGGGAGTGCGAAACCACCCCTCAGGAGGAGCGCATACTTAAGGCTTTTTTTAGCCAAGAGCAAGTGCCTGCACAGTTGCAGCGCTACAAAAGTTTGTTCGTATATGAGCAAGAACAGGCGCAGCAACACTTAGGTGCCGATTTTGATGAGCGTGTGCTTGCTGCCATTGGTCAAGCCAGTGAGAAGCCAGCCCCTGCACCAGTGGTAAGGGTAGAGCGCATCTCGCTCAGTCGTCGCCTCCGTCCGCTATTCCGTGCAGCCGCAGCCGTGGCAATTGTTACGCTGCTTGGCAACGCTGCACAACACTCGTTTACCTCACAGCCTAATAGCCCCAGTGCTTGGGACTATAACCAGTCGGCATACAAAGACTCGTACACCGACCCACAAAAAGCCTACGAGGCAAGCGTGCAAACCCTCGAAATGTTTAAAGAAGGTGCAAAAACAGCCGTGAACGATTCGGCAAAGCATCATGCAGTGCCTTCGCCCACCGAACGATAACCTAATTGTCACCTCATCTCTATACAAAAAAAATTATGCAAACCATCAAGCATATTTTTATAAGTTGGTTAGCGATGTTTGTGGCAATAGCAGCCCAAGCGCAGCAAGAGCAAGACTTTGCCTCGCGTTTTATGTCGCTTTATGCACACGAAAGTACGCTGCAATGCACCACGGTGTCGCCCTTAATGCTCGAACGCATGATGCAGTTGCCCGATGTGGAAGATAACAACCACATGCGGCAAGTGCTTTCGCAACTCAAGTCCATACAAATGGCTCATAATGCAGAGCAGCACGACACCGATTGGCTCTACAACAAGGCAGTGCATTTGGCAAACCGCAACGACCAACGTTACAAGCCTTATGCACAACGGCAAAGCAAACGCTTGTATGTGCGCCGACGCGGAAAGTTCATTGTGGAGATGGTGCTTTTTATGAAGCACGACCACCACTTTCGCCTCATAAACCTCACAGGTAACATGACGGACGACTTCTTAAAGGAGTTGCTGAAGGGTTAAGCGTGAAGGTGTAAAAAACAAGAAACAATCAATTTAGCTGACAAAACATACACATAAAACAATTCATTTTCCCTTGCCGTCCACCCAAAGACGCCCCGGACGGTGCCCCCTTTAAGTAAAACAACAATCACTTTTCCTCAAACCACTGTGTGTGTGACACACAAAACAATCACAAGCCAACAGGTAGGTCTGCACCTCTCCCTCCCTTTAAGTAAAACAGCCCAATAAAACAATCACCCGCAGACATTGCCACACTGCTTACATTCACACATTTCTCACGCACAACAGTGAAAAAGGTTTCAGTTCTCTCCCTCTTTTAAAAAACACACAACTGCACGCTTTTATACGCGAATAAACTATGTGCAGATGTGCAGATGTGCAGATGAAGGTTGCCCCCTTACAAACTTGGGTAGCTTCTCATCTGCACAACTGTTTTTTGTATTCAATAGCCTGCCAATCAATCTCTAATGCCATGATATGTAGCTTCGTGTATAAGGATTATTGAAGCGTATGAAGTCAGAATGTAGTATTACTCTATCGTCCAGCCTAGGCTGGACG
>UQPD01000018.1 GCA_900542795.1 uncultured Prevotella sp. | reverse complement strand
ACATTCTATTTAGCCTATATTGCTTCTTTCCTTAGTCTTGTATTACTTATTACTTCTTACTTATTACTTAAAAAAAATCTATTTAATCATGTTTTCAATAAACTACCTTTTTGAACGGCTTGACATGCAGCAAATAGCCAGTGCATTCATTGTGCTCTTTGCTGTGATTGATGTATTGGGGTCTACCCCAATATTTATTAGCCTAAAACAACAAGGGCGTCCCGTTAACGCTTGGAAGGCTACTCTTATCTCATTGGGCTTGTTGCTCGGTTTCTTCTTTGCGGGCGATGCCATGCTACGGTTGTTTAATGTGGATATTGCCTCGTTTGCCGTAGCAGGTTCGTTAGTCATCTTCTTGATGTCGCTTGAGATGATTTTGGATGTGGTGATTTTTAAGAATATGGGACCCATCAAGTCTGCCACACTCATACCTGTGGTATTCCCCTTGTTAGCAGGTGCAGGTTCATTCACCACACTACTCTCACTACGTGCCGAATATGCCAGCGTAAACATTATTATTGGCTTGTTGCTCAACATGGTCTTTGTGTTTGTTGTGCTAAAGGCTACCGACAAGGTAGAACGCATCATCTCGCCTGCTGCCATTTATTTGCTCCGCAAATTCTTTGGCATCATCCTTTTGGCTATCTCTGTACGTTTGTTCACCGCTAACTTAAGCGCACTAATTTCGTTGCAATAATTTTGCTATCAACAAAAAAATCGCAAGCATCCTACAATGAGGTGTTTGCGATTTTTTTGTTGATAGCAACTCTATGCGAAAATGTGTATATAGGGTTACAAATCGATGGCAGTTTCAAGAATTGTGTCTACACCCCGCTGATAATCGCTGGGGGTGATGTCTACTTTCACATCGGGCGCAATGCCCATCTCGGTTAACTGCATGTGTCGGTTAAACATGGGGCAGGCTGAAAAACGCACTGCCCAACCATTGGGTAACTCACTTGAAAAGGGCATTCCAGCACCGCCTCCTGTAGTGTCGCCCACGATGGTTACTTGAGGAAGTCCCTTTAGGAACATTACAAAGCTATTGGCTGCACTATAGGTACGCCGATTGGTTAGCACCACTACTTGACGCTGCCAACGTAATCCTACAAAGGGCTTTAAATGAATGGGGTCTGCCGTTGAAAAGGCTTGATGGGCTGCACCCGTTTTGTGCTGCATGTAGCCCACAAGGGTTTCGCTGTTGATAAAAATGGAGGCTAATTTTTCGGCAGCTGTGAGCATGCCTCCCCCATTGCCACGCACATCAACAATGAGTTTGGAACATGTAGCAAGATAACGGAGCATTTCTTGCAAATTGCCATCTCCAAAGCCATAGGCAAAGCTGCTGCAACGCACATAGCCCACATTGTTACGAAGGATGCGATATTTGAGTCCTGAGGCTTGCTGATAGTCCTCGGCACGTCCCAGATATTTACGTTCTAAAGAGTCGCTTTGGTTCATGGGGTAATCATCGAACCAACGTCCATAACGTGCCACATTATGCGATGCTGAAAGATTGACATGCCCATCGCGCAACTCATAGGTCATTTGCGAAAGCACTTCAAAGAGTTGCTTATTGGTCATTTTTTCATCAATCATTGGAGCATAACGTTGGCGAACCTCTGTCCAATCAAGACCATATTGCTCTTTTTTGTAATCGAAAAAACAATAATGCGCATCGAGCGTTTTCCACAATGCCTCGAAGTTGCCACGCTTATCGTTATGAGCGATCTCCTCTGTTACACACGATGCAAATGCACTTGCTGAAAGCAAGAGCAAGAGGGTGAGCAAATTTTTGAGTGTCGAAAAATATTTTTTCATAAGCGCGTGATGTTACGTGTATACCCTATCATAAACGTATTGCGCCAAGCATGGCGTTTTAGTCCGCCCAGTTTGCTTTGACGCACATCGGCTAAATAGCCTAACGATACGTTCGATTTTTTAAGGGGAAGTGTAAGCATTGCTAACAGGCGTGCCGAAGGTGAATTGCCTGGATGGGTGAAATGCACCACGCCTTGACTATGTCCTAAGGAGAATATCTCATAATAGGACTGACCATAAACGGGGGAGAATTGCACACCTACTAATTGTGCATCAAGTTGCACACGTGCTGTAGCGCGTTGCTTGAAGAAACTAAAATTACGCTCAACGAGTGTGCTTGCCAAAAGCGAAATACCTAAGCGACCTTGGGCTGGATTGTTGCCATTGCGCGTGTTGTATGTGAAGCCTCCTGAGGTTTCGACCAATCCTCCAACTGCCACGCGCCAATGGGGAATGGAAGTTGTTGGGGAACCAAATTGCCAATTGTAATGCCAGCCGCCTGCTGCCGTTAACTCTGCATCTAAGAATTTTCCGTCGTCGGTGGGCGACTGAGCATAGGCGAAATGGGCATTATACAAGCCAAGAACCGTGACACGTGACTCACCCCAACGTGCTTGTCGCTCTGTGCGGTTAAGCCATGTTACATCTGTACCCTTGTAGGTGAGTGGCGAAAGATAAGTGTCGAGCACGTTGGCGATGCCAACTCCCCAAAGCCATTGATGCTCTGTGGAACGGTGGGGAGGGAGGGTAGCAAGGGAGGACATGGCACACGAATCGCACACTATGGGGACTACTGCCATTGCCTTTGCAACAAACAAAAAGCTAATGGCGGCAGCCCCCATAAGATGTTGAATAATTTTACGTATGTTTTTGGAGAACACGCTTACTACTTTTTAGGGTTGTTCAAAAAAACTGATTTGTTCATTACTATTTTTTGGTACCACCCTTCAATCCCTTATAAGCCAAGAATGCTACAACTACAATAGCACAAGCTAAAATAACGTAGCCAATTTCATGACTGTAGCGTGCAGCTAAGTCGGCTACCTCGCGTGTTGTTTTTAAATCGGTTTGTGTGTGGATTAGGTAGCCCAACAATGCCAACACTGAGTTCCATACACCAGCACCTAAGGTTGTGAAGAGCAAAAAACGACCTAAGTTCATGCCTGCCAAACCTGCGGGAATGCTGATGAGCTGACGCACTGCTGGAACAAGACGACCAAAGAAGGTGCTTGATGCACCATGTTCGCGGAAGAAAGCCTCAGCATGTTCTACCTTGGCACGGTCGATGAGGCACATGTGACCAATGCGGCTGTCGGCAAAACGATAAACCAGGGGACGACCGAGCCAACGCGCTAAGTAATAGTTAATTAGTGCGCCTAAGTCGGCACCTAAAGTGGCAACAATGACAACCAACACAATGTTCATGGGATTATCTTCCATCATCGAAAGGAAAGCAGCTGGTGGCACAACCACCTCTGAAGGGAAAGGAATGAACGAACTCTCGATGGCCATAAACACGAACACCCACCAATAGTTAAGGTTGTTCAAAACAAAGTCAATAAGGAATTGCATTGTGTAATAAGTTTTCTGTTATAGTTTGTTTCTTGTTTGGGTGCAAAGTTAGGCAATGTTATTTATAAAATGTGTGCTATAGTAGTAAATAAGTATAACTTTAAAGAAAAAAGAATGGGTAAATGGGACAAAAAATAAAAAAGCATGTGAGAATCACTTGTATTTCAGAAAAAAGCCGTACCTTTGCAGCCGATTTAGAGTCCGTTGGGGCTAAACAAGAGGCTGCGAGTGCAGTCCGCCTCCCGGAAAAATCCGTTTATACATATAAAATAAAATGTACGCAATCGTAGAGATTAACGGTCAGCAGTTCAAAGCAGAAGAAGGCAAGAAGCTCTTCGTAAACCACATCTGCGGTGCCGAAAACGGCCAAACTGTTGAATTTGACAACGTGTTGTTGATTGACAACAACGGCGACGTAAAGGTAGGTGCTCCTACTGTAGAAGGCGCCAAGGTAGTATGCGAAGTTGTATCTTCACTCGTTAAGGGTGACAAGGTGCTCGTTTTCCACAAGAAGCGCCGCAAGGGCTATCGCAAGCTCAATGGCTATCGCCATCAGTTCACTGAAGTGACAATCAAGAACGTTATTGCTTAATCCTTAAAAAGTTTAGAAGAAATGGCACACAAGAAAGGTGTAGGTAGTTCTAAGAACGGCCGCGAATCGGCTTCACAGAGATTAGGCGTTAAGATTTGGGGCGGTCAGACCTGCGTTGCTGGTAACATCATCGTTCGTCAGCGCGGTACTGTACACTATCCTGGTAAGAACGTAGGCATGGGTAAGGATCACACTCTCTTCGCCCTTGTTGACGGTGTAGTTAGCTTCCACCGCGGTCAGCGCGACCGTAGCGTGGTTTCTGTTGAAGAAGCTAACGCTTAACGCACATACACACAAAAGAATTACTTACTGAAAAGTAAAGAACAACGGCTTGCTTCCCTTAGGGAAACAAGCCGCTTTTTTTGTTTTGATATGCGTTTTGTAAAGTCATGCTTTTGTGCATGATTTAATAAAAGGAGTGACTTGCGTAAACAAGCCACTCCTCATTTTTACTACCTTCCTATACTATTCAACAACAATTATCTTAGAAATGTACCACTAACTCCACTACTGCCTTGTCGCGCTCTGAAGGCTTGGCAAGTGAGATGTCGTGATAGAAGTATTTTTCGTAGTTTAAACGAATGTCTGCATTCATTTTCTGAGCCATACTCAAAGTGATGCCTCCTGTTAGACGCTGGCGTTTGGCATCGGTTAATTTGAGTTTGCCTTGTTCATCGACCGAACCATCTGAATGATTGGTCATTAAGTCGTAACGACACAAGAAACTCATTTTTCGGAACACCTTCTGCAAAGGTTGATCGTAGCAGATAAAAGCATCCAAGGCATCGACATCGTTGAAAGCTTCATATGCATAGTGCTTGCGCAAATATTCTGCCTCAACGGTGAAACGACCTGCTTGGTAAGTTACACCACCATCATAAAGATAGGTGTTGAAACCTGAGGGCGAAATTTTTTGAACGGAAGCCTGCAAGGTTAAACCTACGGGGGTGATGTATTGCAACTTGGCTGAGAAATTGAATGTCTTTGTCCAATAATCTTTTTGGTTGGTTAAGCCCGAACCATTGAAGGCACCAGCCTCAACTACCCAACCCTTATGCGAATAACCTGCATAGAAACCTACGTCACGCACATTACCTACTTGCTTGGCAATGAAAGAACGATTGGCAAAGTACTGCTTATGGGGTGAACGGTGTGCATCTATGCTGAAAGGCACACGCATCTGTCCGAGTCGGAAGTTTAGTCCTTTTACAGGCAACACACCTGCATAAGCATCGAGCATTTTAATTTTTCCCTCATCCGAGAGGTCGATTTCTGCCTTATAATCTACCAATGGGGTAATGTTGCCATCGAGAGCTACACGTGCAGTGCGCACTTCAAAGCGACCTTCGTGTTCGTTGGTTTGATATTCGGCTTTGGCACGAACCGTACCACTCACCTTTGGCATCCAACTTTTGGTATCGTTCTTAGCAACAACGGTGCTGTCTGTTTGCGCCCAAGCACCTAAGGTGCAAGTTGCCCACAACAAGGGTGTTAGAATCAATGCATGTTTCATTCCTGCGGTAATTGTTCAAGATAGGTTTTACTTGTGGTTATGAGTTCACGAAGTTCTATGGTGATTTGCTGAATTTCTTGACCAATGTGAAGCATCAATGTGAGTGAATTGAGATTACTATTTTCACCCTGAATGCTTACGGCAACATGTTCGTTAAACTCAACTGCTTTAGCTTCGAGTTCACCACAACGTTCTACTAACAGATCATTCTCGTGTATGCGTTGATGCTGCATGTTATCAGCTATTTGTGTCATTAACTCGGTAACGGCATTGCGCAAGCGACAGAAACGCTCGGCTGTTTCGCCATCAATGGGGCTGAAGTGATTGTCTACATGCTCGCGAGCTGGCTCGGCTATACGAATAAGACCATAGAGCTGCTGACGCAATGAGTTGTGAATGAGGTGGAAACTTGTGCTAAGACGCACACCTACCAAAGGTGGATATACGCGACGCAAGCAAATGGTTTCGCGACGACGAATGCTCTTGAGTTCACGTTTTTCGTCTGTTAGTTTTCGTAAGGACTGACGCAAGGGACGTAATTGCTCGTGAAGCAAGCCGTCGGTGCATGAGGTTAGGGCTGTGGCATAGCTGCGCAACATGTTTGCTACGCTCATGTTGATGTGACGGGTAAGCATGTTGATAACAACCTTACGATCTTTCTGAGCAAGGATTTGTTGAAAGAGGACATCGCCACCATCCTGTGCTTCTTTTTGTTTGCGAGCAAAACGTTGCTGGCTATGAATGATGCTGTAGATACCTGCTGCAACTATAATCACTACTGCTACGATACCACCAAAGTTCATCAATAATGCTACTACAAAACAGGCACTGAATGCTACACCAGCTGTAATGAACCAACCACCAATCACGGTGAGCACGCCTGTAATGCGGAACACGGCACTTTCACGACTCCAAGCACGGTCTGCAAGTGAAGAACCCATGGCTACCATAAAGGTGACAAAGGTGGTTGAAAGCGGAAGCTTAAGCGAAGTACCCAAAGCAATGAGCAACGATGACATGACCAAGTTGACTGAAGCACGACACATGTCGTAAGCGGCTTCATTTCCTTCGGCTGATTGGGGTACTTGGAAACGACTATCTACAAAGTGCGATACGGAAGCTGGTGTAATAGCTACTACGGCATTGCCTACTGAATTTCCCCAACGTACTAAACTGCGAGCTACTTTTGACGAACCAAACATTTCGTCGCCCTCGTTCTTACGTGAGAGTCCTACCTCTGTTTCGGTTACCTTACGTGCCTTCTTTGATGTGGCTAATGCAAAGACCATGATGAGACCTGCTGCTACAAGGAATATGAGGGGTGTATGCGCTGACTCTGTAAGCGATGACATCATAAAGGTATCGGGGGTGAAGCCTGCTCCATTAGCTGTAAAGTCTGTGTAAGATGAGAAGCCTGCCAAAGGCACACCAATAAAGTTTACAAGGTCGTTACCTGCAAAGGCTGTTGCCAAAGCAAAAGTACCAATAAGCACAATCACACGGAACACGTTTACCTTCAAGGCGTGAAGCAACTGCATCAAGATGGTTGATACCACAAACACACAAGCTAAGATGGCGAGAATGTTTTCGTGCAAATAGTCCTTAGCGTCGCCACTCATAAACGAGAGGTTCTTGACGCCTTTGAACAACATAAAATAAAGGATGGCTGTGATGGCAACACCTCCGAAAATACCAATTTTGTAGCGAATGTTCTTGGTAATGCTGAAGGTAAATATGATACGGGTGAGATATTGTACCAAAGCACCAAACACAAAGGCTATAGGCACACTGAGGAAGATACCCATAATAACCTCGAGTGCTTTTGAGGTGTTAAGGTAGTCTGCCATAACAAGTGCAGAATCGCCGCCAGCGATTTTGAGCATGGTAAAAGCGAATGCTGCTCCAAGTAACTCGAACACCATAGACACAGTGGTTGAGGTTGGCATGCCAAACGAATTGAAAATGTCGAGCAACACTATGTCGGTTACCATCACCGCAAGATAGATGTACATAACATCTTTAAAACTAAAATACTGCGGTGAGAAAATGCCATGACGAGCAATATCCATCATGCCATTGCTCAACACACAACCGCAGAACACGCCTATGCCCGCAATAATAACAAGCGACCGAAACTTTGCCGCACGCGAGCCTATGGCTGAATTTAAAAAATTTACCGCATCGTTACTAACACCGACCCAAAGGTCGAACGCGGCGAGAACGAACAGGAATATTACCATTCCTAAAAACATCCATTCCATACTGTTTTCTTTACTTAGTACTTTATTTGATTTTCGACTGCAAAAGTACGGGGTGAATGTTGGCAAGGAATTACGATTGTGTTAAGTTTCTGTTACAACGCATTTTTATAATGCTTTTCTTACTGTTATTATCCGTTTGGGTGTACACAAAAAATATCCTTCCATGGAAAAACCAAGGAAGGATATTTTTTTAAATTCATTTTGTTGTGTTGTGGCAACAAAGATTTATTTGGTCAACTTAAAGCTTTGTGTTGTTCCGTTAGTAAGCGTCACTTTCACAATAACTGCTGCATTTACAATGGGAAGGGTTGCTTGGTGAGCACCAGCTAATGACTGATTAAGCACGTGGCGACCATCTAAAGTATAAACATCTACTGAACGCAAACCTGTGGCAGACTCAGCTACAATGCGATTTCCCTTAACCGAAACAGTCACAGCATCCTTTGCAGCTTCTGCCTTCACTGTGCCAATACGTGAAATAACGGGCATGGAAGCCTCAGCATTCAATTGCTCTGAAACCTCGTAAATGGCAGGAACGGTTGCTGTGTTCCATGTAATGCGGAGGGCCTTGATGTTGTTTCCCTTGTCGAAGTTGAACTTAACAACACCACTAACTTGCTCTGCATCTACATTTGTCCAGTTTTCACCATCTGATGTAACGGCATATTCCACACCTGAAAGTGTATTTTCATCGCAGAAGAGGATGAGCTTCTGCACATCAGCTGCATGGTTAAAGTTGTAAACAAATTCACCACCCTTAGCTGTGCCAAGTGTGTAACCTGCACTTGAACTTAGCGGATTGTTGTCTGAAGCTGCTACGATAGAAACGCCACTTGGAGCCTGCATAGGAGCCTTGACGTTTACAACGTCACCATTCACCTCAATTTCGTGTAAACGCAACCATTTATTCGTGTTAGGACCAGTTACCTTAAAACGTACGTATTTAGCATTGATGGGTGTGAACTTACCATCAACCAAAGGAGGCATAAAGTCGAGTGCCATAATGTCGGCACCTGAATCTGAATCGGTACCCACCTTCTTGATTTGCTTGGCATCCATCTTAAACACCAAATCCTTGGTGCCAGCTACATGGAGTTGTGTCCACTTACTGGTATTCGATGATACAAGCACTGTACCCTTTGTAGGATAGTCGCCATTGGTTGAACCCATAACAATGCGCACATTGCGAATATCTACGGGTTCAGAGAGTTCTATCGTATACATGTCGTTCAGCTCTTGTACACGATTGAGGCAAACATAGGTATTGTAACTACCATCAGCCATAAGATTGGCTGAATGATTATTCCAATAATTGGTGCTGGGAGCACTCGCACTCTTTACGGTTACAGAAGTCTCGGTGAGACGAGCACCCGTACCAAAGGCGAGTTCTTTCTCTGCATCACTTGCGTTGAGAATTACAAAATAGTGTACATAATCAGCCGAAACTGCCTTATTCTCAGCTATAGGTGTCCAAGTTTTACCATCAACGCTTACCATGCACTTAAAGTCGGCATCTTCCCACACCGACGTCGGGATGCTTATGGATGAAAGCAATGTGGGAGCGGGCAATTCAATACCTGCATATCCCCCTTGTGGCAAAGTTACAGTACCTTTAATAATATACTTTTCACTCGTCTTTCGGATGTTGAGTTTTGCACCTTCAACATTGGTAAACATCTTACATTCGGTTTCTGAACTGAACTTACCATCGAGAGCTTTTTCCTTCAAGTAGTCAACAAAGGGAGTGAGGTAACGATAGGAAGCGTGTGTAAGACGCGGCTCTGTACTGATACCATCACTACCAAAACCACTCATGTGACGTGCCATAAACTCATCAGCAGTTGAGAGCGTGTTGGCTTTGTTTATACCTGCACGATAGTCTGCCCATGCTTGTTCAATTTCGGCAACATCCTTTACGGCAATAAACTGCTTAACAGTTTGTGCCACGGCTTGCAAACGGAGTACCCAAGGTTTAATGTCAACATAGAGCAAGCTATCGCTCACTACGCTTGAGTGTTCGGTAGCGTTCATCACCTCGCAGTTGCTGATAATCTCGTCCATCAAAGCACCAAGTTCGGCACCATCCTTTTTACTCTTATAGTTACTAATGAGCTTGTTGAGCGATTCTGGGTCGTTTTTGCTGAGATAGGGTGCCAAGAAACGATAAGCCTTTTGCAACTTTTCGTTACCAGGGAAGAGCGACTTGAATGAAGCTTCCCATGATTTCAGGTTATCAAAGCCCTTGTTATTCCAGCTATAGTCGCCCGCTGAGAACACGGGTGTGCGCGAAGCACTACCTTGCTCCATGGGGTTGCAAAGAATACCTTGATTGCTGGCTGTAAGTTCTGACTCGATAGTGGCATTGCTGTTTACATTGGGCATGTCATAGAAGTTCGACTTCATGTCTAACGGATAGATTTCGTTAGGACCTGTGCCATTGTCATTACAAGGATAGTTCCACCACCAAATTACGTTACGACCAAACTGATTTTGCACCGTATTGAGGTCGCCATTGTTAGGCACACTCCACACACCACCACCAGTGTAGTAAACTGTTACATTGGCAGGAAGTTTGCTCAATGCTTGGAAGAAACCATTAAACTGCGAGTCGGGACCTGCAAAGGCACGACAATAAATTTGAGGTGTAAAGCGCAATGCTTTTACGGTGTCAGCAGGATCGGCGCCAGCAATATTCCACTTACTCTCAATGCTACGCTGAATATCGGTTACACGCTGCGCAGTTTTGTCCATACCCTCTTGTGTTGAAGGTACACCCACATCATCGCAGAACACAGCAAACTG
Organism: uncultured Prevotella sp.; assembly: GCA_900542795.1. Lineage (GTDB taxonomy): Bacteria > Bacteroidota > Bacteroidia > Bacteroidales > Bacteroidaceae > Alloprevotella. Next base: position 13,896 of record UQPD01000018.1, on the reverse strand, counting down.
ACGGAAACCGAGGTTATACATATTCTCGAACTTGCCCATGATTTTGCTAACAACGTTGTTATCGTTGAGCAAACTATTACCCGGGTGAATAGCCCAAACCACGCTTACCTTTGTTTCGTGCGACACATCGGTAAAGTCCTTCAAAGCCTGCTGATCAACAAAACCCGATGTCTTCTGATTTTCGGTGAGTGTTGTGGGATAAGGCTCAGACCATTTACCTGAGTGATAAGGATCGCTCTTGGGACCATATACGTAGCAGTTCATCTTGTTACGCATCATGAAACGGAGCAAATCCTTGCGCACCTCGCTCGAATAAGGTTTGCCATAGAAACCTTCAATAATTCCACGCTCCTTGAGGTCGGCATAGTCGTTGAGGGTTACGGTCTGTAAGTCGCTTGTGCCATTGTCGAGTATTTGTTCGAGTGAAGCCAAACCCATAAAGGTAGCATCGGTATTCTCGCCTAACACAAGAAGTTGTGCCACACCGTTGCCAGCATCTGTTAGTGAAAGAATGTGACGGTCGAACTTATTTTCTTTGCTGAGCACATCGAGTGCAAGACCAAGACTTGTAGCCACTTCATTACCCTTACCCTTAGCACCATTGATGCCAAGATACACATTTGACTCAGTGGTTGAAGCAGCGTTTGAAAAGTTTACGGTAATGCCTTTTTCGGCAAACACGTTGGTGACACGCTTCTTGGTATATTGGTCAATGCCATTGTCGCAAATAACATTGACGTTTTTTGTAAAACTCACTTTGCCCGTACCTGCTGTTTGTTCGTGCGGTACGGGATAAATGGTGTATTGGGCATGTATTGCCATAGGCAACATAAGCGCAGCTACACCAATAAGAAAGGATTTTTTGTTCATAGATGATTGGTAGAAATATTTGTAAAGATGATGCAAATATAAACAAAACAAATGAGTGTAGCGTGTTTTTTAACGTTGAAAACAACAACAAAAAGTGGCTTTGTGAATAATTTGGTAAAAAAACGCATATTTGCTTACAATGCGAGTAACTTATACGAAAAAAATCCCATCCCCACTAAAAAGCAGGAATGGGATTAAACCATGGGTTGTTAATGTGCAAGGATTAAGGCACGATCACCTTATTGCCATTGAGCACATAAACACCTTGGGGCAAAGTAAGCGTACGATTGCCCTTAAGTTTTTCGTTCAAGAGGATGCGGCCTTTGGCATCAACCAAGGTTACCTTTACTGCCTTGGTTGCATGGAGATGGATAGTCTCGGCCGCAACGCTAAAAGTCAGTTCATGGACAACTTGTTGTTGAGCTACACCTGTTGCACCTGTACTGGCAAACTGACCATCGATGCTGATGTCGCCATCTACCAAAGCTGCAGGGATGGTGTAAGTGCCATCAGCACTAAAGTCTTTAGCACGAACCACAAGGGTTTCATATTGCTTAGTGCCATACTCATTTACTTGATCACCTTGGAGATTATAACCATGGAAGATGGTGATTGAATCGACCTTGAAACCAGGAGCAGGAGTTGCCTTAATTACAATTGCCTTGCCAAAGTCTGTCTTGTAGTTTACAAGTTCGGTACCATCGCTCAAAGTGATGTAACCATTACGGCTAGCTGCAGAGAGGTTCACTTTATCAGCATGCACGTTAAGACGTACGTCTACAATGTAACCACCATTTTGCTGAATGCTATTGGTTGAAGTCATACGTCCCGCAGGATCAAGGTTACCCCAGTCAACCTTGTAACGCATGCGGTAGAAGCCGGGCGTAAGATTTTCGGGCAATTTGAAGGCTGGAGTAGTAAGGTAGTTACGATTATTACCACTAATTGCAGTACCATCATACTTATAGCCACTCTGGTTTTCAACGGTTTCAATATAGTAGTAGCTCATAAGGTCGCAACCTTCAGTAGCCTTGTGTGTGGTTTCATCGAAAGAGGCATCGAACTTACCATCGTTCTTCAAGTCTACGTATACGAAACCATTCATCCAATCACCATTCTTATATGCAATAGAGGGAGTCAGGGTTTCACCAGCTTTAGCCTTGAATACGTTGTCAGTGAAGTTGCGATAGATTAACTGCGGACTTGCTGAACCCACCGCTATGGTCTGTGCACCTGCTGAAGGACTCGTGAGTTTGATGTTTTCTATATAACGCCCGGGCTTTCCAGAAGTTGCGCTTTCGTCAAAGTTAAGACCATAGTACGACTTTGTGAAGAAACGGGGAGCTGAAGAGTTGTTTACTTCAATATCGTCGATGTAAGCAACAAAGTCGCTCGTGAGTTCCTGCGGTGAAGATACGTCAGGAACAATAACAAGGCTGTGAACTTGCACACCATTGCAACCTTTAATGGGGAACACAGCATCGAACCATTGGTCGACAGCCGAGGCTGAAGTAGAATAAGCCCATGCTTGTTCTACATCATTGCTCTGACCAGGACGATCAGGACGCTTACCCAATGCCACGAGCATTACACGCCCCTTAACGGGCTTGTGCATCTTAACGTGTACATACTGCAATGTAGGATTGATGTTGAAAGGTGTGTTCAGGTCGATGCGTGCACCAAAGGTGTTACTACCAAAACGTGAACGCTGTATGCCAAGAATCTTCTTTGAATCGTTTACGATAGAACCTTCGAGGTCGGTTGTTGGCAAAAAGTTGTCTACCACGGCACAATTACCTTGGAGTTTGCCAGTACGGAAAGGTGATTCTTCCCATGTATCGTACACACCGATACTCTTGTATCCCGAAGCGTCTTCAAAGTCAACTTTTACGGTCTGTGCCATTGTTGCAAGGGGCAAAGCCAATGCAGCAAGAGCCATATATTGCTTTTTCATTGATTTTTCAGATGTTATGGTGTTTTATGAGCATGATTAGGGAGATTATAAACGAGCGTATCTTGCCCTTTTTCCCCAATAAACAATCTCATAATAATAATGATTATCTCAGTTCAATATTCTCGATTGTGGGACATGCGCGGCTATCCAAAATCTTGATGCGCAAGTACTTCACGTTTTGAACGTTACTGTAACTACTGCTTGTACTGCCATTGAGCGGAATAATACGCTTGTAACCAATGGTTGTTGTGGCAATGTTACCACCACGCTTGGTCCATTTCACACCATCACGACTGGTTTCGATGCTAAATGACTTTACACGCTGACCCAACTGAATGTGCTCTTGCAAAACGACATAGCGAATGGGTTGAACATCGTTCCACTTAAAGGTGATAGTTGCTTGCTTCACGCCATCATTGGTAGCCCAGTAAGTAGCAGAATCACCATCAACCACATTTTCAATATTAAACGAGCGACCTACACCAGCATCGCGAGTAACATCTGCCTCTATAGCGTTAGCTGTAGTGGCATAGTTTCTGCCTTGCAAACGAGTTTTGAGCATTTTGCCCAATTCCTTCAAACGATTAACGGTTGCTGTGGGAAGCGAACCAGACTTATCGGGCGGGCAGTTGAGAATTAAAGTTGCATTGCGACCTACAGTTTCAAGATACATCTGGAAAAGACGTTCGGTTGAAAGGAGTGTTTCGCCATTATGCCAGAACCAACCATTGTTAGTAATCTTAGCATCGCTTTCACCAGGTTGCCAATACCAACCATTCATATTACCATACATACCATTTTTCTCAGCAGCGTAGAGGTATTCTTCTGGACTCCAGTTTGTTTCACCAGCCCAACCTTCTTCGTTACCAATCCAACGGCTTTCACCACCTACACCCCAAAGCACACAATCAGGACAAACCTTGTGTACGGTGTCGCGCAAGTTGGGTACGTCATAGTAAGTTGAACGGTCAATGCTACGCGATTCGTTAGCACCGCCATAATATCCGTCACCACCATTAGCACCATCAAACCACATCTCAAACTGATCGGTTCCGTAAGCTGCCAACTCGGCACACTGACGCAAGAATACATTTTTCACATAAGTATCTTTACCATATTCAGCATTGTTTCTGTCCCAAGGCGAAACGTAGAAACCATACTTCATGCCCAATTTTGTAGCTGCAGCTGCAAAGTCACGAGGGATGTTGGTTTTCTTAGCATTCGCATTGTTTGAAGAAGTTGCCTTGTGATCAGTCGTTTTTGTATCCCAAAGACAAAAGCCATCGTGATGCTTTACAACGGCAATGCCACCCTTCATGCCTGCCTCCTTCACGGCTCTGAGCCACTGTTCTGGATTAGGCACTGCGGTAGGAGCAAACTTGTTTACATCTTCGTTACCATATCCCCACTCATCGCCCGTGTAGGTATTCATGCCATAGTGGAAGAAGGCATAAAACTCTGTGCGTTGCCACTTCAATTGTCTGGGCGCAGGTACAGGATGTACAGGAGCCGGTTCATTTTCGGCACTTGTCACGGCTTCGTTCACCAACTGCAACTGCGCATTGGCTGCCAAAGGAGCCAAAGACAGGCAGAGAGCCGAAGCCCAAAGGTAAATTTGCTTCATAGAAAAATTGATTAGTTATAGATGGATAATTTATTTTTTGTAGAATTGTTATTGAAAAAAACATCACAAAGAACCTAATACTTCATATAATCAGGCAGAGGCTCGTGGGTCGCTTCTTCATATTTCTCGCCGAGCAACTCTTTCATCAAAGGCAAAAGATACTTGCGCAGCACCTTTTCATTGAGTTGATGTTCAGCTTCAATGCGCTCAGCATGGGTGTAGTACTTGGTAAATGTGGTGTAAGAGTTAACGGGATTAACCGTTTTATCGTTAATACCAAAAAGTCCGTAGCATAGGTTCTTATCCTCTGGCGTAATACCATCGAACTGCTTCCGTTCCATTTGGTTAAAATGCTTGATTATATCCGCCGTAATTTTAAACGTCTTGGCACTATCCTTACGTCCATTCAGCCATTTATGTTCGCCCGTATGCAACACCTTACTTAATGACGACATATTAAAGGCTGGATTAACGCAAATACGCAAGTGTCCGTGCATTTGCTGCACATACATACCTCCCATACTTGTACCAGCAATTAAATCGGGCTGCTCAACCTCAACCAAATTCTTCAACATAGGCAAAGCTTCTTCAGGGTCAACAGGTATATCGGGAGCTATTATCTCAGCCGAAGGCAAAATCTTACGAAGCATTTGCACCGTACCCGAGGCACCCGATGAGGCAAATCCATGAAAATAGATGAGTTTCATTGCTTAAAAATTAATTTTGTTTATACACACCATGCAAAGAAATATCACTTCTATTTACAAAGCGTATTTCTACTATTTAAAGTTTTGTGCCAAAGGTACGAATTATATTTTTATTACGCAACAAGCATGCTTTTTCATTCTGCATTATTCAGAAATTAGAAAAAGGTGGTTTTGCAACATTTTGGTGCTATTGCACACTATAAATGTTTCACAAAGGTGGAATGGGCAAAAGTTTTTTCACTTTTGTTTTGTATTGCATGCGGTTTACACTAATTTTGCATGCAGAATAATAAAAACATACATATAAATATGATGACAGCTAACGAAATCCGCGACTCATTCAAGAGTTTCTTTGAGTCGAAGGGACACACCATCGTGCCTTCTGCGCCCATGGTAATTAAAGACGACCCCACGCTGATGTTCACCAATGCAGGTATGAACCAGTGGAAAGATATTATCCTCGGTCAACGCGACCCTGAACCTCGTAGACGTGCAGATACTCAGAAGTGTCTCCGTGTAAGCGGTAAGCACAACGACTTGGAAGAGGTAGGTCACGACACTTACCACCACACCATGTTCGAGATGCTCGGCAACTGGAGTTTTGGCGACTACTTTAAAGAAGGTGCTATTGACTACGCTTGGGAATACTTGGTTGACGTTCTCCACCTCGACCCCAAAGACCTTTACGTTACCGTATTTGAAGGTTCGGAAGAAGAGGGACTGAAGCGTGATGATGAAGCTGCCTCTTATTGGGCTAAGCACGTACCCGCTGACCACATCATCAATGGTAACAAGCATGATAACTTTTGGGAAATGGGCGATACAGGTCCTTGCGGTCCTTGCTCTGAAATTCACCTTGACAGCCGTACTTCTGAAGAGAAAGCAAAGGTGCCTGGACGTGAATTGGTTAATAAAGACGATCCACAGGTTATTGAAATCTGGAACATCGTGTTTATGCAGTTTGAGCGTAAGGCAAATGGTTCACTCGTACCATTAGGAATGAACGTTATTGATACGGGTATGGGCTTTGAACGTTTGGTACGTGCCATTCAAGGTAAAAACTCTAACTACGACACTGACATCTTCCAGCCCATCATCAAAAAAATTGGTGAACTTTCAGGATTTGAATATGGCAAGGACGAAAAGATTGACGTAGCTATGCGCGTTATTGCCGACCACTTACGTGCCATTTCTTTCTCTATTGCCGATGGTCAGTTGCCATCAAACGCTAAAGCTGGTTATGTAATTCGACGTATTTTGCGCCGTGCAGTACGTTATGCTTACACTTTCCTCGGTCAACGCGAAGCCTTCCTTTGTAAGCTCGTTCCTACATTGGTTGAGGAAATGGGGGGTGCATTCCCCGAACTTAAAGCACAGCAGGTTCTCATTGGTCGTGTTATGCAGGAAGAGGAAGAAAGCTTCCTTCGCACACTTTCAACGGGTATCAACATGCTCGAGACTGTAATTGCTAAAACTAAAGAAGAAGGTAAGAGTGTTGTTGAAGGCGAAAAGGCTTTCACTCTCTTCGATACTTATGGTTTCCCCTTCGACCTTACTGAACTTATCTGCCATGAGAATGGTCTTGAAGTTGACGAAGAAGGATTTAACACAGAGATGCAGAAGCAGAAAGAACGTGCCCGCAATGCAGCAGCCGTTGAAACTGATGACTGGGTTATTCTGAAAGAAGGCGAAACTGAATTTAAGGGTTGGGACTTCACTGAATGCGATTGCCACATTTTGCGTTACCGCCGCGTACAGCAAAAGAAACAAACTTACTTTGAATTGGTACTCGACCACACTCCCTTCTATGCTGAAATGGGTGGTCAAGTAGGTGACCAAGGTCTGCTTGTTGCTGGCGATGAAAAAGTGGAAATTTTCGACACAAAGCGCGAAAACAACTTGCCCATTCACCTTACTAAGAAACTTCCTACTAACCCCGAAGCAACTTTCCACGCAGAAGTTAACATAAAGTTCCGTCGCGGTAGCGAAGCAAACCACACAGCTACTCACTTACTCGACCAAGCTTTGCGCGAAGTACTCGGACAGCACGTTGAACAAAAGGGTTCACTTGTTACCCCCGACTACCTTCGTTTTGACTTCTCTCACTTCCAAAAAGTTACAGCTGAAGAACTCCGTCAGGTAGAACGCATTGTAAACCGTCGTATCCGCGAGGATATTCCTCTTCAAGATCATCGTGACGTTCCCATGGAAGAGGCTAAGAAGCTTGGCGCTATAGCCCTCTTTGGTGAAAAGTATGGCGATAAGGTTCGCGTTGTTCAGTTTGGCAAGAGTGTTGAATTCTGCGGTGGTTGCCACGCTAAGAGCACAGGTCGCATTGGTTTGTTGCGTATCGTTAGCGAAAGCAGCGTAGCAGCTGGTGTTCGTCGTATCGAAGCTATTACTGGCGAAGCAGCCGAAGAGAGCGTTTATGCTCAGCAAGACATGCTTACCGATTTGAAGTCGTTCTTCAACAATGCCAAGGACCTCACAGCTGTTATCAAGAAGACAATCGAGGAAAACGATGGTTTGAAGAAACAGGTTGAAGGCTACGTTAAAGAAAAGCTTGTAGAACTTCGCGATCGTTTAGTGAACGGCGCAGAGGATGTTGAGGGTATTAAACTTGTAAAGTGCGTTATCCCCACAGCCATTGATCCCAACTCTGTGAAGGACCTCGCATTCCAAATTTCAGGTATTTTGCCCAACAACACACTCGTTGTACTCGGTTCTACACACGAAGGTAAGCCCTTGCTCACCGTTATGATTAGCAAAGATCTTGTTGCAAGTAAGCAACTTAATGCAGGACAACTTGTTCGCGAAGCCGCTAAACTCATTAAGGGTGGCGGTGGTGGTGCTCCCCACTTTGCGACAGCAGGTGGTAAGGACGCTACAGGACTTGAAGAAGCTGTTAAGAAGGTTGTAGATTTGGCTTTGGCTTAATTCTATAACATTTAGCCTATACATAAAAAACTTGGCGCAGAAGGAGCGTAAACAAGCTCTTTCTGCGCCAATTCTTTTATTTATCAACCCTAAACTATCACATGGAAAACGACAATAACAAGGAACTTTTTATTTTAGGTAAGCAAACTTATTGGGACGCACTTTTCTTTTATCAAAAAGCAGATGTGATATATCAACTATCCTTTTCGTTTTGCGACCGTTTCATCCATCTTTACAAAGACCGCACACGCGACCAAGTAATACAAGCCGCACGTTCATGCAAACAAAACATTGTAGAAGGTTTGGCTGATGGGGTCACTTCTACTGAAATGCAACTAAAGTTGCTCAATGTGGCAAGAGCTTCTTTAAAAGAATTGCGTGAAGACTTTGAAGATTATATAAAGTCACACCATTTACACTTTTATGTAAAGGGCGAAGAACGCTTTGATAAGATGCTCAACTACTGTCGATACCACAACAAACTTTGCGACTACGAAAATTTCTTCAAGCAATGGACTGACGAGGAAATGTGCAACTATGCGCTCACACTTTGCCACATGATTGACAAAATGATGATGAGTTTTCTCAAAAAGCTTGAACAAGAATTTATCACACAAGGTGGTATCAGAGAGCGCATGCACCGCGCCCGAACAGGTTATCGTAGCCAACAAGACGAAAGACTCAAAGAACTTGAAGAGTTAGTACCCAAGCTGCAGCAAAAAGTTCAACAAGCCGAAGCTAATGCTGCCGAATGGCAAGCTGCCTACGAAGACCTCAAACAACGCGCCCTCAAAGCTTATTACAAGCAACAAGAAGAAATTGAAGACCTAAAAAAGTAACTTGGCAAATAAAGAGAAAAAGGGCTTTAGTAGCTTAGATTTTCAAGAAAATCTAGAATCTCTAGAATTTCTAAGCTCCTAAAGCCCTTTCTTTACCTTAAATAACTAAGCGCCAACTTAGCCTCCTCTATGCTAAGGCTAAGAGGAGGGAGCAAACGTAAAATGTTTGTTGAAGCAGCCCCTGTAAACATGTGCTTCTCGTGCACTAATTTGTTGCGGAAATCCTTGATAGGCTCATCATATTCAATGCCAATCATTAAGCCCTCACCACGCACATCCACTATGTGTGGGTTAGCAGCCTTAAGCTTTTTGAGTTCGTCAAGAAGGAAACTACCCACTTTAGCAGCATTCTCCACCAAGTGTTCGTTTTCTATCACATCAAGCACAGCCAAAGCTGCAGTACAAGCCAAGTGGTTACCCCCAAAAGTTGTACCCAGCATACCATAGGTAGCAGGAATGTTAGGCGAAATAAGCACTGCACCCATAGGGAAACCATTACCAATACCTTTGGCACAAGTAATAATATCAGGTTTCACATCCAAATGTTGGTGCGCAAAGAATTTACCAGAACGACCATAACCACATTGTATTTCATCACAAATAAGCAATGTACCAACTTCGTCACACACCTTGCGCAAACCTTGCATAAACGCCTTTGTCGCCATGCGAATGCCACCAACACCTTGAATACATTCCACAATCACAGCTGCCACATCCCCTTTTTTCAGTTCAGCTGTAAAGGCGTCTAAATCATTGAGAGGAAGGAATGTTACATGTCCGTTGGCATTAACAGGAGCTACAATTTTAGGATTGTCTGTAGCCTCAACAGCCAACGATGTACGACCATGAAAAGCCTTACCAGCAGCCAAGATGCGCTTGCGCCCCGTATGGAATGAAGCTAACTTCAAAGCATTTTCGTTAGCCTCAGCACCAGAGTTTATCAAAAATAACTGATAATCGGGATAACCACACACCTTACCCAAACGTTCAGCCAACTGTTCTTGTAACTTATTGATGACTGAATTTGAATAAAAGCCCAACGTGTTAAGTTGTTGAGTAAGCATTTCCACATAATGCGGATGGCAATGTCCGATACTAATCACAGCATGACCACCATAAAGGTCAAGATATTCCTGCCCGTTTTCATCCCAAACATGACAACCCTTGCCTTTTACTATATTGATATCGAATAATGGATATACGGGAAAAAGATTCATTCTTTTTATAAGTGTATTAAGTGTTAAGTTTATGTACTATGTAATAAATAGCACTTTTTTAGAACGCTACTGGCTTCAAACGCAAACCTGTATCCTCTTCAAGACCAAACATTAAGTTCATGTTTTGAACAGCTTGTCCCGAAGCACCCTTTAGTAAATTGTCAATACAAGTTGTAACGAGCAGTTTGTCACGATGCTTTTCTACATGAATTAAGCACTTATTGGTATTTACCACTTGCTTCAAATCAATAGGTTTATCAACATAATGAGTAAAAGGTGCTTCGCTATAAAAATCACGGAAGTAAGCCTCAACCTCATCAATAGGTGCGCTGCTCTTTACTACTTCTGTAGCAAAAATACCGCGAGGAAAATCACCACGATAAGGAATAAAATCTATTTCGCTACAGAATGAAGGCTGCAACTGCTGTAACGACTGTTTAATTTCAGGCACATGCTGATGTTCAAATGCCTTATAAATGCTCATATTGCCTGAACGCCACGAAAAGTGTGTCGTAGCTCCAGGTTTAACACCAGCTCCAGTAGAACCTGTAATAGCATTTACCGAAATGTCATCGTTTAACAAGCCCGCTTCAGCTAAAGGTAAAAGTCCTAATTGAATACAAGTAGCAAAACAACCAGGGTTAGCCACATGCAATGTATTGCGAATTTGACTGCGATTAAGCTCTGGTAAACCATATACATAGTCATTGTCTTCAGCTGCCAAACGAAAATCTTGCGCTAAATCAATGATACGTACATTAGCAGGAATATAATGTTCTGCCAAAAATTGTGTACTTTTGCCATGTCCAAAACAAAAGAACACCACATCAACCTCATCAAACGGCAGTTGGTCAGTAAAGCGCATATTGGTCTCGCCATACAGTCCCTCGTGTACCTCCGTAAGCAAATTGCCCGCATTGCTTTCGCTATTAACAAAAACAATTTCAGCCTCAGGGTGATTTAGCAAAATACGGCAAAGTTCACCCGCAGTATAACCAGCACCACCAATAATTCCTATTTTTATCATAAGTATTTTTGCACCATTATAAATTAAGAGGTTAAAAGCGTAGAGAATTCACAGGAACGATGTCCCCCACCCTTTTAACCTCAAAAATAACAAATATCTAATTATTCACCATCGGGATGATTTGCATAGAACACACGGAGCGGTGTACTGAGCACCTTAATAAAGCCCTTAGCATCCTCAGCAGTCCAACCCTTTTGAGTTTCGCCATATTCACCAAACTTCGTCTTCACCAAGTCATCAGCACTTTCAACACCTACCGTATGGAAGCACAACGGACGGAGTTCAAGAATGACAGTACCATTAACATAACGTTGCGACGAAGTAAGCATTGCTTCAATATCGCGCATCACAGGTTCAAGATATTGACTCTCATGCAAGAACATGCCATACCAATTTGCCACTTGATCCTTCCAATACTGTTGCCACTTTGAGAGCGTATATTTCTCCAAGAAACGATGTGCCCCAATAATCAATGCTGGAGCAGCAGCTTCAAAACCTACACGTCCCTTAATGCCAATAATCGTATCACCTACGTGCATGTCACGACCTATACCATAAGCTGCACCAATCTCTTCCACCTTACGGATTGCTGCAATAGGATCATCATAGCGAGTACCATTTATAGCTTTGAGTTCACCTTTTTCGAAAGTCAGTTTCAACTGTTCTGTGCCTTCTTTAGTAACCTGCTTGAGGTATGCACTTTCGGGCAATCCTTGAGCTGAATCCAAAATTTCACCACCACAGATACTGGTACCCCAAATACCCACGTTATAAGAATACTTCAGTTTAGCAAAATCAGCCTTAAAACCATGTGCATTCAAGTAGTCCACCTCATCCTTACGACTCAAATTACCATCGCGTGTAAGGGTAATAATCTCCATATCAGGACACATCACCAAAAATGTCATGTCAAAACGCACTTGGTCATTACCAGCACCTGTTGAACCATGTGCTATAGCGTCAGCACCAATTTCCTTAGCATAACGCGCAATTGCCATACCCTGGAAAATACGTTCAGACGATACAGAAATAGGATACACGTTATTACGAAGCACATTGCCATAAACCATAAACTTAAGGCTCTTTTCGTAATACTCATGCGTAACATCGAGAGTAACATATTTTGTTGCTCCCAATTTATAGGCATTTTCTTCGTTAGCCTTGAGCTGTTCATCGCTAAAACCACCTGTATTGGCACAAGCAGCATAAACTTCGTACCCTTTTTCTTTAGCAAGGTACATTACTGTGTATGATGTATCAAGTCCGCCACTAAAGGCTACAACTACTTTTTTCTTAGCTTCCATATTTTTTGTGTGAAGAATTAAGGAATAAGGATGAAGTATGAGCTATACAATCTGCCGTTCAAAGAAACGAAGTAAATAAACATGCGCCATCTTCAGTTTCTTTCATCCATTACTACTATTACGCCTCGTGCGTGTTAATAAAGTCAATTACATCCTGCGGAACTTCTACAGGCAAAGGAGTATTGGGGTGACGTTCGGGATCAAAGAGCATACCCGTGCATACGCAATATTTACGTTTGGTACGTGCCAAAACATCACAATTTATGCAACAAGGAGCTTCAGGAGTTCCACAACCTTTCCAATATTCATCATCTTGCGTGAGTTCGGCAAAAGGAACAGGCACATAACCCAAAGAAGTATTGATGCGCATCACAGCTCCCGAACTTGTCAGACCAAATATTTTTGCTTTTGGCCAACGCAAACGACTCAAAGAGAATGCCAAACGTTTGATACGTGTAGCCAAATGGTGACCACGGAATTTAGGCACAACAATCAAACCTGAGTTAGCCACGTAGTGCTTATTTTCCCAACTTTCAATGTAGCAAAACCCAGCAAATTCCTCACCATAGAGCGCAATAATAGCTTTACGTTCCTTCATTTTGGTAGCCACATACTCATGCGTACGACTGGCAATGCCCGAACCACGCACCTTAGCAGCATCCGTAATTGTTTGTAATATGGTGTCGACGTACTTTTCGTGACTTGCGTCAGCCACTATCACTTTAATACCATCGTCATATTCTTCCATTATCTAAAAGTTTTTGAGTTGTTATCAGGTTAAGTAGGTTCATGTTCAAACCCTTACATAATATTTACAGCACAATGCTGCGCAATGCTGGAATTACTGAAGCCAACTCGTCTGTAAGTTCTTGTCGGCTTGCTTCTTCACGAATAATAATAAGTATCGTATCATCACCAGCAATCGTACCCAATACGGTGTTAAGTTTATGCGCATCAATGTCCGAAGCCAAACCGCCAGCATATCCTGGACGTGTTTTCAGCACAGCCATATGTCCTGAAAAAGAAATAGAAAGGAAACCCGAGTTACGCAAGTATTGCGGTACCACATCAGCTTTCACCGTACGATGATACATAGGATTTTCGGGTAATACATATCTATATCCATCGGCAGTAAGCACTTTGGTGGCGTGCATTTTGTTTAAGTCACGCGAAAGAGTTGCTTGCGTCACATTGCAACCATTCTTAATCAATTCTTCAAGAATCTGCTCGTGACTACTGAGCGTATTGGTGCTTGCAAGTATCACTCTGAGCACCTCCATGCGTTTCATTCTGCTGTTCATATTTTGTATTATGTTTGTATTTTATGCTGCAAATATACAAATATATTTCGTAAGTATGCAGATATATACCTGTCTCTTATACACATCTCCGAGCCCACGAGACGCGTAGTAATCTC
>UQPD01000017.1 GCA_900542795.1 uncultured Prevotella sp. | reverse complement strand
GCACACCTACGGCGTGCGAAGTGCATCGGGAGCATATCCAATAACCAGGCATGAGAATGAGAGGGGACAAGCCCCCTCTCATTCTCATACCTGGCTACCTTATATCACCCCTAACGGGGTGAGGCTGGCGCATGAAATATTGATGATTCTATCAAAAATCGTGCAGAAAAAAATTGCGGATTTTGAACACCCTACCTAACGGGGTGAGGCTGGCGCATGGAATATCCTGATAAAACTATCAAATCTCATGCAGAACTTTTTTACGGATTTTGAACACCCTACCTTTCTTCATGCCTTCTGCCATGCCATTAACGCATACGCCTCAATTCCTTTTTGGAGGAACTGAGGCGTAATTATATTTGTTTACTTCTTTAAATAATCGTCGAAGTAACGAGTAATGCGTTCATGTAAGTGAACCATGTCGTGACCCATCATGTTATGACCATCGCCAGGATATACAAAATAGTCGGGCTGAGTGCCAGCATCTTCACAAGCACGGAGGAAACTAAGGCTATGCTGCATTACACATGTAGGATCGTTATAACCCACGATGATTTGCAAACGGCCTTTAAGATTCTTTGCCTTGTTGAGGAGTGACGAAGAAGCATAGCCTTCGGGGTTCTCTTGTGGTGTGTCCATATAGCGTTCGCCATACATCACTTCGTAGTACTTCCAATCGATAACAGGACCACCTGCTACACCAACTTTAAAGATGTCGGGATAAGAACACATGAGGTTGGTAGTCATAAAACCACCAAACGACCAACCATGTACACCAATGCGATTAGCATCTACATAAGGAAGCGTCTTTAAGAAATCAACACCCTTCACTTGGTCTGCCATTTCATTGTCACCCAAGTGTCGATGTGTACAGCTTTCAAATTCAAAGCCTCTGTGCTCTGAACCACGGTTATCAACCACAAACACAACGTAACCACGCTGTGCCATGTAAATTTCCCAAGGACGAGCTAAGTAGTTCCATGCAGCCTCAACGTTGTGAGCATGCGGACCGCCATATACATACACCACTGTGGGATATTTCTTTGCAGGGTCAAAGTCAACAGGCTTTACTAAGCGGTAATAAAGGTCGGTTGTGCCATCAGCCGCCTTAATGCTTCCGCTACTAATTTCAGGCACGTTGTAGGCAGTCCAAGGATTGCCATCAGCATGAAGTTTTGTAATTTGCTTTTTGCTTGTGCTTACCAAATCGTATTGACGGAAAGTTTTAGGTGATGACCAACGATCCATAATGAACTTACCATTAGCTGAGAGCGTAGCATAGTGTGTTCCTTCTGCATTGTCCAAACAAAGCACCTTGCCCGAATTTACGTTCACGCTAAAGTTACTATATTGAATTGGATTGTTTTGGTTGCTTTGGTACACAATACTCTTGTTAGCAGTGTTAAAGCCCAATACTTCAATCACCTCGAAAGTTCCCTTGGTGAGCTGCTTTAATTCCTTACCTGTAGTGTCGAACAAATAGAGATGGTTGTAGCCATCGCGACGCGTCTGCATCACAAACTTTGATTTATCCCAAGGCAAGAACTGAATGGGGTTACACGGCTCTACATAACGTTTGTTTGTTTCCGTATAAAGCACTTGTTTACGTACACCAGTCTGTGCATCGTATGCCACGAGTTCAGCCTTGTCTTGCGTACGAGGCAATTCAAACATATAGATGGTCTTCTCATCGGGGCTCCATGCAATGTTTGTAAAATAACGATCGGTCGGGTCACCAGCCTGCAAGTAAACCGTTTTGTTTGTTGCAGGATTAAACACGCCTACTGTAACCTTATGGCTTGTCATTCCCGCCATAGGATATTTTTCGGGAGCAAGCTGAGCCACGCGATGCGCAATGTCTACTAAGGGGTAATCCGTTACCATCGATTGGTCCATACGATAGAAGGCGAGCAAATTACCCTTAGGACTCCAAAATGTACCTTTGCGAATGCCAAACTCATCGCGGTGTACGCTCAAGCCATATTGCAATTCACGTGAACCATCTGTACTCACCTGATGTTCTTTACCATCAGCAGTACGCACATAGAGATTCCAATTCTTAACATAGGCTTCAGCCTTTGAGGCAAAAGCTAAGTCGTTGGCAGATTCACCCCTTGTGCGAGCAGTTGTCCAAACTGTTTTTTTGCTTTTCCAGTCGTAAAGGAAATTAATCTTTCCTGTTTGCAAAAACACTTGCGTTTTGTCGGCATAGGGAAAACGCGCATAGAGCAAATTATACACCTTGCCTACTTTTGCCGTATCAATGGCAGCATTTACCTGGGCTGTAGTAAAGAGCGTAGTACTTTTTTCGAATGCCCCCTTATCGTTGGCAAGCGTTTTCACCTCGTCTACTTCAAGTTTAAGTAAACAATCGCCCCAAAAGGCTGTGCCGTAATAACGCGGCATGATGTTGGCATAGTTATTACCACCCCACATCAAATCCTCGAGCGTAAAACTCTTTTTGTTTTGTGCCATAGCTATGTTGGCAAAAAGCAGCACCAGGGCTGCAAGAATAGTGTGTTTAAGTTTCATTATGTCAAAGCATTATTTACCGAAACCGCCTTCGCGTTTTTTACCGCCAAAGCCGCCTTTCTTCTTAAAGTCGCCTCCCTTGCGGAAACCGCCTTCGCGTTTTTTGAATCCATCTTTTTTAAATCCACCTTTTTTGAAGTCACCTCCCTTGCGGAAACCACCTTCAGCTTTAGGTTTACGTGGACCATGTGTTTGTTCAAATTCGCGATGCTTGCGACGCAAGATTCTGTACTGCTCATCCAATTCGTCATCCTCGCCACCAAAGCTATTGTTTTCCTCGTCAAAACGCTTCTTAAAGTCATCGCGTTTTGCACGGAAACGACGTTGGTCGCTCATCAACTGGCGTTCCTCATCAGTCTTTACCTTACCACCTTCCGCACGGAAGTCGCTGAGTTTGCCACTAAACAGTTGGTATTTGCGGAAGTCGCAGTCAAGTTTACCATTAAAGATTTGCGTTTTCAAGCTCGGACGCAAGCCCAAGTTTTCAAAGAGCTCTGCCTTTGATGAGATAATCCAAGCCTCGCCCCCCTGAAATTCGTTCTTAAGCACCTTGCCTATGGCTTGATACAGACCTAAAATATCGGGCGGTGTAAGACGTTCGCCATAGGGCGGGTTTGTAACGATTATAGACTTATCCTTGGGGGCAGTAAATTTGCGGAAGTCTTGCTGCTGTACACTCACAATGTCTTGAACACCTGCACTGCGCACATTCTTCAATGCGATTTCAACAGTTGGCACGTTAATATCATAACCATAAATGTGGTGTGTAAATTCGCGTTCCTGTGAATCATCGTCATAGATTTCTTGCAAGAGTTCTGCATCAAAGTCCTTCCACTTTTCAAATCCAAAAGACTTACGGAACACACCAGGGTAGATGTTGCGTGCCATAAGTGCAGCTTCAATAAGGAAAGTACCCGAACCACAGAATGGGTCAATAAAGTCGCAATCGGCATTCCAACCCGTCATTTTAATAAGACCAGCCGCTAACACCTCGTTAATCGGTGCTTCGACTGTAGCAACACGATAGCCACGCAAATGGAGCGAATCGCCCGAAGAATCGAGTGATAGTGTGCAGTCTTCCTCAGCAATGTGAATGTTAAGTTTCACATCAGGATTGGTAATACGAATGTTAGGACGCTCGCCAGTCGTGTCACGGAAATAATCAACGATTGCATCTTTCACCTTGTAAGCCACAAACTTAGAGTGACGGAATTCTTCTGAGAATACCACTGAGTCAACGGCGAAGGTTGTGTTAACGTCCAAATACTGGCTCCAATCAATTTTACGAACAGCCTCATACACATCCTCAGCTCCGCGAGCTTTAAAGTGCTTTATAGGTTTGAGGATGCGAATAGCAGTGCGCAGACAAAAGTTTGCACGATACATCATGGCCTTGTCGCCTGTAAACGACACCATGCGTCTGCCAATTTGTACGTTATTGGCTCCGAGTTCGGTAAGTTCTTGTGCCAATACCTCTTCAAGTCCTTGGAAGGTTTTGGCTATGAGTTCAAATTCTTGCATAATTCAAGTTTGGTAATCTATATTATTGGGCTAATGGTTTACACCTTCTCCCCAGCAGGCACATCGTGCGTAACCCACTTATTAGCACCCACCACACTATCGTGCCCGATGGTGATGCGTCCTAAGATAGTTGCGTTAGAGTAGACTATAACATTGTCTTCGAGGATGGGGTGTCGCGGATTATTCTTTATGGGATTGCCATGTTGGTCGAGTGGAAAGCTCTTGGCACCGAGTGTTACCCCTTGGTAAAGCTTTACGTTGCGACCAATGATACAGGTTGCACCTATCACCACACCCGTGCCATGGTCAATGGTGAAGTATTCGCCAATTTGTGCTCCAGGATGTATATCAATGCCGGTTTCACTATGTGCCAATTCCGTAATAATGCGTGGAATGAGTGGTACATCCAAGCGATAAAGCTCGTGAGCAATGCGGTAGCATGTCAAGGCACGTATGGCAGGATAGCAACTTATCACTTCTCCATAGTTTTGTGCAGCAGGATCGCCTAAATAGGCTGCCTCTACATCGGTAGCTAATGTGCGGCGCACTTGTGGCAACATGCTGATAAGTGTTGCAGCTATGGCTTCGGCTTTTGTATGATAGTCAATACACGGAGCACAGTCGTCTTGTTGTGCAAAACACAGTCCGGCTTGAATTTGAGCCGTGAGCAGTGAAAACAAGCGTTCCACCTCCATGCCTATGTGATAGCGCACGGTCACGGCATTGAGTGTACTTTTACCATAGTAGCCAGGAAAGAGCACCGCACGACACAAACTGATTATTTCTTCGAGTGCTGCAGCTGAGGGTAACGGATCACCGTGTCGGTGTTGATGAAAGAGTCCTTTCATCTTTGCGGTGTCAGATAGCTCCTCAACCGTTTGCTTCAGTAGGTGCGTGTAGCTTTCGGGAGCATTCATTGTCGTGGTTGTTTTTTATGATGGTTTTCAGAGGGAAGAAATGACAAAGACACAAGTGTATGTGTGCATATTTTCCCCACTGGGCAAAGTTACGATTTTTTTTGCGGTTTTTGTGGACGATTTAGGCGTAAATATAGATAGAGTTGTGAAATATTTGGTAGGCAAAGAAGTTCAAGAAGATATATACCAAGAAATGTGTGTTTTATTGACTAATATGTAATAGTGCTATCCTCATAGAGGATTTTGCATGAAAAGTAACGAAAAAAGAAGTTTTTACCGCATATATGCATAAAAATGAAAGTCTTTTGGCTTTTCATTTTGTACTGTGCTCGGTTTGCACTATCTTTGCTTGTCGCGAAGATAGGCGGCACCTCGACAATAAAAATGAAAGACTTTGGGTCTTTCTTTTTGTATTGTACTCGGTTTGCACTATCTTGGCTTGTCAACTGAAATAAAAATGATAAAAAACATATTTACATTTTTGCTCTTTATTCTGCTTGCAGTGCATGCAGCGGTAGCGCAAACTGATGAAGCCTTGCCTACTGCTAACCCCACTATGACCTATGTGGATGAAGATGGGCAAGAAGTGGACGAAACACAATATGATGGGTCGGCTCCCTTTCATGCCACATTCAAGGCTAATGCTGAACATGTAGGCAGCTACACGCCTCTCTATGAATGGCGTTTCACACGTTCGGGACAGACTGACCCTTATTTAGTGCGCTATGACGAAAACACGGAATGCGATTTTAACCAATCGGGTAGCTACACCATTGAACTACGAATAAGTTTTGTGATGGGGACTGATACCATAGCTTACGAAATGGACGAACCTTTCAGTGTGACAATCAGTGAATCCAAACTTGAGGTTCCCAATGCCTTTACTCCCAATGGAGATGGCGTAAATGATGTGTTCCGTGTGAAAGAAGGATACCAAAGTATCGTATCGTTCAAAGCAATGATATTCGACCGTTGGGGTAAGAAACTTTATGAATGGACGGATCTTGCAGGAGGTTGGGATGGACGCAGTGGCGGACACGACATGCCCGATGGAGGCTACTATCTTAACATTCAAGCCCGCGGTGCTGATGGCAAAAGATATAACATCAAAAAGGTGATAACCTTGCTGAGAAAATACACAGAAAACGGAACGATAAGCAACTAAACAAAAATGTCGGAAAATAAAATAGAAATAGAAGGAGCACGCGTTCACAACCTTAAAAATGTGGACGTCACATTGCCACGCTACAGTTTGAGTGTGGTAACAGGACTTAGCGGCTCAGGAAAGAGTTCGCTTGCCTTCGACACACTCTATGCAGAAGGCCAACGCCGTTACATAGAAACCTTCTCAGCATATGCACGCAACTTTCTCGACAATCTTGAACGTCCCGATGTTGATAAAATCACAGGATTAAGCCCCGTAATCAGCATCGAACAAAAAACAACCAACAAGAATCCGCGCTCCACAGTGGGCACGGTAACCGAAATATACGACTTTCTTCGCTTACTCTTTGCCCGTGCAGGCGAGGCATACTCCTACCTATCAGGTGAAAGAATGGTAAAATATACCGAAGAGAAGATTGTTGACATGATACTCCACACTTACGAAGGACACAAAGTTTATTTATTGGCTCCCGTAGTGCGAAGCCGTAAGGGACACTACAAAGAACTCTTTGAAAGCATCCGTCGCAAAGGTTTCTTGAGTGTTCGTGCCGATGGAGAATTACGCGAAATAACCACAGGCATGAAACTCGACCGCTATAAGAACCACGATATTGAAGTGGTAGTAGACAAATTAGCGGTACAAGCTAAAGATGGAGAACGTTTGCAAAAAAGCGTCACTGCTACTTTGCAGCAAGGCGGTGGACTCATGATGATTTTGGATGCAGCCGACAACTCCACACGCTTCTACTCCAAACAACTAATGGACCCCATTTCGGGATTATCCTATCGCGAACCTGCACCCCACAACTTCTCGTTCAACTCAGCACAAGGCGCTTGTCCTAAATGCAAAGGCTTGGGGTATGTGAGTGTGATGGACTACGAAAAGGTGGTACCTAACCCCAAACTCTCTATTAAAGAAGGTGCTTTAGCGCCCTTGGGCAAATATCGCAATGCTCTCATCTTTTGGGAGATACAAGCCGTGTTAGCTGACTATGAGTGTGACTTAACAACTCCCGTAGTCGACATTCCTGAAGAAGCCATGGACGAGGTATTCAATGGTAGAGCTGACAGATTACGCATCCCCGCAGCTATAGCTCATACCACCGATGACTATTACGTTGAGTTCGATGGTTTGGTAAAATACATCCAACAAATGGCCGACTCCGAAATGAGTGCTGCTTCACAACGTTGGGCTGAACAATTCTCAAAGACGGCTATTTGTCCTGAATGCCAAGGTGCACGACTCAACAAAGAGGCTTTAGCTTATCGTTTTGCAGGCAAAACCATTGCCGAACTCAGCAACATGGACATTGCTGAACTTTATCAATTTCTCTCAACTGTTGAGAGCCAACTTGCATCCAAGCAACAAGCCATAGCCCACGAGATTTTAAAAGAATTGATGTCACGACTCAAGTTCTTGCTAGATGTCGGATTAGATTATCTTTCTCTTTCGCGTTCATCCATGACACTATCGGGTGGTGAAAGCCAACGCATCCGCTTGGCAACACAAATTGGTTCACAACTGGTAAATGTACTTTATATTCTTGACGAACCAAGCATCGGATTGCATCAACGCGACAACGTGCGCCTTATTAACTCGCTCAAAGAATTACGCGACTTAGGAAACACTGTCGTTGTGGTAGAACATGACAAAGACATGATGTTGGCAGCCGACTACATTGTAGACATGGGACCACGTGCTGGACGTTTAGGAGGTGAGGTCGTGTTCGAAGGAACGCCTGCCGAGATGTTGAAAACACACACACTCACATCACAATACTTAAATGGAGAACGCTCCATCGAAGTGCCTACTAAACGTCGCAAGGGCAATGGCAATGTATTGCGACTTATTGGTGCAAAAGGCAATAACCTGAAAGGCGTAACAGCTAATTTTCCCCTTGGCACACTCATTTGTGTAACAGGCGTATCAGGTAGTGGCAAGAGTACATTGATTAACGACACCTTGTTACCCATACTCTCCCAACACTTTTATCGTTCATTGCGCGAGCCTTTAGCTTACGAGCGCATTGAGGGCATGGAACATGTTGACAAGGTGGTAGCCGTAGACCAAAGCCCATTAGGTCGCACCCCGCGTTCCAATCCTGCCACCTACACGGGCGTATTCTCAGACATTCGTTCGCTCTACGTCAATTTACCCGAAGCCAAAATACGTGGCTATAAGCCTGGACGTTTTAGTTTCAATGTGAGAGGTGGACGTTGTGAGGTATGCAAGGGAAATGGTTATAAAACCATCGAGATGAACTTTCTTCCCGATGTCTATGTGCCTTGCGAAGCCTGCCACGGCAAACGCTACAACCACGAAACACTTGAAGTACGCTTTAAGGGGAAAAGCATTGCTGATGTGTTAGACATGACCATCAACCAAGCTGTTGAGTTT
This sequence comes from uncultured Prevotella sp., assembly GCA_900542795.1. Taxonomy (GTDB): domain Bacteria; phylum Bacteroidota; class Bacteroidia; order Bacteroidales; family Bacteroidaceae; genus Alloprevotella. The sequence goes on along the minus strand of UQPD01000017.1, from coordinate 16,080 downwards.
TTCGAGAATGTTCCCAATATTCTTCACAAAATTAAAACCTTGCAAGATGTTGGTTTAGGCTATATCAAATTAGGACAAAGCTCCACTACACTCTCGGGAGGCGAAAGCCAACGTGTGAAGTTGGCTACAGAACTCTCAAAGCGCGACACAGGACAAACCATTTACATTCTCGACGAACCTACCACAGGTCTTCACTTCGAGGACATTCGAGTATTGATGGACGTACTGCAAAAACTTGTAGAACGAGGCAATACCGTGATTGTTATCGAGCATAACCTTGATGTAATAAAGGTAGCCGACTATTTAGTAGAAATGGGTCCTGAAGGTGGTCGTGGCGGTGGACAACTACTATACGAAGGAACTCCCGAAGGATTAGTTGAAAGTGGCGTAGGATATACGGGACGTTTTTTGAAAGAAGAATTAGGCACAACCTCCCATAAAACAACCAACTGAAAAATCAATAATTAATAACTTTATAATAATCAAAATTCTATGTTCGAAGGACAACCTAAAGGGCTCTACACCCTTGCCCTTGCCAACACAGGCGAACGCTTTGGTTACTATACCATGCTTGCCGTGTTCGTGCTCTTCTTAAAAGACAACTTCTTGTGGTCTGCAGGAACCGCTGGAGCCGTTTACTCAGGCTTCTTAGCATTCGTTTATTTCTTGCCTTTATTTGGCGGTATGATTGCCGACAAAATTGGCTACAACAAGTGCGTAACTACAGGTATTCTTGTAATGTTCTTGGGTTATGCCCTACTTTCAATTCCTGCAGGTGCAGGCGTATTGGCAGCATCGTTAATGTTTGGTGCTTTAGCAATGATATGCGTCGGAACCAGTTTGTTTAAGGGTAACTTGCAAGTTATGGTAGGCGACCTTTATAATTCACCTGCTATGGAGGGTAAGCGTGACTCTGCCTTCTCTATTTTCTACATGGCAATTAACATTGGTGCTTTGTTTGCACCAACAGCAGCCGTTAAAATTATGGAGTATGCGCAGACTGCTTATGGTGTATCAAAAGCCGACTCTTACCACTTTGCCTTTGGTGTAGCTTGCATCTCGTTGATTGTTTCAATTGCCATCTATTATGGTTTCAAAAGCACCTATCAACAAGTTATTGCAGCTCCTACTAAAAAAGAGGGTGTAACCGAAACTGCAACTACCACTGAGCCCGAATTAAGCAAGAGCGAAGTTAAAGAACGCATTGTAGCTCTTTGCCTTGTTTTTGCTGTGGTTATCTTCTTCTGGATGGCATTCCATCAGAATGGTCTTACACTTACGTACTTTGCAGATGAATACACTCAGAAGCACGTTTCTGGTCTTGGCAGCATGCCTTTCGATGTAATCAATCTCTTGCTCTGCATCGTTATTATTTATGGTCTTTTCTCTTTATTTGGCAGCAAGACAGGTAAGGGTAAAGTTATCTCAGGCGTAATCATCTTGGCTTGCTTGTGTGGTTTAGGTTATAACTATTTGTCGCTCGACCCCAATGGTGTTGACATCGAAGCTCCTATTTTCCAACAATTCAACCCTTGCTTCGTAGTAGGTCTTACTCCCATTAGCATGGCTATCTTTGCATGGTTGGCAAAGAAGGGCAAAGAGCCCTCTGCACCTCGCAAAATTGGTTTAGGTATGTTAGTTGCAGGTCTTGGATATGTAGTAATGATTTTAGCTTCGCTTGGTGTTTCTTCAACCGACCTCAACACGGTTTCTCCTAATTGGCTTATCAGCACTTACTTAGTACTGACATTTGGTGAGTTGTTACTTTCTCCGATGGGTATTTCATTCGTATCAAAGGTAGCTCCTCCCAAACTCAAAGGTACCATGATGGGTGGTTGGTTTGTAGCCACAGCCTTGGGTAACTTCTTGGTGGCAATCCCTGGCTTCCTTTGGGGCAATGTACCCTTGGTTGTAGTTTGGGGTGTATTGGTTGGTCTCTGCCTCATCTCATTCATCTTCATCTTCAGCGTAATGAAGAAGTTAGAGAAAGTATGCTAATGCAATCTTAGTCCCTTAAAAAGTTTGTCGCTTTAGACACACACATATATATACGCTTCACGCGCAACCCATCCGAAAACAGGATGAGTTGCGCGTGAAACGTATATATATATGTCTCTAAAACGTTTGTATTACTTATTACTTCTTACTTATTACTTCTTACTTATTACTTCTTACTTAATTACAGCGTTCCCTCAAAAGGCAATTCTTGTTCTCCTAAGCCTGCAAACGAGCGTCGGTGATAAGGTGTCAAGCCATGTTCTGCAATACCTTGACGATGTTGCTTAGTGGGATATCCTGCATTACGATCCCATCCATAATAGGGAAATTGTTGGTGAAGTTCGTGCATGTAGTCGTCACGATAAGTCTTAGCAAGAATTGAGGCTGCAGCAATAGCCAAGTATTTACCATCCCCTTTCACAATCGTTTGGTAGGGCACATCCTTGTAAGGCTTAAAACGGTTACCATCCACAATCACGAACTCTGGGCGCAACTTCAATTGATCCAATGCGCGGTGCATTGCCAAAATCGATGCATTGAGAATGTTAATCTCGTCAATCTCCTCAGGCGTAACCACACCAACAGCACAAGCCAAGGCATCGCGCTCAATTTGTTCACGCAACGCATAGCGTCGTTTTGCCGTGAGTTTCTTTGAATCGTTCAAATCCTCGTTATGATAATTTTTGGGGAAAATCACTGCCGCAGCATATACGCTTCCAGCCAAACAACCACGTCCAGCCTCATCGCAACCAGCCTCCACCAATCCCTCCTTATTATATATAGCTTCGAGCATATTCGTTAAAACATTTTTCGAACGCGATCAATACCAGCTACCAAAGCATCAATTTCTTCGCGTGTATTATAGAGCGCAAACGAAGCACGTGCCATGCCCTCCACACCACAACGTTGCATAAGAGGTTGAGCACAATGGTGTCCTGTGCGAATAGCAATGCCTAAACGATCGAGCAAGGTGCCCAAGTCAAGCGGATGAATGTTGCCCACATTAAAAGCCACCACAGCATCCTTATCAGTAGCAGTACCATACAAGTGCATTTCGGGAATACCACTCATCTGCTCCATAGCATACTGCGTTAAGTCACGCTCATGTTGGTGAATTTGCTCCATGCCCAATGCCGACACATAATCAAGTGCCACAGCCAAAGCATGACTCCCCACATAATCGGGCGTACCCGCTTCAAACTTAAAGGGCAAACGCTCATAAGTAGTCTTTTCAAACGACACACGAGCAATCATTTCGCCACCACCTTGATAGGGCGGCATGCGGTCGAGCAAGTCCTCACGTCCATAAAGCACACCAATACCAGTTGGACCATATATCTTGTGTCCGCTGAACACCAAGAAGTCACAGTTCAACTCCTGCACATCCACCTTAAAGTGAGGCACACTCTGTGCCCCATCCACCAAGAAGTGTGTGCCATGTGCATGGGCAATTTCAGCCATGCGTTTAACAGGATTGATGGTACCCAACACATTACTAACATGCGCACAACACACCAAACGAGTGCGAGATGTAAACAATCGTTCATACGCCTCCAAGTCGAGCACGCCCTCATCGGTCATAGGTATAACCTTTAGGACAATACCCTTACGGTCGCGCAACAACTGCCAAGGCACTATGTCGCTATGGTGTTCCATCACCGTCACAATCACCTCATCTCCCTCATTCAAGAAAGCATCGCCATACGAGCTTGCCACCAGGTTGAGACTTTCAGTTGTACCGCGTGTAAAAATAACCTCTGCAATGGAGCGAGCGTTAATAAACTGACGTACGGTTTCGCGAGCAGCTTCGTGCAAGTCGGTAGCCTGTTGCGAAAGGTAATGAACGCCACGGTGTACGTTAGCGTTAACAGAGTAATACTCGTTAGCAATAGCCTCAACCACGCAGCGAGGCTTTTGGGTTGTCGCTGCATTGTCAAGGTAAACCAATGGACGTTTGTAAACCTCGCGTCCAAGTATCGGGAAGTCCTTGCGGACTGTTTCAATGTTGTACATGTGCAATACTTTTAAACAAAGCTAAATCCAAAGATAAAGCCCCCAAACTTATCCCTTCTTTGCGCATCCCATGCAACTGTGGCAATGCTGCCCCAGTTCGTTGCGGAAACGCAGTTCAACGAGATGCGACAAACGGTCGTGCAGATGTTCAATGTCCACATGGCGCAATACATCGTTAATAAAGGCATGTTGCAGTAACAAGCGAGCCTCATCCTCAGGAATACCACGCTGGCGCATATAGAACAGTGCCCCTTCATCAAGCTTACCAATGGTTGAGCCATGGTTACACTTCACATCATCCGCATAAATTTCCAACATGGGTTGGCTAAATGCACGAGCCGTTGGAGTTACACAAATATTAGCGTTCGTCTGTTCCGAAGCCGTTTGTTGCGCTCCTGGAGCCACATACACCTTACCAGCAAAGGCACCATTACTCTGTCCATCCAACACATATTTATAGAGCATATCGCTCGTACACTTAGGTGAAAGATGTTCCACCAAAATGTTATTGTCCACACGCTGTTCACCATCGGCAATCACAGCACCATACAATTCGGTACGTGCTTCCTCGCCGCGCAGACGCACATCCAAGCGGTTGCGACTTTTGCCACAAGTCAGCACAATGCCATCATAGCTAATGCGACTTTTAGCCTCTTGCTCCACATACAACGTAGAGAAGCGTGTTGTGTTATCGTTCGTTTCCTCAATACTGTAGATGTTCACTTGCGCACCTTCCTCAGCATACGCCTCAATTACCTGCGTTGTTAAGTATTGCTTATCGCCCTCGGCATGGTCGCAAAACAACACTGAGCCTTGTGCACCCTCTTCTGCCACAATCAGCACACGGCGCACACACATCAAGTCCATGTTAGCCGAAACCACATTCACTACCTGAATAGGTGCCTTGAGCACAGTGTTCTTAGGCAAATAAATCAGCAAGCCATCCTGTGCCAGCATCGTGTTAAGTAGCGTTACGCCATCATGCCCCGTGCGAAAGTCGCGATCTTCAGCAGCTGCACGGTTATAATATTTTTCAAGCAATTCAGAATGCGAGGCAGCCACCTTGTTCAGCGAACTCACAATCACCCCTTCAGGCAAAAGGGCATACGAACTTTGCGGTGCTTCTGCAGGCATATCGTTCACCACAAAAAAGAGCGAAGTACTCAAATTAGGCACATTACACTTAAACGTGTCATACGGATTTACATCCATAGGCTTGCGCATCAAGTTCAGTCCAAAGTCGGGTGCAAATGCCTCGTTCGCATCCGTATATTTGTAGCGTTCCACCTTATGCGTAGGCAATCCCTGCTCACTGAGCAAGTTTGCAGCCGTTTCGCGGTGTTGATTCATCACGTTGCAGCTACCGTTGTCCACCCAATCGCGGTGTTGGCGATAAATGTCGGTATATTGTTTAAAACTCTCCATGGTGCCTACGCCTCCTCTTCAATGCTGTTAACAATCCAGTCGAAGCCCTTTTCCTCAATCTCGTAACCCAACTGTGCAGTTCCCTCTTTCACCACACGTCCTTTCACAAGCACGTGTACAAAGTCGGGCTTCAAATAGTCGAGCATGCGCTGATAGTGTGTAATCACCATGGCACTCGTGTGCTCATTGCGCAACATGTTAAAACCTTCTGCCACAATGCGCAATGCGTCCACATCAAGTCCCGAGTCAGTTTCGTCAAGAATCGAGAACTTAGGCTCAAGCACAGCCATCTGGAAAATTTCGTTACGTTTGCGTTCACCACCCGAGAAGCCTTCGTTCACACCGCGACTCATAAAGTGCGCATCCAAGCCCACGAGTTTGCGTTTTTCCTTCAAGAGTTTCAAAAATTCGCTGGCGGCAATCGGCTCTTCGCCAAAATACTTGCGTTTTGCATTCAATGCAGCACGCATAAAGTTCGTCATCGACACGCCTGGAATTTCTGTAGGAGCCTGAAACGACATAAAGATACCCTCGTGCGCACGGTCCTCAGGCGACAGAGCCAACAAGTCTTTACCATTAAAGATTATCGAGCCTTCTGTAACCTCATACTTAGGGTTACCCACAAGTACATTGCTCAGTGTGCTTTTACCCGAGCCATTGGGTCCCATTAACACATGTACTTCGCCATCGCGGATTGTGAGGTTCACACCGCGCAATATTTCCTTGCCTTCAACCGAGGCATGCAAGTTCTTTATTTCAAGCATTTTTTATGTCCTTATTACGTTTTTAGAAGACAAAAGTAACAATTTCTTTTCAGAAAATCTCCTTCCACGCGCGTTTTATAAGCCTATAACTTTAAAATGCTTATTTTGTGGTGTTGGGTAGCATCGTCTGCAAAATAAAGTGTACCTTTGCTGTCATGAACGCAATGAGCAAACGCACGGGCGAAGAACGCTTCAACACGCTCACGCACTTAGCAGGCGTGGTCTTTACACTCGTGGCCGCATGGTTTATACTGCGGCTCGGATACAGCAGTGGGTGGAAAAATGCCTTTGGCACCACCTTCTTCACATGTGGCATGCTGTTAATGTATGCCGCCAGCACCCTCTACCATTGGTGGTTACCAGGCAAGGGCAAACGCTTGTTGCGTGTGCTCGACCACATTAGCATCTACGTTATGATAGCTGCATCCTACACTCCCGTCTGCATTGGCGTGGTAGGAGGTGCCATTGGTTGGACCGTTTTTGGCATTCTTTGGGGTGTAGCATTAGCAGGAACCGTCTACAAAATCACCGCCATGGGGCGTTGGCCACGACTTTCCTTACTGCTCTACCTCATTATGGGTTGGACCTTCGTGTTTATTGCCGAACCTGTATGTACACGCATCTCCACCCCTGCCCTCATTAGTCTCTTTGCCGAAGGCTTATTCTACACCTCGGGCACCTACTTCTTTGCCCACGACTCGCGACCTTATTACCACGGCATCTGGCACATCTTTGTATTGCTCGGTTCTGTGGCACACTGGCTCGCCATTCTCCTTATTCTGCAATAATATTTTTTATTTTTAAGCAAGGGGAGTTCAATCTTCTTGCCCAAACCAATACACACATACACAATGAAAACAGCAATTTCAACAACTCAGGCTCCTGCAGCCATTGGTCCTTATAGCCAAGCCATCGAGGCCAACGGCACAATCTACGTGTCAGGTCAACTTCCCATCAATCCTGCCACAGGCGAGTTTGCCGAAGGAGGCATCAAAGAGCTTACCGCACAGTCACTCACAAACATCAAAAACATACTTGCTGAAGCAGGACTCACTATGGCAAACGTAGTGAAGACCAGCGTATTCTTGGCAGACATGGCAGATTTTGCCGAGATGAACGAGGTGTATGCTCAGTTTTTCTCAGCTCCCTTCCCCGCTCGTTCTGCAGTAGCAGTAAAGACGCTGCCTAAGAATGCACGTGTAGAGATTGAATGTATTGCCGTAAAGTGATGCAAAAGATAGGCGTATTCCTTTCGTCGAAGAGCGATTTGCCCGAAAGCTATGTGCAAGCAGCTCGCGAAGTTGGTGCCTTGATTGGTCGCACACATCGCACCTTAGTTTATGGAGGTGCTCGCAAAGGTTTAATGGAAGTCTTAGCACAAAGTGTCAAAGCGCATGGTGGTCGTGTGTATGGCATGGTGCCCGACATCATTGAGCAGCGCGGTCAAGTGAGCGATGCCATCGATGTTACCTTCCGCTGTGTCGACCTTACCGACCGTAAAGCTATGATGAACCGCGAAAGCGACATCTTAGTTGCTTTACCTGGTGGCATAGGCACACTCGATGAAGTTTTCACTGTTATGGCAAATACCGTTATTGGCATCAGTCATCAGCGCGTAGTATTCTATAACATCGATGGTTGTTGGGACGCTATCCTTGCCGCCCTTGCCAATCTTTTTGAACAAGGTTTGGTAAGTGGCAAACCTGCCGACTACTATAGCGTGGCAACAAACATCACTGAACTCGAAAAAGAAATAAGTGCTTAAGTATTACAAGCATTTTACTTATTACTTATTACTTTGCGCATTTGCGCCTAAACACCACCTTACTAAGGGGTAATTTATAACATAACCAGGTATGAGAGGAGGGCTTATCCCAAACACTCATACCTGGTATTCTTTTGCCATAACAGTAAACTTCGCATGCCGTAAATCATGTTGGTAGTTAAAATAGTCCCATCCCAACTTTACATCACAGAAATATACAAAAAGAAAACCCTCCGTTAAATCACTTTAACGAAGGGCTAAACCTTTTACCTTATGAACCAAAAACTTTTATTAGGCAAGCTTGTTGATGTGAGTCATCACACCGCTCTTAATGTTAGCTGCCTTGTTCTTGTGAATGATGTTATTCTTTGCAAGCTTATCCAACATCTTCTGAACCTTCGGCAGAAGTTCGCTGGCAGCTGCTTTGTCAGTCGTAGCGCGGAGCTTACGTACTGCATTACGCATTGTCTTAGCGTAATATCTGTTGTGCAGTCTGCGAGACGCCGTCTGACGAATTCTTTTTACAGATGATTTGTGGTTTGCCATTTTATTTCTTTTCTTTTTTTATTAGTAGTCCCTAGGAGAGTCGAACTCCTCTTTAGAGAATGAAAATCTCTCGTCCTAACCGATAGACGAAGGGACCATCGCGTTGTGAGTTTCAAACCATTGTTTCACCATGTTTGTTAGTGGTGTTGGTTTGTTTCTCATTTGCGAGTGCAAAGGTAGTGCATTCCTACTTAACCACCAAACATTCCCACTATTTTTTTTCAAAAAAGTGCGTTTTTCTTTATTTTTCTCCTTTTTTGAATACTTTCGCATTGCTTACATGGAAATATTGACTACTTTTGCAACATATAACTGTGCATTATGCACGAAAGCTTTTCAAGCATATTAAGTAGATATTTTAAGCAAGAAACATAAAAACCGATAGAAACATAGAATATATGAAGTCGCGAGCGATAGTTTTACATACACTTAAGTATAACGACAACCAAATTATAGCCGATGTATTGACTGAGGAAATGGGTTGCGTAGGCATGATTGTACGCATTGCACGTACCAAACGTGCTGCTGTGCGTCATGCATTGTTTCAACCTTTAGCCATTTTAGACCTTGAATGGGAGCACCGTCCTAAGTCAAGTTTACAAAAACCCACAGGTGTACAAGTAGGCTATCCGTTAACTTCCCTACCCTACGACCCTTATAAAAGTTCTATTGCACTTTTTGTGGCAGAAGTATTGCACTACGCCTTAAAAAATGAGCCTGATGCACGCACTATATATAATTATGTAGTGCGTTCGGTGCAATGGTTAGATGCTTGCGACAAGGGATTTGCCAATTTCCATTTGGTATTTCTGCTCCACCTTACGCACTTTTTAGGGTTTATGCCAAATGCAGATGATGCCAAGCCTGGGAGCTATTTTGACTTACGTGCTTCATGCTTCACATCTCAACAACCCGCTCATCCCGACTTTCTTAATCCTACCGATGCTGCCGTTGTGCCTAAATTATTACGCATGCGCTATGACACCATGCGTTTTTTCCGTTTTAATGGTGCCGAACGCTCCCGACTGTTGGAGTATATCAACCTATATTATAGGTTACACGTGCCAAACTTTCCCGAACTCAAATCGCTCGCAGTACTAAAGTCACTTTGGAGTATATAATAGGAGTACATATAATATATAGGAATAAACAAACAAAAAGTCTCACATAGCGCATGCCATGTGAGACTTTCCTTATATATAATGTATATTGTGTTGATTCCGCTCATTCAAAAAGAGATTGTAAGCAAAGACTTACTTCATCTTTTTGTACGAAGAGGTTTTAGTTGCATTCTTCGCTGTGAGTTTTGTACTCAAGATGCGATAATGCGGCTGCTTTTTCTTGCGCTGTTCAGCCAATAGTTTCTTATGCTGTGCGTCAGCACGCTTTTTCCACTCCTGCATACTATAATACTTACCAGTTGCAGGGTCGAGATATCTTGTTTCAGGAAGCAAGTAAGAACGGTTGATATCATCAATGTCGCCATCTTTACCACTAAAACCAACTTTCTCAACTTGCACGGCTGCTACACCGCTTGCTACCATGCCCAATTCACGAGCTGCAGCCATTGAGAGGTCTACCACACGTCCTGTGCAATACGGACCACGGTCAGTTACCTTCACTATTACTTCCTTACCATTTTTCTTATTGGTAATCTTCAGCAAAGTGCCAAAGGGGAGGGTGCGATGTGCGCAAGTCAAACTGTCTTTGTGATAACGAGAGCCATCGCTTGTGCGGTGCCCGTGCAGACTGTTGCTATAATATGAAGCCTTACCATGCTGCTGACCTTGAGCTACCGCGGGGGTTGTCAATGCGAATGTTACGAGTGTTGCTAAAAAAAAGATTACTTGTTTGATCGTCATTTTATTTGTTTTGCCACGAGGATTGTTGGCCCTCTCGTTGAACCAGTTTAGCCAGTCTGTTCGTGAGAGATTTCTGTAATAGAACTATAGAGTTCATAGGCGTTTTAACCTATACAACAATGTGCCAAACTCTGTCCACATTACGTAGGAAGTTCCTTATAAAAGGAGTGTTGCGAACACGCAACTTATAGCGGAATCGAAGTTTCGATTTTAACCAACAAATGCGCCAAGGGAGACGTTTGCTACGAAGGCTATTTGCTCCGCCTCGTGAGGTTTACGGGTGCAAAGATACAAAAAATTTTACACATCGCAATAACATTACGCTTGATAATCAAGAGTTTAACATTTTAAGCTCCGCAATTTAAGATTTTCGTTTACAAAGTTTTCGAGCTAACCCGAAAGTCCAAAAGCCTTGTAGGAATGGGAGGAGTAAGACTATTACCCTGTGTTAATTTGTGTTCAATTTAGATAGTTAAAGACGCCCACAACACCGAAATGTTAAAATAGAATTTAACTTTCTCAGAATAGCTATTCTATGGCAGAAATAAGAGAATTTACAACAAAATGAGGCTCACTTAGAAAAAGAACCAGGTATGAAAGTTCAAGGACAAAGTCCCACTCTCATACCTGGCTATGATAAAGAAGTTTTTTTAGCGTAAAGCCCTATCTAACAAGTCTACACCATAGTTTGTATTACTTATTACTTGAAAACACATAGTTTGTAATACTTAATACTTAATACTTAAGCCATCAGTTTTGATCATAAGCATGCTTCGGATAGTCAATGGTATAGTGCAAACCACGGCTTTCCTTACGTTCCAATGCCTGACGAGTAATCAGATAGCCCACGTTAATCATATTGCGCAACTCACAAATGTCGCGTGTAGGTTTCACATGCTTATAGAGTTCCTCTGTTTCTTCATACAGAAGGTCGAGACGCGTCCAAGCACGTTTCAAACGAAGGTCTGAACGAACAATGCCCACATAAGCCGACATCACCTGTTCTACCTCCTTAGCATCCTGTGCAATAAGAATCTTCTCCTCGTTAGACAAAGTGCCCTCATCGTTCCATTCGGGAACATTTTCATTAAAGGTATATTCGTCAATGTGTTCCAAAGAGTGTTTGGCAGCCGTGTCAGCATAAACCACAGCTTCAATAAGCGAGTTACTTGCCAAGCGATTGCCACCATGCAAACCTGTGCACGAGCATTCGCCCACAGCATACAAACGGTGAATAGACGAACAAGCATTAAGGTCTACCTTAATACCCCCACAAAGGTAGTGAGCACAAGGCACCACAGGAATGTATTGTTTAGTAATGTCAATACCAATAGAAAGGCACTTTTGGTAAATGTTAGGGAAGTGATGCTTCGTTTCCTCAGGATCTTTGTGCGTAACATCCAAGCAAACATGGTCGAGACCATGAATTTTCATTTCCTTATCAATGGCACGTGCCACTATATCGCGCGGTGCCAGTGAGAGACGCTTGTCGTATTTCTGCATAAACTCCTCTCCATTAGGCAAACGCAGAATGCCGCCATAACCACGCATAGCTTCGGTAATAAGATAAGCAGGATGCTTTTCGCGCGTATTAAAGAGAGCAGTGGGGTGGAACTGTATAAACTCCATACCTTCTACTGTTGCCTTAGCACGATAAGCCATAGCGATACCATCGCCTGTTGCAATTTCAGGATTCGTAGTTGTGGCATACACCGCACCGCAACCACCTGTACAAAGCACTGTGACGCGCGAAAGGAAAGTATCGATTTTTTGTGTATCAGGGTCGAGCACATAAGCACCATAACACTCAATATCTGGCGTACGACGCGTAACCTCAATGCCCAAATGGTGCTGTGTAATAATTTCTACAGCAAAGTGATTCTCAAGAACAGTAATATTAGGATGATGACGTACTGCCTCAATCAGTCCACGCTGAATTTCAAAGCCCGTATCATCGGCATGATGCAAAATGCGAAATTCAGAGTGTCCACCTTCGCGGTGAAGATCGTAAGTACCATCTTCCTTCTTATCGAAGTTTACACCCCACTTCACCAAGCGTTCAATACCAGCAGGGCCATTTTTTACCACCTGTTCCACTGCACGTTGATCGCTAATATAGTCGCCAGCAATCAGCGTGTCTTTAATATGTTTCTCAAAGTTATCCACCTTGAGATTCGTTACCGATGCCACACCACCCTGTGCTTTGGCAGTGTTAGCTTCTTCGATTGTAGTTTTACAAACGAGTGCCACCTTACCTTTGCCCGAGGCGGCTACTTGGAGGGCGTAACTCATTCCGGCAACACCAGAACCAATTACCAAAAAGTCGAATTTGCGTATCATCGTGTGTATCGCTAATTTGGGCGCGAATTTACAAAATGTTTTTGAAAACAAGAGCGAAGTAAAGAGAAATGCTTAATTTTGCACATATTAAGTAGGCAACCGAACACCTACCGAACACCTATTATATATATAAGGTGTATGGAAAAGAACTAAACTTTTGTAGCAAGTTCCCATCCCCCAGCGTCTAAGCAAAGAAACAATACATATATAATATATATAACACAATGAAAAAAATCAAAGCACTCGTACTGTTGCTCGTAGCATTTGTTATGCTACCTGTAATGGCCCAGCAAATGCCTACGTTAGCCGTAGACAAAGCTGTGCGCATTGGTAAGTTGCCCAACGGATTAACCTATTACATCCGTCACAACAACTTGCCCGAGAACCGTGCCAACTTCTACATTGCACAGAAGGTAGGCGCCGTACAGGAAGAAGAGAACCAACGTGGTTTGGCTCACTTCCTCGAACACATGTGTTTTAATGGCACTGACAATTTTCCTGGTGATGCACTCATCAAATTCTGCGAACGCATTGGTGTAAAGTTCGGTCAAAACTTGAACGCTTACACCTCAACCGATGAAACAGTGTATAACATCGACGATGTTCCCGTTACCGAAACCAACGTAGACTCTTGCTTGCTCATCTTGCGCGATTGGGCAGATGGCTTGACTCTCGACCCTAAGGAAATTGACAAAGAACGTGGCGTAATTCACGAAGAATGGCGTATGCGTACCAGCGCAACAAGCCGTATGTTCGAGCGCAACTTGCCTACTCTTTATCCAGGTTCACGCTATGGTCACCGCTTCCCCATTGGTTTGATGAGTGTGGTAGACAACTTTAAGCCTGCAGAACTCCGTGCTTACTACGAAAAATGGTATCGTCCCGACTTGCAGGGCATTATCATTGTAGGCGACATTGATGTTGACAAGGTCGAAGCTAAGATAAAGGCACTCTTCTCGCCCATCAAGATGCCCGAGAACGCTGCTAAGTACGAGCACTATCCCGTGCCCGATAACAACGAGCCTATTTATGTTATCGACAAGGATAAGGAGCAAGGTCAAGCCATCATTCAGTTGATGTTTAAACACCAGCCCCTCGTGCCCGATGAATATAAGAATACGGTAGCCTTCTTGAGTGTACAATACATCAAGAGCTTGGCAAGCAATGTATTCAATGCTCGTTTGAACGAGGCTGCACAAAAGGGTGATTGTCCCTTTGTAGCTGCTTATGCCGATGATGATAGCTACATCTTGTCGAAGACCATGGACGCCTTCAACTTGGTTATCATCCCCAAACCGGGTAAAGACAAAGAGGCTATCGAAGCCGTAATGACCGAAGTGAAGCGTGTTCACGAATTTGGCTTCACTGCTACAGAGGTTATGCGTGCCAGCGAGGAAATTTTGAGTGGTCTTGAAGCCACCTACAACAACCGCGACAAGCAGAAGAATGCCTTCTACGTACCGCAGTATGTTCGCAACTTCCTCGAAAACGACCCGATTCCTTCTATTGAGGATGAATATAACATGTACAAGATGATGTCGCAGCAAATGATGCAGGCACAAGCTGCTGCTCCTGCTGCAAGCAGTTTCTTTAACGAACTCACTGCACGCACCGACACCAACTTTGTATGCATGGCAATGTATCCTGAAAAAGAAGGTGTGGTAGTTCCTACTGCCGACCAGTTTAAGCAGGCTATTGCCAATGCTGCCAAAGCAAAGGTCGAGGCTTACGTTGACAATGTTAAGAACGAACCGCTCATCACCAACTTGCCCAAGAAGGGTCGCATCAAGAAGGAAACTAAGGCTGACTTTGGTTACACTTGCTGGACACTCGACAATGGTGCTCGCGTATTCTTTAAGAAGACCGACTATAACGATGCCGAAGTACAGTTTATTGCTACCAGCATGGGTGGCGAGAACAAAATTGTGACTAAGGACCGTGTAAACGCTAAATTGATGCCTACTGTTTTAAACTCTACAGGTTTAGGAAACTTCACCAGCACAGAGTTGCAGAAGAAGCTTGCAGGCAAACAAGTTAGCTGTGGTTTCGACTTGGGCATGATTACTGAAAATCTTTCAGGTTCATCTACTCCTAAGGACTTGCGCACACTCTTCGAGTTGATTTACTTGCATTTCCAAGCTCCTTGCAATGATGTGGATGCTTACAACAACACCATGACCATGCTCCGCACTTCGCTTGAAAATGCTGAAAAGCAACCCATGAAGGCATTCTCTGACTCTATCCAAAGCACACTCTACAACCACAACGCTTTGCGTGCTTCACTGAAGTTGAAGGATTTGGATCAGGCTAACTACGAA
Source organism: uncultured Prevotella sp. (assembly GCA_900542795.1). Lineage (GTDB taxonomy): Bacteria > Bacteroidota > Bacteroidia > Bacteroidales > Bacteroidaceae > Alloprevotella. Next base: position 1,049 of record UQPD01000017.1, on the reverse strand, counting down.
ACCATGAAGAAGCTCTATGCCGACCGCTTTAATGCAGGTGGCGACTTCGACTTCTTCTTTACAGGTGCCATTGATGTTGACTCTCTCCGCGCATTTACCGAACAGTACATTGCTCCGCTCAAGGCTGCTAAGAAGCGCGAACAGTTCATCGACTTGAAGATTGAACCCGTAACAGGTGTGGTTAACAACCACTTCTTCCGTCAGATGGAAACACCTCAGGCTGTTGTTGTTCAGTTCTGGACGGGTAAGACTCCTTACTCTATGAAGGAAGCTGCCGTAGTTAACGCATTGGGCGAAGTGCTCACACAGCGTTACCTCAAGAGCATTCGTGAGGATGCTGGTATTGCTTACAGCGTAGGCACAAATGGTTCTGCAAGCTATGGTGCGAACGATCGTTACACTTTCGTTACCCAATGTCCTGTTAAACCTGCTAAACTCGACTCTGCCCTCTTGCTCATGAAGCAGGGCATCGAAGACATTGCCAAGAATGGCGTTACTGCCAGCGAGCTTGAAAAGGTTATTACTTTCGAATTGAAGGATTATGCCGACAACCAGAAGAAGAATGGTTACTGGATGGACCTTATCACCGAAAAGGTTCTTTGGAACAAAGACCTCCGCACTAACTACGAGGCTACGCTCAAGAGCGTTACTTCAAAGGATATTCAAGATTTCGTAAACAACGTATTGCTTAAGCAGAATAACTGCACAACTATTTCGATGCGTCCTACTGATATGACTGAGAAGGACGGTACTAAGTAATTAGTTTCTAAAGCATTACGAAAAGACCTTACTTTTTAGGCTGCATAACCTGTCAAGGGTTATGCAGCCTTTATTTTTATGTTGTAGAACATAAAATGCTTTATTGCAACATTCATTTACTAATTACCATGGTAAAATGTTAGTAAAATCGGTATTACCGCAAAAAAACGAGTTTTTGATTGGCAGTTTTCTTTTAAAGGTCCAACTTTGCACTCGAAATTAGACGATCAACCTCGTAACTATTCAGCGGTAGGTGCATGACGAATCGTCAAACCTCAAACAAGGCTTGA
>UQPD01000016.1 GCA_900542795.1 uncultured Prevotella sp. | reverse complement strand
GGTGAGGCTGGCGCATGAAACATTGATGATTCTATCATAAATCGTGCAGAAAAAATGTGAATTTTGAACACCCTACCGAATGGGGTGAGGCTAGCGCGTGAATGCTCTTGATAATTCTATCAAATATCATGCAGAAAAAATAGCGAATTTTGTAGGCTCTAATTATTTGCTCCTATCGTCCAGCAATAGGCTGGACGACAAAGTAATATATATTAAATGACAAAGTATATTGATATCTACAGCAAAGGTAGTGATAATCAACAATCTAACAAAGCATTTTACACTTTTATGAGGGACTTTTTGCAGCATTACTACACTTTTATGAGGGAGTTTTTGAAATAAACCACACGCACAAGAAAACGAAAAAGCGCACTCCGTATGCTTTATAAACATGCGGAATGCGCTTTTATTATGTGTCAAAAATCAGACTGTAGCCTGAGTCTTTGAAGAGAATTTTATTCCTGAGGGAGTGACCAATCTTCCTTAGACTTACGGATGTAAGCAGCGTAACGGCGCTGTGCAGCACGCTTGGTTTCATCGTAAAGTTCCTGAGCCTGTTCGGGAAGTGCCTTCTTCAATGAGAGGAAACGTACTTCGTGGTCGAGGTAGTCTTGGAACATATCCCAGTTGGGCTCCTTAGAGTCGAGTGTGAAGGGGTTCTTGCCCTGATCAGCGAGTTCGGGGTTGAAACGCCACAAGTGCCAGTAACCACATGCAACGGCACGAGCTTCCTCAGCCTGGCTACGACCCATACCACCCTTGATCTTCAAACCGTGGTTGATACAGGGAGCGTAAGCAATGATGAGTGAAGGACCATGGTAAGCCTCAGCTTCCTTGATTGCCTTGAGACACTGTGCTTGGTCGGCACCCATAGCTACCTGAGCTACGTAGATGTAACCATAAGTGGCTTGCATCAAACCAAGGTCTTTCTTAGTTACACGCTTACCTGCTGCTGCGAACTGTGCAATGGCACCTACAGGAGTTGCCTTTGAAGCCTGACCACCGGTGTTAGAGTAAACTTCAGTATCGAGCACGAGGATGTTAACATCTTCGCCACTTGCGAGTACGTGATCAAGGCCACCGTAACCGATATCGTATGAAGCACCATCACCACCAATAATCCACTGGCTACGCTTAGTAAGGAAGTGAGTTAATTCAGCAAGTTGCTTGCATGATTCGCAACCCTTCTCAGCACCAGCCTTAATCATAGGTTCGAGCTTCTGAGCAGCTGCACGACTTGCTTCTGCATCGTTCTGACCAGCAATCCATTCCTGAGCTGCTTCCTTGAACTCTGCAGGAGTTCCTTCGTGAGCAATAGCCTCTTCGAGCACCTTCTGAATGCGAGCACGCATCTTCTTGTTGGCAAGGATCATACCCATACCAAATTCGCAGAAGTCCTCGAACAATGAGTTAGCCCAAGCAGGACCTTCGCCCTTCTCGTTAGTTGTGTAAGGAGTTGAGGGGATTGAACCTGAATAAATTGAAGAACAACCTGTGGCGTTAGCAATCATCTGACGGTCGCCGAAGAGTTGGCTAACAAGCTTAACGTAAGGAGTTTCACCACAACCTGAGCATGCACCTGAGAACTCGAAGAGAGGAGTTGCAAACTGAGAGTTCTTGGGATTGAGCTTAACGTCAACCAAGTGTTGCTTGCTAGTAACGTTCTTAGTGCAGTATTCCCAGTTTTCAGCTTCAGCTTCCTGACCTGTGAGGGGTACCATTTCGAGAGCCTTGTTACCCTTCAAACCAGGACATACGTCAACACAGTTACCGCAACCGAGACAGTCCATTACGTCAACTTGCTGTACGAAGTGCATACCCTTCATTGCTGCGGGTGCCTTCATCTCAATTGATTCGCCCTTGAAACCAGCGAGTTCTTCGTCGGTAAGAACGAACGGACGGATGGCAGCGTGAGGACATACAAAGTCACACTTGTTACACTGAATACAGTTTTCCTTGTGCCATACGGGAACGAAGGCTGCTACACCACGCTTTTCGTAAGCGGCTGTACCCTGATGCCAAGTACCATCTTCTGTTACCTTGAAGGCACTAACGGGAAGGAGGTCGCCATTCTGTGCGTTGATAGGACGTACCATGTCTGAGATGAATGCGGGTTCATCGCGAACAATCTTTTCGTCCTCGGGGAGGTTTGCCCATGCGGGATCAACAGCGAGCTGCTGATATTCGCCACCACGATCAACTGCCTGGTAGTTCTTGTCTACAATATCTTGACCCTTCTTGCTGTATGACTTAACGATGAACTTCTTCATTTGTTCAACTGCCAAATCAACAGGAATTACACCTGTAATGCGGAAGAAGGCTGACTGCAAGATGGTGTTGGTGCGGTTGCCAAGACCAATTTCCTGAGCAATCTTAGTTGCGTTGATATAGTAAACGGTGATGTTGTGTTCAGCAAAGTAGCGCTTTACGTTGTTGGGCAAGTTGTTTGCCAACTCTTCGCCTTCCCAAATGGTGTTGAGGAGGAATGTGCCGTTATCGCGCAAACCACGGAGCACGTCGTACATGTGCAGATAAGCCTGTACGTGGCAAGCCACGAAGTTAGGAGTCTTAATCTGATAAGTAGAACGGATGGGATGATCGCCGAAACGAAGGTGTGAGCAAGTGAAACCACCCGACTTCTTTGAGTCGTATGAGAAGTATGCTTGGCAGTACTTATCGGTGTTGTCACCAATAATCTTAATAGAGTTCTTGTTAGCACCTACTGTACCATCGGCACCCAAACCATAGAACTTGGCTTCGAAGATGCCTTCGCCACCGAGTGCCATTTCCTTCTCCAAGGGGAGTGAATGGAAGGTTACATCATCAACGATACCTACAGTGAAGTGATCCTTGGGTTCGGGCAATGCGAGGTTGTCGTAAACCGAGATAATCATGGTAGGAGTGGTGTCGCATGAACCGAGACCATAACGTCCACCTACGATGAGAGGACGATTTTCTACATCGTAGAAGGCATCCTTTACGTCGAGGTAGAGAGGTTCACCATTAGCACCGGGTTCCTTTGTACGGTCAAGTACGGCAATCTTCTTACAAGTCTTAGGAACTGCTGCGAGCAAGTGCTTCACTGAGAACGGACGATAGAGGTGTACGCTTACCATACCTACCTTTTCGCCCTTAGCGTTGAGGTAGTCGATAGCTTCGCGAGCTGCCTCGGTTACAGAACCCATGCAGATGATTACGCGCTCAGCATCCTCAGCACCATAGTAGCTGAAGAGTTTGTATTCGCGACCCGTAATCTTGCTGATTTCTGCCATATACTTTTCAACAGCAGCGGGAACTGAATCGTAGTAAGGATTGCAAACTTCGCGGTGTGCAAAGAATGTTTCGGGATTTTCAGCCATACCACGAGCTACAGGATGCTCGGGAGTAAGCGCACGGTTGCGGAACTCAGACACCTTATCCATCGGAACGAGCGGACGGATGTCTTCTTGATCCATCACTTCAATCTTCTGATATTCGTGTGATGTACGGAAACCATCAAAGAAGTTGATGAAAGGTACGCGTGTTTCGAGAGCAGCGAGGTGAGCTACTGCCGAGAGGTCCATTACCTCCTGTACTGAACCTTCGCAAAGCATTGCGAAGCCAGTTTGGCGACAAGCCATTACGTCAGAATGGTCACCAAAGATACAAAGTGAGTGAGAAGCTAATGTACGTGCTGAAACATGGAACACGCAGGGAAGCAATTCACCCGCAATTTTGTACATATTAGGAATCATCAGGAGCAAGCCCTGTGAAGCTGTAAAGGTAGTGGTGAGTGCACCTGCCTGCAAAGAACCGTGAACTGCACCTGCAGCACCACCTTCACTCTGCATTTCCTGTACCTTTACGGTATCACCAAAAAGGTTGATACGGCCCTGAGCAGACCATTCATCAACGTGCTCTGCCATCGGAGATGACGGAGTGATGGGGTAAATGGCAGCAACCTCTGAGAACATGTACGCAATGTGCGCAGCAGCTTGGTTACCGTCACAAGTAATAAATTTCTTGTTTGCCATGAGTTGCGAATTTGCTACACTATCATGCTATTATACAATATAAATATGTATGTGTGAATGAGTTAACACTGTTAAGCTGAACGCATTTCACCACACATATGCTTATTTGCATAATAACACCTTTAGCATAGCTGTATTAAATAGATGTTGTTTGTTATGTTTCTTCAATCTGCACTTCTGCACTTTCGCGCATCCATGCACACCGATCTTTTTGTATTGGATGTTTTTACGTTAATATAAGAATCCAAACAACCAGAGGGGAATCTCATTGTCGCGGCCAACGTCTGTGTTATATTTCACATAAATGGTGTCGGCAGCAGTGCGTACACGACGTGCGCGGTCGCATACACAGATGTTTGTGGTATTGTTAATGCGGAACATGCCCAAACGCTTACCCTTGTTCACTGTGTGGTGACGCCACAAGCAGTTTACAAAGTAAGTTTCCATGATTGTTTGTTCCGTCATGCAATTTTCATAAAGCGCATACATCAAGTTTGCATCGTGCAAGTAGATGGCTGCTGGTTTCTTGGGGAAGGTTTCGCCTTCATGGTGTACCATATTGATAAGGCGTGTTTCCTCAAGATACTTTAAATAGTTCATTACCGTAGCACGCGAAGTACCAATTTCTTGTGCCAACTTGCTCACATTGGGAGCTGAAGGATCGCCAATGGCAAGAAGGTAGAGTAACTTTTTGATGCGCGACAGATACTTCAGTTCAATTTGCTTGTTCAGGAGTAAGTCTACCTCAATCATATTATTCATTGCCTTAAGCAATGCCTCGGTAAAGTTGTGGTTTTCGAGGAAGAAGGGGTAGTAACCATGCTGCAAATAGTCTTGGAAGTAATGCCATGGTTGCACCTTCGGCAAGATGGTTTTCAGAATCTGATCACTGTCTGAAAGCAACTGGTCGAATGTGTAAGCCTCAAAGTTTTGATTGGTTTCAAGATTGATGTATTCACGGAAAGAGAAACCGTGGAGCACATACGTGCGACTAATAGAAGACAATTCTGAATCGTCCTCCTCTTCTGAATTGACCGACGTAGTGGTATAAACAATGCGCAAGTAGGGATATTTGTGATAGCACTCACACAATTGTTCACGCCAACCAGGCAACTTAAATGCTTGGTCAATAAGCAACACTTGTCCGCCTTCCGCCATAAAGCGACCGGCAAAGTCGACTATACCGTGGGCTTGAAAATAAAAACTATTGAGGTTTATATATAGGCACTGACGAAGCCGTACGTCAAAGTTTTCTTTGGCATACTGCAACAAAAAGGATGTACGTCCAACGCCACGAGGACCTTTAATGCCTATCATACGATAGCTCCAGTCAATGGTGTCCATCAACGAGCGTCTTACGGGAGCATTAAAATGCTCCATCAAATAGGCGTGCGATTTGAAAAACGTCTCCATTTGTAACTTGGTTTCTGTAAATTCAACGCAAAGGTACAAAGTTGTGCTGAAACTTGCAAAGCATAGATAGCATTTTTTTCTTTCTTTTTTTTTACACCCTTTTCTGCTCTATGCATTTAACATACAACACCCTAAGCCCATAAGTAGGTGTTCAAAATTATTTTATACAATCAGCACATGTTATTTCGAACACCACTTACTTATATTCTTTTACATATAATATGCAAACAATTTGTTACATTTCAAGATTTTTGTGTACCTTCGCAACGTTTTTCTACGATAACAAACTAAATTGTAACAAAATGAAGAAAATACGTGCAGCCGTAGTGGGCTATGGTAACATTGGTCACTACACTTTGCAGGCTCTTGAAGCAGCCCCCGATTTTGAAGTAGCTGGTATTGTTCGTCGCAAGGGTGCTGAAAATTGCCCCGAGGAACTTAAAAAATACGAAGTTGTTAAGGATATTCGCGAGCTCAAGGATGTTGACGTTGCCGTTCTTGCTACTCCTACTCGTAAGGTAGAAGAGTATGCTAAGGAGATTTTAGCTCTTGGCATCAATACGGTAGATAGCTTTGATATTCACACACAGATTGTTGACCTTCGTCGCAGCCTCGATGCTACTGCCAAGGAACATGGTGCTGTTAGCATTATCTCTGCGGGTTGGGATCCAGGTTCTGACTCTGTAGTACGCACTTTGCTTCAGGCTATTGCACCCAAGGGTATTACTTACACCAATTTTGGTCCGGGTATGTCAATGGGACACACGGTTGCTGTTAAAGCGATTGAGGGTGTGAAGAAGGCGCTTTCTATGACCATCCCCACAGGTCAGGGCATTCACCGTCGTATGGTTTACATCGAAATTGAAGACGGTTATAACTTTGACGATGTTGCTGCTGCCATCAAGGCTGATCCTTATTTTGCATCTGATGAGACTCACGTTAACCTCGTTCCTTCTGTAGACGATGTAATTGACATGGGTCATGGTGTTCATCTCACTCGTAAAGGTGTGAGCGGTACTACACAAAATCAGCTCTTCGACTTCAATATGAAGATTAACAACCCTGCTCTTACGGGTCAAGTGCTTGTTTGCGTAGCTCGTGCTACCATGCATCAAAAGTCTGGTTGCTACACCATGATTGAGATTCCTGTAATCGACCTCCTTCCTGGCGACCGCGAGGATAACATCCGCCACTTGGTATAATAAAGGAGGTGGTAAAGCTTATTAAGGGATTTCCTTCATTACTTTACCTGCTTCTCTCCTTATTATATATAGACTATGCCCGAAATACACAATCTATGGGTTGTGTATTTCGGGCATAAACTTTTTTCAGAACATGCTTGAGGCTGTTCTCTGTAAAATTAGTAGTTTTCGGCACGCAGTTCAAAGTAGCTTTGTGGATGTGCACAAACGGGGCAGAGTTCAGGGGCTTTTTGACCAATCACAATGTGACCACAGTTAGAGCACTGCCATACGCGATCGCCATCACGACTGAAGACAATGCCTTCTTCTATGTTTTGCAACAAACGACGATAGCGCTCTTCGTGGGCTTTCTCAATGGCTCCTACCATCTCGAACTTTTCAGCAATTTCATCGAAACCTTCTTCGCGGGCTTCTCTGGCAAAGGTGGCATACATGTCGGTCCACTCATAATTTTCGCCTTGGGCTGCATCCTTCAGATTATCGACTGTAGTGGGCACTTCGCCTCCGTGGAGCAACTTAAACCATATTTTGGCATGTTCTTTTTCGTTGCGCGAGGTTTCCTCAAAGATGTTCGCCATTTGCACATAGCCATCCTTTTTTGCCTTAGATGCGTAATACTGATATTTGGTGTGCGCCTGCGATTCTCCCGCAAACGCTGTTGCCAAGTTTTGCTCGGTTTTTGTTCCTTTTAATTCTTTCATGTTGCAATGAGTTTTTTTGAATTGTTATGTTTTTGCTTTATTGCACCGTAAATATACGGAGTTTTTTGGAACTGTGCAAACCGATGCTTTAACTTTATCCCATATTAATATCTGTCACCTTAATTTCAAAAAAATTCGTAACTTTGCACCGAGTTTCAAGCAAGCAATGCTACATGATTGTGTGGCAGACACGTTGTCGTTTGGGATGGCTCAAACTAATGCGTTGGAATGTTTACCGACTTATAGCTGTGGACGTCGCTTGCATCATTTGCGCAAAATGCGTAGAGCTCTCGTATAATAATCTGAAAGAGAAGTTCACCAATATACACTTCTGTACACTTACTTATATATATAATGGGGCAACATTAACCAAGTGTTAATGTTGCCCCACTATTTTCTACTGCACAAAGATTACACTACACAACCAACAACACAAGCAATACGGCTAATGCCATAAAAAAACTCATTAACTCTTTCATTGTGCATTCTTTTTCCAAGCTGTTACCACTTCTTCTATCGACACACCAAGTTGTTGCATCTGACGAAAAAGGGTTGGCAATGTGTGTTGACGAAAATCTGTGCGACGCGCTTCAAGTATCTGTTGGCGTGCATCAGACGATACATAGTAACCCATGCCTCGTTTGGCATAAAGTATACCGCGCTGTGCAAGCAAGTCGTAAGACTTCACTGTGGTATTGACATTCACCTCGAGCAAAGCTGAATATTCGCGTACACCTGGCACACGACTGTCAGACTCGTAAGTACCTGCTAACACCTCATCGCACAAACGATCGGCTATTTGCACATATATGGGTTTTCCCTCTTTAAAATTCATACGCTCTAATCTTAATCCTTGAATAGATTCTTTTGTTTAAGACAATCAGCATCTTCATTATCTGAATACTCCTAAATTCTTAGGTCTGTCAAAAAAGTTTACGACTAACCACAGGCATGCGCTTGAACAAACGATAGCTGACCCCAACTAAAACCACTTCTAACACAAAAGACAATAGCACGATGGCTGGCAACCAAGAGTCGGACATACTCAACATCAACGCAACATTTCTACCATTGATTGTTACGCTGAGACCCAACACCATCATGAACATGCCTAAACCAAACATGCACGTAGCGGTTTTAAGAAAGGCACGATTGCGAAAAAATACAGAACCAAGCATAAACAAAATGAACTGCAACAAAAGCGATGAAAAGAAAAACAGCGCATACCAACCTTGACATACGCCATTGTCGGAATTTCTTGACCATGATTGCAATACTTCTGTAAAAAAGGCATGCATGCTACAAAAAGCCTCAGGCACAACGGAGTCAACACTCACCCACATGCCCGACAACACTAACATGCGCAAGAGGTCGGCTAAAACGAATGCTACTAAATTTACTACCCAAGCACCTAAAGTAAAAAGGAGAAAACGCGAAAGAAATTTTTCGGCATTGGTGGCAGGTAACATAAGATAAGCTATGCGTTTGGGCTTGGTTTTTAAATTGGCAAACATCAGCGACATAGCTACTGAAGACACAATGAACGACACCACAAATGAAAGATTGGCTGCATCTTCACAAATATCCCCTGCACGCTCAGGTAATGCATGTCGCATGCTTTTGACTGCTATATATATCACCCCGAACTGCGTAGCAAAGTGCGCTAAAAAAGCACCTATGGCAAAACTCACATGATTGCGCCAATTACTCACCACATCGTATTGAAGCAATTGCGCGAAACGTTTCATATCAAAATTCTTCATTGTCAAAGTAAAAAACTTAGTTGGTTAATGATTGGGGAAGTTTACCTGTCTCGGCATAACTAAACAAAAGTTCAAGATCGAGCGCAGATTCCATATCGGGATTGTCATTCGGAACAATCACTGAAACACCCTTGAGCGAAGGTTGCACAAAGAGGGCATCGCTTGTGTCTGAACCAACAGGACGCTCTTCAAAACGCAACGCTGCACAAATATCTGCCGTAGAACGATTCAGCAAAATGTGTGAACCATCCAACATAACTACATGGTCAATAAGCATGTCGATGTCACGCACCTGGTGTGTAGAAATCACAAATATGCGATCGTCGGTCATGTGACGTGCCACTACCTTGCGGAACAAACTCTTTGAAGGTATATCAAGTCCATTCGTAGGTTCATCCATCAATAACACACGAGTGCAGGTGGCAAGAGCAAAGCTCATATAAGCTTTCTTCTTTTGCCCCATACTCAAACTACCTAAGTTTACGTTGAGAGGCAGTTCAAAATCAGCTAAACAAGCCTCCAACACCTCTTGACTAAAGTTGGGATAAAAAGATTTATTTACTTCAACATAACGCTGCATGGTTACTGCAGGAAGTTCAAATTCCTCGGGCACTATGAACATTTCACGCAACACCTCTGGACGACGTTCTGTAACGTTCACATCATCGAATGTCACGCATCCCTGCTGTGCACGTAGCAAACCGCTCATCAAATAGAGCAAAGTACTTTTACCTGTACCATTCTTACCCAACAAGCCATAAATGCGTCCGGGTTGAAGACTTAATGAAAAGTCGGTATATACGTTGGCAGCCCTACGGCTATATCCATACGTTACATTATTTACTTCTATCATTTTTTCTTTCAATTTGATGTTAGAACAAATATAAGCGCCTACTGTACTATCATACTATAACACCGCAAAAGTATGGATTTTAATTTAATCATGCAACTATATGAAGAATAAAAAACGTGTTTGTGTAATATTTAACTATTACACATAAAAAATAAGACTATAAGTATGCATCAAAAAAACGCAACCTCCATTGCTGGAAGTTGCGTTTGTTATAGAGTAAGAGCCAAAGGTGCTTGGACACACCTTATAGACAAGTTTCGCAATATTACTCGGCCTTAGCCTCTTCTGCAGGGGCTTCAGTTGCAGGAGCTTCAGCTTCTGCGGTTGCAGCGGCCTTCTTGCTACGACGAGTACGAGTTGCTTTCTTCTTAGTCTTGGCCATGTTCTCATCGAAGTCAACGAGTTCGATGAAGCACATCTCAGAAGCATCGCTGGCACGGAAACCAGTCTTGATGATACGAGTGTAGCCACCGGGACGGTCAAGAACCTTGCTACGGATTTCACGGAAGAGCTCGGTTACAGCAACTTTGTCCTGAAGATAGCTGAACACTACACGACGTGAGTTCATTGTATCGTCCTTGCTCTTAGTGATCAGGGGCTCTACGTACTTCTTCAGCGCCTTAGCCTTGGCCAGAGTCGTAGTGATTCTTTTGTGCTTGATCAAAGAGCAAGCCATGTTTGAGAGCATGGCGCTTCTGTGAGAAGCAGTACGGCTCAGATGGTTGAATTTTTTATTGTGTCTCATTTCAGACGTTTTTTAATCTTTATCTAATTTATACTTAGAAATGTCAGTTCCAAACGACAGATTCAGACTCTCGAGCAAATCATCAAGCTCAGTGAGCGATTTCTTACCGAAGTTGCGGAACTTCAAGAGGTCATTCTTGTTGTACTGAACAAGTTCACCAAGCGTATCAACGTCGGCAGCCTTAAGACAGTTGAGTGCACGAACCGAAAGGTTCATATCAGTCAACTTAGTCTTGAGCAACTGACGCATGTGGAGAACTTCTTCATCAAACTCTTCGTTATCTGCATTAGGTTTGTCTTCCATCGTGATCTTTTCATCAGAGAAGAGCATGAAGTGATAGATCAAAATCTTAGCAGCTTCCTTAAGAGCTTCCTTCGGGTGAATGGAACCGTCCGTAGTGATTTCAAGCACGAGCTTGTCGTAGTCAGTTTTCTGCTCTACACGGTAGGGCTCAACTGCATACTTAACATTACGGATAGGAGTGTAAATTGAGTCGATAGCAATCTCGTTAATCTCTTGGCAAGATTCACGATTCTCATCAGCGGGAACGTAACCTCTACCCTTATTGATTGAGATTGTTATCTGCATCGTGGCTTTCGAATCTAAGTGACAAATCACTAATTCAGGATTTAACACTTCAAATCCATTGAGAAATTTACTGATATCGCCAGCTTTAAACTCAGTAGAGTTAGAGATGGTGATAGTAGCCTTCTCGGTTTCGTATTCATCTACAATCTGCTTGAAGCGAACTTGCTTCAAGTTGAGTATAATGTTGGTAACGTCTTCCTTCACACCAGGCACTGTGGCAAATTCATGCTCAACACCTTCAATTTTGATGGTGTTGATAGCATAACCCTCAAGTGAGGAGAGAAGGATACGACGTAATGCATTTCCGACAGTAGTGCCGAAACCAGGCTCCAAAGGACGGAATTCAAACTTACCGAACTTAGAGTCGCTTTCCAACATTATTACTTTGTCAGGTTTTTGAAATGCTAATATCGCCATGAATGTAAGGGAATTATTGATTAGTTTTTAGAGTACAACTCGACGATCAACTGCTCCTTGATGTTCTCAGGGATGTCAGCACGTTCGGGCTTGTGAAGGAGCTTGCCGCTCTTTGTAGTCTCATCCCATTCGATCCAAGGATACTTGCTGTGGTTGAAGCCTGCCAATGCATCGGCGATAACTTCGAGAGACTTAGACTTTTCGCGAACAGCTACGATCTGACCAGGCTTAACGCTATAAGAAGCGATGTTAACTACGCGGCCATCAACCGTGATGTGCTTGTGATTGACGAGCTGACGAGCTGCTGCACGAGTAGGAGCAATACCCAAACGGTATACTACATTGTCGAGACGGCACTCGAGGCTCTGGAGGAGGATTTCACCGGTAATGCCTGATGCAGAAGCAGCCTTTTCAAAAAGATTGCGGAACTGCTTTTCGAGCACACCGTAAGTGTATTTTGCCTTCTGCTTTTCAGCGAGCATGACACCATATTCAGAAGTCTTGCGACGACGGTTGTTGCCATGCTGTCCAGGAGGATAATTGCGCTTTGCCAACACTTTGTCAGCACCGAAGATAGCCTCACCAAACTTACGGGCGATACGAGACTTAGGGCCAATATATCTTGCCATTGTTTATCTTATTTCTTTTACGTTAAACTTACGTTTATTATACTCTTCTACGCTTAGGAGGACGGCAACCGTTGTGGGGAAGCGGAGTAACGTCGATAATCTCTGTAACAGCGATACCAGCACCGTGGATAGCACGGATAGCTGATTCACGACCATTACCAGGACCCTTAACGTATGCCTTCACCTTGCGAAGACCAAGGTCGTAAGCTACTTTGGCGCAATCCTGAGCGGCCATCTGGGCTGCGTAAGGAGTGTTCTTCTTAGAACCACGGAAGCCCATTTTACCGGCAGAAGACCAAGAAATAATCTGACCCTCGCTATTTGCAAGAGACACAATGATATTGTTGAAAGAGCTGTGTACGTGGAGCTGACCCATAGCGTCAACCTTCACGTTTCTCTTCTTTGCTGCAACTGTTTTCTTTGCCATATCTATTTATTATTTAGTAGCTTTCTTCTTGTTTGCAACGGTCTTCTTGCGACCCTTGCGAGTACGAGCATTGTTCTTTGTGCTTTGACCACGAACGGGAAGACCGTTACGATGGCGAACACCACGGTAGCAACCGATGTCCATAAGACGCTTGATGTTCAGCTGGATTTCAGAGCGAAGGTCACCTTCTACCTTGTAACCAGCACCAATGATCTCACGGATCTTAGCGGCCTGGTCGTCAGTCCAATCCTTCACTTTGATATCTCTGTCAATGCCGGCTTCGTCCAAGATTTTAGCCGAGCTACTACGACCTATACCGTAGATGTAGGTCAGGGCGATCTCACCACGCTTGTTTTGAGGGAGGTCTACACCAACAATTCTTATTGCCATATTTTATTTTGTTTATTGCGGAACTTGGTTAACCCTGACGCATTTTGAACTTAGGGTTCTTTTTGTTAATCACAAACAGACGGCCTTTGCGACGTACAATCTTGCAATCTGCAGACCGTTTCTTTAATGATGCTCTTGTTTTCATTATGTTTTGTTTATTTGTATCTGAACACAATTCTTCCTTTCGAAAGATCGTACGGACTCATTTCTACTTTCACCTTATCACCAGGAAGAATCTTGATGTAATGCATACGCATCTTTCCTGAGATGTGAGCGGTAATTTCGTGTCCGTTCTCTAATTCTACACGGAACATAGCATTGCTCAATGCTTCAACGATTGTCCCGTCTTGTTCGATAGCAGCTTCCTTTGCCATACTAATGTTTTTGTCTTTCTACTTCTTCAATTTCTGCAAACGACGACATGATATCGGCCTTGCCATGGTGAATGGCTATCGTATGCTCAAAATGAGCTGCCGGTTTGCCGTCGCGTGTGACAACGCCCCAACGGTCTTCGAGCATCGCTAACTCATGGCTTCCCATTGTTATCATGGGTTCAATGGCAATACACAAACCGTTTTTCAACTGTTTGCCTGTGCCTTGCTTACCATAGTTGGGTACTTGAGGATCTTCATGCATTTCATGACCAATGCCATGACCTACAAACTCACGTACTACGCCATAACCATGCTCTTCGCAATGGTGTTGTACTGCATAGCCAATGTCTCCCAAACGGTGTCCTGCGATAGCTTGCTCTATGCCCTTGTAGAGTGATTCCTTCGTTACACGAAGTAACTCTTTTACCTCAGGCTTGACCTCACCTACACAAAAAGTGTAGCAAGAGTCACCACAAAAACCATCAATGAACGTACCGCAATCAACAGAAACAATATCACCATCACGTAACGGTTCGTCATTAGGAATACCATGCACAACCACATTATTAACAGAAGTGCAAATGGAAGCAGGGAAAGGACCACCATACGGATTAGGGAAACCCTTAAACGTAGGTTCAGCACCATGATCCCTAATAAATTGTTCAGCCAAGGTGTCCAACTGGCGGGTTGTGACACCCGGCTCAACAACTTTTGCTATTTCAGTGAGCGTTGCGCTAACCAACAAGTTGGCTTTGCGCAACAGCTCTATCTCATCGTCGGTCTTCAGATAAATCATTCAGACTAAATTATTAATAGGCAGCTACCTTCGTTGAACGTGTGCGGACATGTCCTGAGTTGAGCAGTCCATCATAGTGACGCACCAAAAGGTGACTTTCAATTTGCTGCAGCGTGTCCAAAACTACACCCACAAGGATGAGTAATGAAGTACCACCGAAGAACTGGGCAAACTCTTGCTTAACACCAAAGATACCAGCAAAAGCAGGCATGATGGCAATCAATGCGATGAAGAGAGAACCGGGGAAAGTGATGCGTGACATCACTTCGTCCAAATAATCTGCAGTGGGTTTACCAGGCTTAACGCCAGGAATGAAACCATTGTTACGCTTCATGTCCTCAGCCATCTGAACAGGGTTCAAAGTGATAGCTGTGTAGAAGTACGTAAACGCTACAATCAAAATGACGAACACTACGTTGTAAAGAACGCTCGTGTGATCCAAGAACTGATTCAATGCCCAACTGCCTCCGTTTCTTGAAACAGTTTGTGCAAGAGTCAAGGGAATGAACATGATAGCCTGAGCGAAGATGATAGGCATCACATTGGCTGCAAAGAGCTTCAACGGAATGTATTGGCGAGCACCGCCAACAGCACGTTTGCCCTCAATACGTTGTGCATACTGTACAGGCACCTTGCGAGTAGCCTTTACAAGCATAATAGCCAACGCCATAACAAAAAGCAATGCGATAATCTCGAAGAGGAACTTAATTAAGCCACCCCCTTCAGCACCACTGAATGCTGTAACAAACTCAGCAACAAAGGCACTCGGCATGCGAGCAATAATACCAATCATAATGATTAGTGACACACCATTGCCGACACCCTTGTCAGTGATTCTTTCGCCCAGCCACAGGATAAACATACTACCTGCCGCAAGGATAATCGTAGACGAGATCATGAACCAACTTCCGTCTCCTACCAAGAAAGCACCCGAACCAGCGGTTTGCGCTTTCAAGTTAATCAGATAGGTCGGTGCTTGGAAAAGCAGAATTGCTATTGTCAACCAACGCGTATACTGATTGATTTTTCTACGACCACTCTCACCTTCACGCTGCATCTTTTGGAAGTAAGGCACCGCGATGGCAAGAAGCTGGATGACAATCGATGCAGAAATGTAGGGCATGATACCCAACGCAAAAACTGAAGCGTTAGAGAAAGCACCACCCGAGAACATATTCAACAAAGACATCAAACCTTCGCTCGTTTGATTCTGGAGAGCTTCCAAACGTGCAGGGTCAATACCCGGTAGCACGATGAACGAGCCGAAGCGGTAAATAGCAACAAAGAGAATAGTAATGAGGAGACGCGTACGCAAATCCTCAATTCTCCAAATGTTCTTGATGGTCTCGATTATTTTTTTCATCGAAGTAGGTTTGATTAGATTTTTGTAGCTGTTCCACCAACTGCTGCAATAGCAGCTTCGGCAGACTTGGAGAATGCGTGAGCCTCAACAGTCAACTTAGACTTGAGTTCACCATTACCAAGAATCTTCACCAACTGGTTAGAAGAAATAAAACCAGCAGCATGAAGCTCTGCAACGCCAATCTTTTCAAGGTTCTTAGCCTCGGCAAGAGCCTGAAGAGTTGACAAGTTGATAGCCTTATATTCTACACGGTTGATATTCTTGAAACCGAACTTGGGAAGACGACGCTGCAAAGGCATCTGACCACCTTCGAAACCAATCTTCTTGCTATAACCAGAACGCTGCTTGGCACCCTTGTGACCACGAGTAGAAGTACCGCCCATGCCCGAACCAGGACCACGGCCAATACGCTTGCACGAATGAGTAGCACCATTAGCAGGTTTTAATGTATGTAATTTCATAAAGCTTCTTTATTTGAAAATTATTCTACGACCGTTACTAAGTGGTGTACCTTGCGAATCATACCGCGGAGAACAGGAGTATCTTCCTTTTCAACGATGTGGTTCATCTTAGTAAGACCCAGTGCATCGAGTGTGCGTTTCTGGTCCTTGGGAGCACCGATACGGCTCTTCGTCTGTTGTATCTTAATCGTTGCCATAATTCTTTATCCTCTGAATACTTTTTCCATAGAAACACCACGGTGCTGAGCGACCGTACGTGCATCACGCATTTCACTCAAAGCCAAGATAGTAGCCTTAACGAGGTTGTGAGGATTAGAAGAACCCTTTGACTTAGCAAGTACGTTCTTTACACCAACACTCTCGAGCACGGCACGCATAGCACCACCGGCTACAACTCCTGTACCTTCAGCGGCGGGGAGGATAAGAACCTCAGCTCCACCAAAGCGAGCAGCTTGCTCGTGGGGTACAGTACCCTTGAGAACGGGAACCTTAACCAAATTCTTCTTAGCTGCCTCAAC
This sequence comes from uncultured Prevotella sp., assembly GCA_900542795.1. GTDB lineage: Bacteria > Bacteroidota > Bacteroidia > Bacteroidales > Bacteroidaceae > Alloprevotella. The sequence continues at coordinate 8,571 of UQPD01000016.1, read as the reverse complement.
GCCCTTAGCAATAGCGGCTGTAACTTCGCCAGCCTTACCAAGACCGTAACCAATAACGCCCTTACCATCACCAACTACTACGATAGCAGCGAAAGTGAAAGTACGACCACCCTTGGTAACCTTGACAACACGATTGATAGCAACCAGTCTATCCTTTAACTCTTCTGTATTTACGTTTACTCTGTTTGCCATAATCTTATTTAGAATTTAAGTCCGCCTTTGCGGGCACCTTCTGCAACTTCTTTAACACGACCATGGTAGAGGTAACCATTACGATCGAAAACGACCTCAGTGATACCTGCAGCAATTGCCTTTGCTGCAACAGCTTCGCCTACCTTAGCAGCTTGTTCCTTCTTAGGCATAGTTTCCATACCCAATGAAGAAGCTGAAACGAGTGTAGAAGCTGTCTCGTCGTTGATAATTTGTACGTAGATCTGCTTGTTGCTGCGGAATACAGTCAAACGGGGACGAGCAGCAGTTCCAGAGATCTTATTACGAACCCGATATTTAATTTTTACGCGTCTTTGTTCTTTTTTCGTAGTCATAATCTTACAGATTTAAATTACTTAGCACCAGCGGACTTACCAGACTTACGACGAATCTGCTCGCCCACATAGAGAATACCCTTACCCTTGTAAGGTTCAGGTTTGCGGAAAGAACGGATTTTCGCGCATACGAGGCCGAGCAACTGCTTATCGCAAGACTCGAGCTTGATATACGGGTTTTTGTTTCGTTCAGACTTCGTCTCAACCTTAACTTCGGCAGGAACCTGAAGGAAGATGGCGTGAGTATAGCCCAAGTTGAACTCAATGAGGTTGCCTTGGTTTGAAACACGGTAACCAACACCAACGAGTTCCATTTCCTTAGAGTAACCTTCAGAAACACCAACAACCATGTTGTTTACAAGTGAACGATACAAGCCGTGGAAAGCTTGCTTCTGCTTTTGTTCAACAGTGTCGTTAGCTTCGTCGATAGCGAAAGTGATTTCGTTATTCTCGATTGTGACGATGATGGAAGGATCAACAGCCTGGCTGAGCTCACCCTTCGGTCCTTTTACAGACACTACATTATCCTTCAGGGTAACTGTTACACCTGCAGGGATGTTAATCGGCAATTTACCTATTCTAGACATTTTGTTCCTCCTAAATTAATATACGTAGCAAAGAACTTCACCACCAATCTTAAGATCAGCAGCTGCCTTGTTTGTCATTACACCCTTAGAAGTAGAGATGATAGCAACACCAAGACCATTGATAACACGGGGCATTTCGCGGTAGCCAGTATACTTACGCATACCAGGCTTAGAAACACGGATCAACTTCTTGATAGCGTTCACCTTAGTCTGAGGATTATACTTAAGAGCGATTTTGATAGTGCCCTGAGCACCATCTTCCTCGAACTTATAGTTGAGGATATAGCCCTGATCGAAGAGGATCTTAGTGATATCCTTCTTCAAGTTTGACGCAGGCACTTCAACCACACGGTGCTTTGCCTGGATAGCATTACGCAAACGCGTAAGATAATCTGCTATAGGATCTGTCATTTTTGTGAATTGTTTAATTAATCGGGACAACCCCGACAATATTAAATAATAAATTGGAATTTGTTCTTTACCAGCTGGCCTTCTTTACGCCGGGAATCAAACCGTTAGAAGCCATTTCGCGGAACTGAATACGCGAGAGACCGAAGAGGCGAATGTAACCCTTGGGACGACCCGTAATCTTGCAACGATTGTGCAGACGGATAGGATTGGCATTGCGAGGGATCTGCTGGAGCTTACGAGCAGCCTCGTAAGCCTCCACAGGATCATTCGACTTATTGACAATTTCCTTGAGCGCTGCACGCTTGGCGGCGTACTTAGCGACGAGCTTAGCACGCTTCACTTCGCGTGCCTTCATTGACTCTTTTGCCATAGTTTCGAATTAGTTTTTAGCGTTTTTGAAAGGAAGACCGAATTCCTTGAGGAGAGCGTAACCCTCTTCGTCGGTAGGAGCAGTAGTCACGAAAGTGATGTTCATACCGAGGATACGATCGATAGTGTCGATATTGATTTCAGGGAAGATAATCTGTTCCTGAATACCGAGTGTGTAGTTACCACGACCATCGAACTTGCTTTCGATACCCTTGAAGTCACGGATACGGGGCAAAGCCACGCGAACGAGTTTCTCGAGGAACTCATACATGTGCTCGCGACGAAGAGTAACCATAACACCGATAGGCATCTTTTTACGGAGCTTGAAGTTAGCAACGTCCTTTTTAGAAACAGTTGCAACAGCCTTCTGACCGGTGATAGCAGTAAGTTCGTTGATAGCTACATCAATGATTTTCTTATCAGCGGTAGCGATACCAAGACCCTGATTGATAACGATCTTCTTCAGTGCGGGGATTTGCATTGATGAAGAATAGTTGAATTGCTTCATCAGAGCCGGGGCAATACGCTCTGCATATTCTTTCTTAAGTTGTGCTGTATTACTCATTACTTAATCTCCTCTCCTGATTTTTTAGCGAAACGTACCAACTTGCCTTCATCGTTCTTACGACGACCGATACGAGTGGGCTTACCAGTTTTGGGGTCAACTACGTTCAGGTTAGAAATGTGAATAGGAGCCTCCATCTTAACGATGCCACCCTGAGGGTTCTTAGCGCTAGGCTTCTGGCTCTTTGAGACCATGTTGACGCCTTCAACGATGGCACGCTGCTTTTCAACGAGGACTTTAGTGACCTTACCAGTCTTGCCCTTGTCTTCACCGGCGTTTACATAGACGGTGTCGCCTTTTTTGATATGTAACTTACTCATTACTTTCTTTGAAATCTTGATTAAAGTACTTCAGGTGCCAAAGACACGACCTTCATGTTGACAGCGCGGAGTTCACGAGCCACGGGGCCGAAGATACGGCTACCTCTCAGTTCACCGGCATTGTTGAGCAATACGCAAGCATTGTCATCAAAACGGATGTAAGAACCGTCAGCACGACGGATTTCTTTTTTGGTACGAACGATCAAAGCCTTTGATACAGTACCTTTCTTAATATCGCTTGACGGGATTACGTTCTTTACAGAAACGACAATCACATCACCGACTGAAGCGTAACGACGCTTTGTACCACCGAGAACGCGGATGCAGAGAGCCTCGCGTGCGCCGCTGTTGTCGGCAACTGTCAATCTTGATTCTGCTTGTATCATAATTATTTAGCTCTTTCAACAATTTCTACAACTCTCCAACGCTTAGTCTTGCTCAAGGGGCGAGTTTCCATGATGAGCACGGTATCGCCGACATTGCAGTCGTTTTTCTCGTCGTGAGCGTGATACTTTTTCGTCTTTGAGATAAATTTACCGTAAATGGGGTGCTTCTCTTTGAACTTAGCAGCTACAACAATGGTTTTGTCCATTTTGTTGCTAATAACGACACCCTGTCTTGTTTTTCTTAAGTTTCTAGCTTCCATCTGGACCATTATTACTTGTTAAGTTCGATTTCTCTCAACACTGTCTTCATCTGTGCGATGGTGCGACGCGCAGCCTTGATCTGTGAAGGATTTTCCAGAGGAGAGATGCTGTGGTTGAGCACCAACTGATTGTAATTAGCAACCTCGTCAGCAATACGCTGTGAAAGCTCGGCTGCGGGGATTTGACGAATTTCTGAAATCTTCATGATTAGGCGTTTTTGTCGTAGTCGTGTCTAACAACGAATTTAGTAGTAACGGGGAGTTTCTGAGCAGCCAAACGGAGAGCTTCCTTGGCTACTTCGAAAGGTACACCTTCGATTTCGAAGATGATACGGCCCGGAGTGATGGGGAATACGTAACCCACGGGATCACCTTTACCCTTACCCATACGTACATCGGCAGGCTTCTTAGTGATGGGTTTATCGGGGAAAATACGAATCCAGCTCTGACCTTCACGCTGCATGTAACGTGTCATGGCCACACGGGCTGCTTCGATTTGACGACCGGTGAGCCAGTGCGTATCGAGGCTCTTGATGCCGAAGCTACCAAAAGCGAGCTGGTTGCCACGCTGTGCGTTACCTTTGCAACGGCCTTTTTGCGGTCTTCTGTATTTTGTTCTTTTCGGTTGTAACATAATACTCTAACTGAAAAATCTGATTAGCGGTTGTTGTTTCTCTTGTTGCGGAACTTGCGGCCACCGTTAAAGTTACCATTGCCACGAGTTTCCTTTTCCTGAGTGAAGTTAGGAGCGAGGTCACGCTTTCCATAAACTTCGCCACGGCAAATCCAAACCTTGATACCGAGCAAACCTACCTTAGTGAGAGCCTCACACTGGCAGTAGTCGATGTCTGCGCGGAGAGTGTGGAGAGGAGTACGTCCTTCCTTAAACATCTCCTTGCGTGCCATTTCGGCACCGTTCAGACGTCCGCAGATTTGCACCTTGATACCTTCGGCACCCATGCGCATAGCGTTAGCGATAGCCATCTTGATAGCGCGACGGTAAGCGATTTTGCCTTCAACCTGGCGAGCGATGCTCTTACCAACGATATTAGCATCGAGGTCGGGCTTCTTCACTTCGAAGATATTGATTTGAACGTCCTTATCGGTGATCTTCTTCAGTTCTTCCTTGAGTTTATCAACCTCTGCACCACCCTTACCGATGATGATACCGGGGCGTGAAGTGCAAACAGTGATAGTGATGATCTTCGGAGTACGTTCGATAACGATACGAGATACGCTAGCGTTAGCCAAGCGAGCGTCGAGATACTTACGGATTTTGCTGTCTTCGAGGATATTGTCACCGAAGTTGTTGCCACCGAACCAGTTAGAATCCCAACCGCGAATAATACCAAGTCGGTTACTTATCGGATTTACTTTCTGTCCCATATCGATTAATCATTATTTTTAGTACCCACGAACAAAGTTACGTGGTTTGAACGTTTACGAATTCTATAACCTCTACCCTGTGGAGCTGGACGCATACGCTTGAGCGTAACACCTTCGTCAACAAAAATCTTGGTTATAAACAATTCGCCATCTTCAGCCTTGCGATCGTTCTTCTGTTCCCAGTTAGCGATTGCCGAACGCAACAGCTTTTCGAGTACTTCAGAAGCAGCCTTCTTAGAGAACTTGAGGGTGCCGAGGGCGCGATTCACCTCCATACCGCGCACCATGTCTACAACGTAGCGCATTTTGCGGGGTGAAGAGGGAACATTTTGCAATTTTGCAAAATATTGGGTCTTCAGGGCTTCTTTTCTTTTTTCAGCCGCTAATCTTTTTCTTGCTCCCATTATTTAATTTATTCTTTTTTGTTTCTGGATTGAAAAGTCCTGCTTACTTTTTCTTGTTACCAGCATGACCGCCGAACTTGCGGGTGGGTGCGAACTCACCGAGCTTGTGGCCAACCATGTTTTCAGTAACATAAACAGGGATGAATTTGTTTCCGTTGTGAACTGCAATGGTATGACCAACGAAGTCAGGCGATATCATTGAAGCTCTGGCCCATGTCTTCACCACGTTTTTCTTACCGCTTTCGTTCATGGCAAGAACTTTCTTTTCGAGAGAGACTGCGATGTACGGGCCTTTTTTAAGAGAACGACTCATAAATTCTTCTTTGTTTTAGTGCTTGTTACTTTTTACGTCTTTCGATAATGTACTTGTTCGACTGCTTCTTAGGAGCTCTTGTCTTCAAGCCCTTAGCATACAAACCAGTACGTGAACGTGGGTGACCACCACTCTGACGGCCTTCACCACCACCCATCGGGTGATCAACAGGGTTCATTACAACACCACGGTTGTGAGGACGACGTCCCAACCAGCGTGAGCGACCTGCCTTACCTGATGATTCGAGAGCATGATCTGAGTTACCTACGCTACCGATAGTAGCCTTGCAAGCACTGAGGATTTGGCGAGTTTCACCTGAAGGCAACTTAATAACGCAATACTTACCTTCACGTGAAGTAAGCTGAGCGAAGTTACCAGCTGAACGAACGAGCAAAGCACCCTGACCAGGACGGAGCTCGATGTTGTGGATTACGGTACCTACGGGGATGTTCTGCAAGGGAAGAGCGTTACCTACTTCAGGAGCAGCCTCGGCACCAGACATAATCTGATCGCCAACCTTCAATCCATTAGGAGCAATGATATAACGTTTTTCACCATCAGCATAGAAGAGCAATGCGATACGAGCTGAACGGTTAGGATCATACTCGATAGTCTTCACAACTGCGGGTACACCGTCTTTCTCACGCTTAAAGTCGATGAAGCGGAACTTTCTCTTGTGGCCACCACCGAGATAACGCATGGTCATCTTACCAGTGTTGTTGCGACCGCCTGAGACGCGCTTACCGTAAACGAGAGATTTTTCTGGTACGGATGCAGTAATTTCTTCGAACGTACCAATAATTTTGTGTCTCTGCCCCGGTGTAGTGGGCTTAAATTTACGTACTGCCATTATTTATTTAGATATTGCTGTAGAAATCGATTGATTCGCCCTCTTTGAGGGTTACGATTGCCTTTTTGAAAGCATTGCTACGACCGCGAACGAGTCCGGCCTTAGTGTAGCGTGACTTAGTCTTGCCAGCGTACTTAACAGTGTTAACGCTTACTACGTTTACATTGTACAATGCTTCAATTTCTGCCTTAATCTGAAGTTTATTAGCTTCAGGACGCACTACGAAGCTAAATTGGTTCAGCTTCTCAGTGAGGGCGTTGGCCTTCTCAGATACGAGAGGTTTGATAATGTATGCCATTTTCTGTTGCTATATTTACTTGGTTAAGACAGACTCGATTTTTGCGAGAGCGCTTTCAGTTACAACCATAGCAGCTGCGTTGAGCACGCCATAAGTGTTGATGTCTGAGGCGATAGCCACCTTAGCACCCTGAAGATTGCGAGCTGACAAATATACGTTTTTATTTGCTTCGGGAAGAACTACGAGCACCTTCTTGTCAGAAACCTTAAGGTTATTAACGATTTCTACGAAAGCCTTAGTCTTCGGAGCTTCAAGGTTGAAGTCTTCTACTACAACGAGAGCATTTTCTTGAGCTTTGTAGCTAAGAGCGCTGCGACGTGCGAGAGCCTTCATCTTCTTGTTAAGCTTGAAGTCATAGTTACGGGGCTTGGGACCGAATACGCGAGCACCACCTACCAATACGGGTGAGTTGATGTCACCACGACGAGCACCGCCACCGCCTTTCTGACGGCCGAGTTTACGGGTTGAACCGCTCATCTCACTTCTTTCCTTCGACTTAGCTGTACCCTGACGCTGAGCAGCGAGATACTGCTTCACATCGAGGTAGATAGCGTGGTCGTTCGGCTCAATGCCAAATACACTGTCGTTCAGTGTTACCTTGCGGCCGGTATCTTCACCTTTGATATTGAATACACTAACTTCCATTGCTTACTTCTCGATAATTACGATTGAACCTTTGCAACCGGGAACAGAACCCTTAATAAGGAGCAGGTTGTGTTCGGGGATTACCTTTAACACTTTCAAGTTTTGCGTAGTTACGCGGTCGCCACCCATTTGGCCACCCATGCGCATACCCTTGAACACTTTAGCGGGGTAAGAACAAGCGCCGATAGAACCCGGCTTACGCAAACGGTCGTCCTGACCGTGAGTGCTCTGACCTACACCACCGAAACCATGACGCTTCACAACGCCTTGGAAGCCCTTACCTTTAGAAGTACCAACAACGTCTACATACCTAGCGTCATTGAAAAGTTCCACGGTAAGCGTGTCACCCAGGTTCAACTCTTGATCGAAGCCCTTGAACTCGGCCAAATGACGTTTGGGGGTAACACCAGCCTTCTTAAAGTGGCCCATGAGAGGAGCAGAAGTATTTTTCTCCTTAGCATCCTGGAAACCAACCTGTACGGCTGCATAGCCATCTTTCTCGACGGTCTTAATCTGCGTTACCACGCAAGGACCAACTTCGATAACAGTGCATGGTACATTCTGACCCTCGGCACTGAATACGGATGTCATTCCGATTTTTTTTCCTAATAATCCTGGCATTTCAGTCTTATGAAAATAATATGAAAATTGTTTTATGTTCCGTCGCCCAAATTCACCATTGTATATCCGGGTCGGAGGGTTATTACTAACCTGGGAGCAACTACTCCCTCAAAACAAAGCAGTTTTCTTATGTTTCCTACTTTCGAGATGCAAAATTACAGCTTTTATTTTATATAACAAACAGTCACCTACCCATTTTTACTAATTATGATACCTTTTATGATTATTTATTTATTTGTTTGTTATTTTGTAAAATATAATTTACATTTTACAAGTAAATATCATTCCATTTCTTGCAAAGTAGATTATTCTACATGGCATACATCCGTGCGCGAAATCACTATTCCTCGCGCGCGTTCCTATAATATATATATACATCTATTTTCCCCTCAACATCTTACGCGCCGGTCTTATCCCGTTAGGTAGCCAAGGTTGGACGCCAAAGTATATTGATATAAATCGTCGTCCAGCCTATTGCTGGACGACAAAGTAATATATATTAAGTAACAGTAAAAAAACAACTTGGTACGAAATACTAAGCAGATTTGCACCAAATGACATACTTCTGGAAGAATTTAGACGACTTCTATAAAGACCTTACATTCTTCAAG
>UQPD01000015.1 GCA_900542795.1 uncultured Prevotella sp. | reverse complement strand
ATACACACACGATAGGGCACAAATCAACTTATCAGAATTATTAGAACCACCCATATGCAATTTAATTTTGCTTGTAATTATCCAAGCCCTTCTTTAAGAAGTTTACAAACTTATCAATATCCTCATCATACGAATAGGAAGAGTTAAGAGGTTGACCATTATTATCGAGCAACACATAGAAAGGCTGCGCATTGGCACCAAACTTAGAACGCTGCAAATAACTCCACTTATCACCTACAGTACGCAAGGTGGTTGTTTGTCCGTTTTCAGTAACCTCAATAGGTTCTGGTAATGGAGCCTTTTCGTCTACATAGAGTGAAATAAGCACATAATCCTTAGTGAGCAAGTCGCGCACCTTAGCATCATGCCAAACAGCAAGTTCCATCTTACGGCAGTTTACACAACCATGACCTGTAAAGTCTACCATAACGGGCTTACCCGTCTGACGAGCATAAGCCATACCAGCCTCATAGTCTGTAAACTTAGCCTCAATTTTAACAGGATCAAGGTTAAAATCTTGTGTAGACATAGGGGGTGCAAAAGCACTTACCGCTTTAACAGGAGCTCCCCACAAACCAGGAACCATATAAACAGCAAAAGCCAACGAAATCAAAGCCAAGAAGAAGCGTGGCACTGATGTGTGTTGTTCATCCTCATCGTCGTGCGGAAACTTGATAGCACCGAGCAAATAAATGCCGAGCAAAGCAAAGATAACTATCCAAAGAGCAAGGAATGTTTCGCGGTCAAGAATATGCCAACCATAAGCCAAGTCTGCTACCGAAAGGAACTTCAAGGCAAATGCCAACTCCAAGAAACCGAGCACCACCTTCACATTGTTGAGCCAACCACCACTTTTAGGTGCACTTTTAAGCCACGTGGGGAAGAGGGCAAAAAGGGTGAAAGGCAATGCCAATGCAAGCGCAAAACCCAACATACCAATGGTAGGTGCAAGTGCCGAGCCACCTGTGGTGCTGATTTCTACCAACAAGAAACCAATGATAGGACCTGTACACGAGAAGCTAACCAATGAAAGCGTGAAAGCCATTAAGAAGATGCTAAGCAAACCTGTTGTTTTCTCAGCCTTGCTATCCACAGCATCTCCCCATTTGCTGGGCAATGTAATTTCGAAACCTCCAAAGAAACTTGCAGCAAACACCACCAACATCAAGAAGAAGAGGATGTTAAACACCGCATTGGTTGAAAGGTCATTCAGCGCATTGGCACCAAAGATGGTTGTAATAATCAAGCCTAAACCTACATAAATCACAACAATGCTAATGCCATAAGTCACGGCATCACGAATGCCCTTTTTGCGGTCGCCCGAACGCTTCAAGAAGAAGCTTACTGTCATAGGAATAATGGGCCAAACGCAAGGCGTGCAGAGTGCAATAAGACCACCAATAAAGCCTAAGAAGAAGATGTAATACCAAGCCTTACCACTCATATCGTTTGCATCTTCGCCAAAACTCTTCAGTTCCTTCACAACGGGAGTCCACAAAGCCTTGACTGCTGTGCTGTCGAGTGCTTGTGCTGGAACTAAGGCTGCCGAATCTGCTGTTGCAGCATTCACGTTTGCCATAGTGTCGGCAGTAGTTTGAGGCATAGCAGCCTCTTGTGCAGCCTTTGCTTCCTCAGCCTTAGTCTCAGCTGTAGGTGCAGGACCATCCGTACCCTTAACCGAAGCATTTACACTTGTAGGCGGCAAACAATTTTCATCGTTGCAAGCACCATATTTAAGATAACCTTTCAACTCATAGTCTTTGTCGAGCAACTCCACGCGTTGCGTAAATGTGGCATGTCCCTCAAAGAAAGTTACAGGCATCTCAAAAATAGGATCCTGCATAGTCTTAGCACCCGGACCTGCCTTAAGCGCACCCTTAAGTTTGGCACCTTTAATTTTGTCTACACCAAATTGCGCACGGGTAGGACCGCCTTCGCCAATATTGGTAGAGTAAATGTGCCAACCGGGTTGAGCTGTACCGGTAAAGACGATGTCGATGGTGGTAGCATTCACGCGCTTATACTTCACGCTGAAATTCACCTGCGCCTGCACAGCCATCACAGCCATGATAAGGAGCATCATTGTCAGTGAAAAAAATCTCTTCATTGATTGTAGTTGATCTGTTATAAGGCAATGTCCCCAAAAAATCTGTTTTATGAATTTAAAAGTTACAAGTTTTTTTGCCAAACGACTCTATTACATTGTCGTTCACCTTACGCTTATAAACTCCCAAACTTTTCAACTTGTAATTTTTTGAATTGCCGTAGTATTATTTTTTTGCGCACAAAATTACTACTTTTTTGGGTTATGAGCAAACAAACTGCTATGTGTCAAGGCTTATGGCAAGAAAAATGTGTAACTTCGCCCCATATTTATGCAATTCTTTTCACAATCCTACTGCCTATGTCCATCAAAATCATACCGCTAAGACGTTGTGCCACTTGGATTAAACGCTTTCGTCAGCGCCGTGGCTACGGCATTCACTCACCCTTTGCCTTTAACTTTGTGACAGGTGTGGTCTACGAAACTGGCACCTACTATGCCTACCAACCCTTGCGCCTACGCTACGACCAAACACCTTGCAAACATGGTTTGAGGTGGAAGGATGCCAAATTTCTATTTAGGTTAGCCAACTTTCAGCGTCCCCCCTCTGCCCTTTTACAAGGTTTTGGCACAGATGGTTTGGTGCAAACATTGCTCAGCGCAGGCAGTTGCCACACACATTTTTTTAATATTGCATCGAAAGCCTCAACCCACATGGTTGTGATGGATTGTAATTGGACTCTCTCCCAAGCTCGCCAACATTTATTGTCTCTTTCCCCTGGCGGCATGCTTGTGGTGCAAGGCGTAGGGAAAGGCACACAACAAACTAATTGGACTGAATTGATCTGCCTCCCCCAAGCTCAAATCACCTTCAACCTCTACGATTGGGGCATCATCATGTATCGACCAGAGTTGCAGCGAGCACATTACATCATAAATTATTTTTAGAAACAAAGTTCTCTTTAGAAAGTACTCTTTAGAAAGTAATATTCTTTAGAATGTATTCTTTAGAAAGTACTCTTTAGAATGTAATACTTAATACTTATTACTTAATGCTTTTCACCAAACAAGGCGACGATGGTACCACCACTCTTGCCAATGGTACACGGGTAAACAAAGACCACGTAACCATAGAATTTTATGGAACGCTCGATGAACTGAGTAGCCATATTGGTTGGCTTGCAGCCAACATTACTGCCGAACTCGCCATCCCCTTTCAACACGAACTTCAACTCATGGAACAAGCACAGCGTCTATTATTCAATTTAGCAGTAGACCGCACAAGCATTGCCTCGCATGAGTTTCCTATTCCACAAAAAACAGATGTTGAAGCACTCGAAACACAAATAACAACTATAAACACAGAAGTCGACGGACTCTTTAAAGGCTTTGTTCTTCCTGGTGGGCACCGCCTTGCAGCCCATGCCCATGTTGTGCGCACACTATGCCGACGCACAGAACGACAATGGGTAGCCATGCAACATAATCAAAATGCTGAAACACTGCCCATCAATCAAGCCGAAACACTGCCCTACATCAACCGTTTGTCTGACTTTTTCTATGCCTTAGCAAAAAAAATCAACTATTTGACGGGATATAACGAAAAAAAAGCACATTGAATGTTGCTTTATTGAATTAAAAGTGTACTTTTGCCGCCAAAATGCCGAAATATCGTAAAAAGTTATTTCACAATGGCTTTAACGCCATATCCGACAACCACATTGTAAAATCTATAACCCAAAATAATTATGTATTGGACATTAGAATTGGCCTCGAAGCTTGAAGATGCTCCCTGGCCCGCAACAAAAGACGAACTCATTGACTACGCTATGCGTTCAGGTGCTCCGATGGAGGTAGTAGAAAACCTTCAAGAACTTGAAGACGAAGGCGAAATCTACGAAACCATAGAAGACGTTTGGCCCGACTACCCCACAAAAGAGGATTTCCTCTTCAACGAGGACGAATACTAATCGCTCAAAAAGCCACACGAACAGCTTAGAGCGTTGAATATAAGCGGTATAGGAATTGTACAACAACATTCCTATACCGCTTTTTCGGTACTACTTGATTATCCTTACGATAAGTCCGTATCTAAGTATTTAATGCAATAAGCTGATTCGTTATTATTGGAAAATAAATAAAAATAACTTTCAGGAAAGTTGTAGTATTCCTCTATATATTTTATATTTGCACCTGACAAGTTCGGAAAAGTGTCATATTTGACACAAAACAGAAGTTATCGGTGCAAATATGAGAATTAAAAGAGACATAATAAATAAATTCAAGGAATGGAAAGATGCTGAAAAGCATAAGCCAATCCTGTTGAAAGGAGCCCGTCAGATTGGCAAGACATGGGCTATGGAAGAGTTTGGAAGAGAATGCTTCGACTATACGGCGAAATTTGACTTTGACCGCCAGAAAGAGTTGCTGTCTGCCTTCACCGAGTCAAAGGAACCAGCACGCATAATAAAGGAACTCGCCCTTTATAGCCGAGTGCCTCTTGTTCCAGGCAAGACATTGCTCATATTCGATGAGATACAAGAATGTGAAGAAGCACTCAACTCGTTAAAGTATTTTTGTGAAGATGCTCCCGAATGGCATATTATTGCAGCAGGTTCGCTGTTAGGAGTGGCTGTTAAAAGGAGGAGAATGACCGTTCCAGTAGGAAAGGTGCAGGTTATGCGTATGTATCCGATTACGTTCAAAGAGTATCTGCGAGCCAGCGATTCCCATACATTCAATTTTGTGGAACAGATAGAACAGCCAGAGAAATTGCCTCTTATTATACTTGACAAGTTAAAATCTGAATACCGCAGATATATGGTGTCTGGAGGAATGCCAGAAGCTGCCGTAAGTATGCTTGAAAATCAGGGAATGCAAGCTGTGGACGACATATTGCAAGGCATATTAGACTTGTATGAGCTTGACTTTGCCAAGTATGCAGAACCTCGCGAGATACCACGCATCCATGCTATTTGGCATTCACTTCCGTCTCAACTTGCCAAGGAAAATAGAAAGTTCATATATAAGATTATAAAGAAAGGAGCAAGAAGTCGTGATTATGAAGACGCTTTGTTGTGGCTTGAAGATGCTGGTATGATATATCGTGTGAATGCGGTGTCGAAACCAGGAATGCCTTTAAGTGCCTACGAAGAACCAGACATATTCAAGATTTATGCTAGTGACTGCGGACTGTTGCGACGATTGGCCGGACTACCAGGAAGAATTGTCATTGACCCGACTGCCAATTACACAGAATTTAAAGGTGCAATGGCAGAGAATGCAGTGCTGCAAAGCCTGTTGCCATCGTATGGTTCTATGCCTTACTATTGGTCTTCGGAAGGAAAGGCAGAGATTGAATATCTGTTACAGCGAGAGGATGAGATAATCCCTGTAGAGGTAAAGGCCGAAAATTGTGTCAGTGGAAGAAGTATTGTTGTTTATAACGAGCGTTACCAGCCCAAAAACCGTATACGTTTCTCGTTTCTCAATTTACAGCAAAACTGCGGAATGTTAGCTTGTCCCTCGCCTTTAGCTGAGTGGGCTATGAAATGGTTGAACAAATAATCCACTTTTTCGCATGAGATTTGAATGAAATATCAAGAAGTGTTACGCGCCATTCTCACCCCGTTAGGGGGGGATATAAGGTAGCCAGGTATGAGATTAAGAACTTGTTCCACACTCATACCTGGCTATTTTAATTTATTTTCTGTTTAAGTTTTACATGCCAATAACCACTCTTTGCAAGTAGTAGCAGAGAATACCAGCCATGTAACCTACAAAGGCAATCCAAGTGATGTTCTTCATATACCAACCAAAGCTGATTTTTTCAAGACCCATAACTACCACACCAGCAGCCGATCCAATGATGAGCATTGAGCCACCTACACCAGCACAGTAAGCAAGGAGTTGCCAGAAGATGCCGTCTTGTGCAAAGTCGCCCAATTCAGCAACAGGATACATGCCCATGCAACCTGCTACAAGGGGAACATTGTCCACAATGCTTGAAAGCACACCAATAATACCTGTAACCAAGAAGTGGTTGCCATCGAACGCTGTGTTTAAGCCAGTGCCTAACTGTGTAAGCACGCCTATTGTTTCGAGACAAGCTACAGCCATCAAGATGCCTAAGAAGAAGAGGATGGTAGACATGTCAATGCGCGAAAGCATGTTGGTTACACGCTTCTGCATTGCACCCTTTTCTTCAGCGTGACCCAAGTGGCGATAAAAGAGTTCGGTAACAGTCCACAAAATGCCGAGAACCAACAAAATGCCTACAAAGGGAGGTAAGTGTGTAATACTCTTGAAAATAGGCACAAAAATCAAACCACCTACACCGAGAAAGAAGATGATCTTGCGTTGGTGAGCCGTAAGTTCATCAGCACAACAGGTTTGTGCATTGGTATTGCTCATTACCAAATCGCCTTTGAGACGGTATTGCAAGATAAGCGCTGGAATAACCATTGAAACAACTGAGGGGATGAGAATTTCCTTTATAACACCTGCAGCCGTAATGAGACCCTTATTCCACAACATGATGGTTGTAACGTCGCCTATGGGCGAGAAGGCACCACCTGAGTTTGCAGCAATAATAACAAGCGAAGCATAGATAAGGCGGTCTTTGTGGTCGCTAACCAATTTGCGCAA
Source organism: uncultured Prevotella sp. (assembly GCA_900542795.1). Lineage (GTDB taxonomy): Bacteria > Bacteroidota > Bacteroidia > Bacteroidales > Bacteroidaceae > Alloprevotella. The sequence goes on along the minus strand of UQPD01000015.1, from coordinate 19,982 downwards.
AATCATAATCATCACAATGCTGGTAGTCAGATTGTCGAGAATGGCAGAAAGCACAAAAGTCATGCAAGCAATGCGCCACAGCAATCCACGTTTGCTTTTTGTACGCATCATGTCGCGCACAAAGTTGAAGCCTCCATTTTGGTCAACCAGTTCCACAATGGTCATAGCTCCCATTAAGAAGAAGAGTGTGGTAGAGGTGCTACCCAAGTGTTTTTCAATCACGTCGCTTACTGCAAGGGGAATGTTATCGCCCAATAAAGCAGCAGGCAAGTATTGTTCGGGGCCAAACATAAAGATTGTCCAGCATCCCACAAACATAAGCAGCGCAATGGCTGCCTTGTTGATTTTTGTGACGCTTTCAATGGCAATCATGAAATAGCCAAACACAAAAATCGCCACAATCAGTGTAGTAAGAGTTGTCATTACTTTTGTTTAATTTATAACTGTTTTTTAATTCGTGGCAAAGGTAGTGCAAAAATTCGATTAAGTGAGAGGAACGAAAATTCATTTTCGCTCCCGAACGTGAGAATTTTATTAAAATTGAGTGCAAAGCAAAACAAAAGACGTGACTTTTGTTTTGCTTTGCCGAGATGCAGCCTACTTTATGAAAAGGTAGTGCCTTAACTGTCAACAAATCCCCTTATCATTTAGACGTAAAGCGCAATACGAATAAGTTTGTCCGCTATCAAAATATCACTACACAGCAACAATAACTTACAATCTGTAAAATAATTATGCAAAATACTTGGCGTTTATTCATTAAAACACTACCTTTGCCCCCGTTATAACAAACAATAACGCTTATTCAATATAAAACAAAATAAAACTAAAATAACACGCAGCTTATGAGAAATCTTTACACTGCTTTAGCAGCAGCACTCATGGCAAGTGCCGTTGCAACTGCACAACCCGCCCAGATGAAAGGGTTGCGCTTTACTCCCAACAAAAAGAATTTGGTAGAAGCCAAGAAGTCGGGCTACGTAGCCATGCTTCCCTTTGCACCGCAGCAAGCACAAGGCAAACATAAGTCGCCCGTAAAGCGTGCCGAAAGTGCTATTGCACCGCTCATAAGCGAGCAGCCACAAGGCACATTACACAACAACCTTTATCGTTCGGGCGAGAGCTTTGTGAACATGATGGGAGGTGTGGCACAGTTACCCTTTGATGGTGTGCGTGGCTGTGTTGTTGTGGCAGACGATAATAAGACCATCTATTTTAAAGACCCTATCGGTGCCTATTATAGCGAAGGATGGATAAAAGGCGAACGCACGCAAGGCGACACCATTGTAGTGAAGTTGCCACAGCAGTTTGTACACGAGGAATATGAAGACGGCGACCAAGATGGTTACCTCTTTAAACTGAAACCTACCAAGATGCAAGAGGACTTGGGTGATACTATTGTTACTTACACCACCTTTGTGCCTGATGCCGATCAAACTGTGAAGTTTGTGTGGAGCAACGATACCATTCGCATGATTAACACTACACAAGATAGCAAGTTGTTGGGTATGTGTAACGAGGATGGCGAATGGTATGGTTTTGGCGACTATGTTTCGCGCTACGAAGTGTTTAACCAGCAGCCCGTAGCACCGAAGGATGGTAGCAAAGCACAAACCGTGGCAGTTACTTACTTAGAATCTGGTCAAAGCTATGGTCGTGTAATGAAGATGGTGAAGGAGGGTAACCAAGTTTACGTGGCAGGACTCAACCAAGCCATGCCTACGCTTTGGGCAAAGGGTACGGAAAACGGAAATGTCATCACCTTTGAGGGACATCAGTATATGGGACTCGACTCTCTGACACAATCTTACACCTTCTTCGAACCTGTGGCACACAAGCAAGTGTGGTTTGACTATGGCGATGGCACGGGCGACTATTACGATGACCCTTACATGGTTAGCAAAATGGACTTTGCCTATGATGCCGAAAGTGGAGTGTTTAGCTCTGACAGTACATTCTTTGTGAACCAGGGCTATAAGCGGGTGAACCAAATGTACACCTACGACGAACCTTCTTTTGCTCCTTGGACTGAGAAGGCGGTAACTCCCTTAGCTGTAGATGAAATGGATATGTACTATAGTCCTTATACTGAAGAGAATGGCTGTGGCTACTTGTCGTTTGCACCCAGCGAATTTGATGAAGAGGGCAATTTGCTCGACACCGAAAAACTCTTCTATACCATCTACCTCGATGATGAACCTATGACTTTCGACCCCGAGGAATATCCTTCGTTGAGCGAAGAAACTACCGAAATGCCTTACAACTTTAGCAACCAGCAAAACATTGTGAACTATGCTGGCATGTTTAATGTGAACATCTACTACACAGGCTTCGATAGCTTGGGCGTTCAACTCATTTATAAGGGTGGTGGCGAAATACGTAAGTCTCCTATCACTTACGTAAGTGCTACGGGTGATACCGATGCTATTCACCAAGTAGGTTTGGCTGGTAAAAAGGTTGTAGCTACTACCTATACCGACCTCTATGGTCGCCGCGTAAGCCATCCTACTCATGGCGTGTTCATCCAAAGCCAACGTATGGCAGACGGAACCCAAAAGAGTACGAAGCGCATTTTTTAAAATGCATCCTTATTAGAATAGCAATTCTCTAAAATGCATTCTTATTATATATAATAGGAGGTAGCGGCACACAACGCAACAAAGTTGAAAAGTGGCAGACTGCCTCCTATTTTTATCGAACGCAAAACAAACGCAGCATGAAACCTATTATACACACCCTCACCCTATTGTTGTTCACCTTTGTAACATTATGGTCGTCCGCAACAGCACAAACCACCACCGAAACCACCAGCATGGACTATGCCTATGGCAACGGAAATGATGATTTAGCATTGTGGGGAACAGGTAAAAAAGAGACCTACGATGTAGCCATACACATCAACAACCCAGCCCTTGTGGGAACAACCATTAAGGGTGTTACACTCTACATTCCTCCCACACCAGCTGTCACCAACCTCAAAGTGTGGATGAGCAAAAACTTGAATGTAGAAACCATTGACGGAAAAAAACAAAACGTAGCAGACATCACCACACAAGATGCTGATACTGCCCAAGCCTTTAACGAAACCTACATTCCCTTTGTACATCCCTACACCCTCACCTCCGAAGGTGTGTATGTAGGCTACACCTTTACCATCACAGCAGTAGGTAGCGACAAGTATGCAGCCAATCCCCTTGTAGTATGCTACAACACAACCCCTGGAGGCTTCTACATCCACACCACTAAAAAGTATTTAAAGTGGATAGACAATTCCAGCTTTGCCAATTTAGCACTGCAAGTGCGATTGGATGGTGTAACCGCTAACGGTGCCAAAGTAGCCCCCACAACAACTGCTTACGTTCAAACAGGAAAGACCTCAACCATCTCCCTCCCTATTGTAAACTATGGAGCAAATGGGGTACAATCCGTTGACCTCATCTACACCATCGATGGCAAAACCTTAACCCAACAAACCACCTTACCAAGCAACCAACAAATGCAAGGCGAGTTTGGCAAACAAACCAGCGTAGCCATGCAACTGCCAGCCTTAGCAGCCGATGGTGTTTATCCCGCTACGGTGCGCATCAATAAGGTAAATGGCAAAGACAATCCTTATGCCAACAACGAACAAACCTTTAGTGTAGATGCGCGTGCCTTCCTTCCTCAACACCGCGTGGTGGTTGAAGAGTTCACAGGAACTTGGTGCTCCAACTGTCCCCGTGGTTATGCAGCCATGAAAGCCATGAAGCGCCTCCATCCCCAACAATTCATAGGTTTAGCTTATCACAACAAAGATAGCATGCAGGTTATGAATGGCGAGGACTTCCCCGTAGTTATAGAAGGATATCCTAATGCCACCATTGAGCGTGGCACTGTGCTCGACCCCTACTTTGGAACCGACAAAACAGGTACACGTCCTTTCTATTTCGAAACCGAGTGGCAAGCTGTTGCAGCACAACCAGCCTTAGTTGACGTAGCTGTAACTGCAAAGCTTACTGCCGATGGCAAGCGTGTAGAGGCACAAGCCAGTGTTACCTCGCCACGTCCTGAGTCACAAGCCAACTATCACCTTGAGTTTGTGCTCGTAGGCAATGGTCTGAAAGGTACAGGCAGTGGCTGGGATCAAGAAAACGATTATAAAGACTATCCTGCTGATGCCTTCCCCGAACCTGAATTTGCTCCCTTCTTAGGCACAAGCAGTGTAGTAAGTGGTTTGGTTTACGACGATGTCGTGTTAGCCACAACACGTTTGTTAGGAACTGATGTACCCTTACCATCCACTCTGCAAGCTTACGAAGCCTACCATGCTGAGGCAGCCTTCAGTCTTCCTCAAGTGCTTGCCACCTACACAACCGATGTTACCAAGCAACGTCCTGTTTCAATGAACAAACAAAAGTTAGCTGTTGCAGCACTTCTCATTGACAATGCCACAGGCAAGGTTGCCAATGCAGCCCTAACTGCAGTAGATGCTTCGGCATATTCCACAGGCATACAACTTCCCACCTTTACTCCCACAACTCCCACCCACTACTATGACTTGAGCGGACGACAAGTTCAAGCCAACCAAAAAGGCGTATTTATTACGAACACGGGAAGAAAAGTAGTGAGATAAGGAAAAAATATTTTTAGAATGTATTGCTAAAAAAGGCTCTAATAATCTGGTTGGATTATTAGAGCCTTTTTGAATAGATGTAAAGGGTAAAATGAGTTGTGTATAAAAAAGCACACACCTACTTACCTACTTAATATCCAATGGCAAAAGTATCTAACGTGAAGACCTTGTTGGCTTCGCCTAAAATGAGGGGAGCAGCAGCAATGGGTTCGCATACATGCACTTGGTTGTAGACAGTTTGTTGCAACTGTCCATCAACAATCACCTTAATCATGCCATTGTTTTCGCGCAGACACTGAATGGTGTGCGGTTTGCCATCGTTAACGGCCATAAGAGAGTTAGCAGTGAGGGCGCCCACCTTGAAACGTAGTTTACCTCGCACCAAGTAAATGCCATAGGCTTCAGCTTGGCGCATGATGTTGGCATCTGCCTCGGTGGTGGTAAGCGTAAAGCTAACGTTGAAACCACCTTTGCCCACAAAACTCTTGTGTGTGCCGAGGTGCACTTGCTCGTGAAGGGTTACAGGCTTCTCAATGCGAACCAAAGTGCTGTCGGGGGCAAAGTAGAAGATGGGAGAAGTGGCTTCGGTGAGGTTTCCTTGCCAATCTTTTAGTCCCTTGATGCGCACCGTGTAGGACTTGATGTGATTGAGCTGGGTGGGGAATTGCAAGGTGAGTGTACGATAGTCAGCCGCTGTGGTTACATGCAAGGCTTTGCCTACTCGCTTGTTGCCAGCATAAAGTTCAAAGTTGGCAGCTTCTGCCACAACGGGTTTATCCATTTGCAGCAATACTTCACCTTGTGCCGTGCTTTGTACTTTATAGACTTGGGCAGCTTGGGCGTTGGGAACTGCAAAATGAATTAAACGAATTTCGCCTGGTTGCAAGGTGAGTGTGAGCGTATCGGCATAAGCATATTGCTTCTGGGATTGGATGCAAGCAAATGGTGTGGGGTTGGTTGTGCTGTCGGTAGCATTGCCTGTATATTCCATGATGAGCGATGCCGTGAGATGGGCAGCATCCTCAGGTACACCCACAGTGTTGTTGAGCGTGAAGGTGTAGGTTTGGGGGTGTGCCGATGGGTTGCGGAAAGACACAATGCCTTCAGCCTGATGATTGGTTTTGTTTTTTTGCCAGCATGAGTAGCCATAGACTTTGCCTGTAAGGGGAGAGGGACCGAAGTAGAGGGAATTACGCAGGGTTTCGTAGTTTTGCTCTACAAAACGAAGTGCCTCGGCATTGATCATCCATTTGTTGCCCTCATCCATAAGGTTGTGGCTGTAGAGCATCTCCCAAAATGCGGTGCCACGTGTTGCCATCATGTAGAGGTAGGCACGAAATTCGGCATCAGTCATTGCATGAGGTGCAACACCACCAGTTTTGCCATAAACAGGGTCGTGGTTAAAGAGGTGAGCTAACGGAAATTGCAACTGCTGACGGTTGATGAAGGTGTAGTAGCGATCATCGCGATAAGAGAGTTGTTGGTCCATTTCGCGGTCACGACCTTGAACCACCTCGTGCCACATGTCGCGTGAGTTTTGCATCCACACGGAGTTGCACCATTGCAATATCCAAGGTGAGGGATTAACGTAGCAAGTAAGATTTATCCAAAGGTTTTGTTTGCGGCTATCGGCATCGGCATAGAGAGCAGCAAGCGTGTGATACCAACGTTCCCAATGTTCGGTAAAGTAGTAATTGCCTTGTTTGCCTCCTGTTATGTAGCGTCCGTGGGTTGAAGCTTGCGGTTGCTGTGTGGCAAAGCCATCGAGTTTCCAATAGTTTACACCATAATTGCGTTGTTGGGTGAGGAAGAAATCCTTGAGTTTTGCCACATACACAGAGTCACCAGTCACGGCATCGTAGGTCGTGGTGCTATAGGTGCCATTTCCGTTCTTTTCAAGCAGTTTTCCCCATTCTTGATTAAAGTTGTAGCCTCCGCGTGGACCTAACCACATACCAAAGCCTGAACCTAAGCGATGGGCTATGTCGCTGGCACCTTTAAGCCCTGTAGGGAATTTGGAATTAAACTCCCAAAAGCCTGTTTGGTTCGGAGTGTCGCCCGACTCAGGAGTGCCTATTTGACTATAGTTGTTCCAACCATCGTCTACCACATACGAGTCCATGGGGCGTAAGCCATATCGCGTAAAGCCGTGCTCCATCTTTACGAACGATGAGTTAATGCGCTCTTCGGTAATGTTCATCATCCAATCATACCATGAGTTATACTGCAAGCGAGCTTGAATGGGGCGAGCTATAGAGTTGATGTATTGAAAAAAGTCGGTGCGAATAACATTGGGGTCGGTTGCTGAGCGTGTAGCACCAATAACGTTGCTCCATGTGCGAAATTGTCCTTCAGCGTTAAGGCGATGTTCGTTGAGGTGGAGTGTTTGCAACGATTTGCCACTGTAGTAGCGTGTGTGGTATGCGCCATTGGCATCTATTTCATTTTCAGCTTGTGGAAATTCAGAGCCAAAGAATAAGCCATCTACATACACGGGTTGTCCTAAGGTGATAGTGTATGCCGACATGCCTCCTTCGCCTCCTGCTGCTTGTTGACGTGTCCACTTGTTGGTAGCTGCCACTTGCTGTGTGCCTAAGTTCTCCATTTCAATATAGTCAATGGGAATTTGGCTTGTAGCGGCATCGGCTGCTTTAATAAGCAAGTATTTGCGCATAAAGTGGTCGTTATTGTTCATCTCTACCACCATGTCAATGTCCCAAGTAGAAGTTACCCCATCGGCAGGATTGGTATAGGGAGTTGGAGCAAGGTCAAAGACAATGCGTTTGCCATTAGCTATATTTTCGGTGCGCACGTTATTAAGCTTCATTGCCGAAGCCTTGAGACCTGTAGCTGGTGCATTATTGGCTGTGACGGTTTCGGCTGTAAGGTAGAATTCGGCACAAGCTCCAAAGGGTGCACCATTGGTTGATGAAGTTTCGGTAAGCTTTACGTACTTTGCTTTACAAACTTTGCCAAGCGACACCCAAATGGTGCCTGTGTTGGTGTAGGTTAGCTCGCCTTTTTTAACGAGCGTCCATTTTTGTTTGTCGTTTGAGATATAGAATTCATAGCCCTTGATGTTGCCATTTGACATAGCACCATAGGCTCCTGAACGTGGCAAGTAGCCAAAGCCACGGAAGCTACACTTTTTGCCCAACGAGAGGATGAGGCTGTGTGGCAAATGGTTGTTGCCTTTCTTGCCACCACCATGGGGTGTAGCATACCAAGTGTGCCATAGGGTGCCATTATCCCCATCAATGGCTAAAGAAGGATTGCCCACCATGTCAGACTCTACGCACCAAGAGTCGGCTTCGGCAGTCCATTTTTGACGATTGAGTGGGGTGTAGTCGCGCTTTTGTGGATTCAGTGCAAACTCCTCACTACCTGCTGTTGGGGTAAAAACAAGGTTATTAGCGCGTTTGTTAATAAGTTTGCCAGGAGTTAGGCAATTGTTAGCAATGTTGAATGTGCGCGAAAGGTAGGCGTTGCCAATGGTTATTTGTTGGTTGTTTTGGGTTACTTGCACTTGTGCACAAGTGTTATGTGTGCAAACAGTAAACAGCAAGGAGCCTAATAATAGGGTTGTTTTGTAGATGTTCATGGCTACGTTAGTAATATGTAAAAACAAAAATGAGTTTAGGGGGCTTTTTTATGACAAAAGTTCCCTAAACTCATTGAAGTCGTCTAAACTTTTATGAATTCGTCAGAAAAGTTTTTAGACGACTTCATTCTATTAAAGTTTTGGTCCAAACGAGAGGTCGCCTGCATCGCCCAAGCCTGGTACGATATAAGCGTTGTCGTTAAGAATGGGGTCGATGGCAGCTACCCACAAAGTTACATCATCGGGGAATACACTGCATAAGTGGTCTATGCCCTCTTGCGCTGCAATGGCACAGCAGATGTGAAGTTTTTTAGGTTTGCCATGTGTAAGGAATGCCTTGTACGACAATTCGAGCGAACCTCCTGTTGCCAACTACCATTAAGAAGGTGCAGTCGTCGAGTTGAGGTGCGGCTATATAGTCTACGTGAATTTTAATGTCTTCGCGTAAACCTTCGTCGCGATGTGCTGCTACAAAGGCAGAGTCTGCTTGGTCGAACGTATCGAGAAAACCCTCGTGAAAGGCTACACCTGCACGGAGCACGGTGCCAACTACAATGCGATCGTCGTAGGTTGGAACCTCTTTTGTGCCAAGTGGGGTGGTTATGGTTTTGTCTGAATAGTCGAGCGTGCGGCTCACCTCGTAAGCAATGGCACGAGCTATGCGCTGCATGTTGCGACGGAAGAGGGTGCGGTTGCGCTGAATTTCAACATCGCGCAACTGAGCCATGTAAGAGTTAATTACTGAACTGCGTTCACCAAGATTGATTACTTTCATAGATAGATTGACTGTATTGAAAAAGAAAAAACTCCCACGCATCTCGCGGTGAAACGAGATGTCTGAGAGTTTTTTTGATGTTTATAAAACTGTAAATATATGTCTGCTACAAAGCATTGTGCTATGTGCTTTCATTGATACCAAACTTTTTTTTCAAAAAAATTATTTTGCAATGCGCTTTTTGCGGTCGGATGTAATGTAAATGCCTTGACGCGGTGCTTTGTTGAGGCGACGTCCTTGAAGGTCGTAAATAGCAGTGGTAGCTTTCGGCATAATAGCTTCAGCAGCCTGGATGTCGGTAACAATGTCAGTAGGTTCGATGTACCAAAGACTTGCATTGGCAGTCGCATACCAAGGCACAATGCGTTGGCAGTCGCCAGCAAGGTGCAGAGCATTGAGCGAAGCATCTGTAGGAGTGACACATACCAATGCGCTAAGACCATTGGTTGAAGTGTTCACCTTATAGGCTGCAGCCTCATTCAGTGTGGTTACCACAGGTGTTTTGGTTTCTCGGGCAGCTGTTGCACCAAGGTAAACACCTTCGCCTTCGCTCGCAATTTTCCAAGTACCCTTTTCTGCAGGAATGAAAGAGAAGAGTTGGCTCTCATCCGCTTCGCTAAGTGCGCCAGCAGTAGTGCCTTGTGCATTGGCTACAAGATAAAGCGTAGCATTTTTGCGTTCGCTGTTGCGGATGCGATATTTAATGCCACGTTCAATTTGTAAGCAGGGCGCATTAACAATGGCAGCATTCAGTGCTTCGTAGTTCTCTTTCGAGGGTGCTTCGGTGTAGGTTTTACAGGCAGCTTCAATGCTTTCGGCGCCTTGCGTGCTGATGCATCCCACGAAACCTGAATTTTTTTTTAAGCCGTCAACCTTTTGGTTGATACCATTCTTCACAATTTCGTTGCGCAAAGCCTTGAGTGCAGCTTCGTCGGCAGCATAGAAGGTATAAGCACTGTCAGTAATCTGCTCGAGTGAGTAGTTTTTGTAAACAATGGTATAGTCATAACCAAAGGTACTCTCTTCATAGAGGAAACCTACTTTGTTGTCGTGCTGCAAGGTCATTGTTGAGTAAGCCGAACCCATGTAGCTGCTCTGATGACGTCCATCCCAATTTGCAGCAAGACTGTCGGGAGTGATAAAGTCGTTGAGCGAAGCCAATTCCTTGTAGTAGATACCTACGTTGGTACGTCCACCACCAAAGGGAACAGACTGAAGGAAGAGATACACATTTTTGCCATCGGCTTTACGTGTTGCAGGGAGAATCAATGTTTCGCCGTTGCAGCTATTGGTCTCAGCCACAACACCCTTGTTGCTTGCGTTAGAGTCGGCACGCTTGTCCCAATAACCTTCAGCCTTTTGGCTGTTGGTAAAGTGGAATATGTTGTAAGCGCGTCCGCCATAGATACGTGAGCTGCAGAGGATAGAACCATCGGGCAATTCCTCAGCTTTAGGCTCATCGGCTCCGCTGGGAATAGGAGCCACATTTACACCGCCCAAAACCTTCCAGTTTCCACCAAAGTCGTCCGAATAAATCACATAGTTCTTGTTTGTACCATTCACATCACGTAAAAGCACAGAGCAATAGAGGCGGTAGTAATCCTTAACCTTTACAGTTGAGCTTTGGAAGATGCGACCCGAACCAATAAACATTGAATTGGCAGTGCCAATGGTGCAAGTGTCAAACTGTGCATAGATGCTTTCAGAAATTTCCTCGGGTTCAGACCATGTTTGACCATTATCGTTGCTATAGAAGCGAACAATACCCAAGTGATTGTGGCGTGTACCGCTGGGGAATGAAACAGCACCCGAGCAACTCATGAGCAACACACGGTCGCTTTCGCGGTCGGCTACAAGGCAAGGGTCGCCAAAGCCAGTGTTCATGTAGTGTGTAGCATTTGCACTACCATTTTTATATTTGCTGCCGTCCACAACAACGAGGGGGTCTTTGCTCCAAGTTGCACCATTGTCCTTTGAAATTTTAGCGTGCAAGTCGAGCTGACCACCAAAACCAATGTCTGCGCCATTGTGGCGATAGTCGGCAATGGCAATAATGTCGCCATTACGTGCTGTGGTAATGGCAGGAATGCGGTAGCAAGGCAATTTTGTGCAAACCAACAAGTTCGTTTGTGGTTCGGGTTTGATAAAGCTACGCTCAACCTTTACAACAAAGTCTTTCAGCACAACAGCCTCGTTTGCACCCTTCACCTCAAACTTAGCCGTGTTCAAATTCAAGCCTGTTACGCTCACTTGCTGCGCAGCCGAGGTGAGGTCGTATTCTTTACCTTCTGCAACCACCTGAATGTTGCTTGCATTGGCTTTCAATTTTTCAGCAGTAAAGCTGTAGCTTGTAATTACATAACCAACTGGAACGGTTAAGGTGTAGGGCGAATTCATCTGACCTGAATAAACCGTAAGTTTGTCGCCCTCAGCCTTCATGTTTTTATAGGCATTTGTAAGGGTCAATCCAGGGTTGGTGTCATTCGCTGTCCATTTTGTGGTAAAGCCCGCATCCATTTTGCCTGTAGCGGTGCTCACAACGAATTGTGTATTTACCTTTTCAATGCTAATAACAGAGCCATCGTCGTATCCTGCCGACCAAAAGGCGAGTTTGCCATCACGGTTATTAAGAATGTTTGAGGCATGTCCGTGTTGGTTTACAAAATATCCACCTTTAATGCCTAAGGCACCGCCATCGCTCTTTTGGGTAGCAGACTTAAAGTCCCAGAGTTGGCACTGTGAGGCAGGCAAATTGACAGCTGTTTGCAAATAGGCAAAGGCATTACCGCCATTGTTGCCACCCATATCAGTGGGAGCTGCAAGCACTTTAGCAACACCCGTCTTTTTGTTGTAGATGCTAAATCCAGCGTTTTCACTGCCCACAAAGCACCACATATTTTCATCGTCAGCAGAAACAAAACCGCCGAGTGCGATGAATTTTTCAGTGCCATTATCGGCAATGCGCAATTTAGCTGCACCAATTCCGAGTGTATACCATTCGGTATTGGCAGCGAACTGTCCGTTTGTAATAGTGGTAGGCTTAAACGGAACGTCAGCCCATGTTGAGATGGCTATAGCGGCCAAGCTCAGCAGAGTAGAAATTCGTGTAAAAATTCGCATGTGTAGATGTAGGATTAAAGAAAGATAGAAATACTTTGATATTACTTAGGCAAAGGTACATAAGTTTGTAAAAATCACCTAATTTTTTATCGTTAAAAATCACAATGCAATTAAGAAACGGCATAGTTGAACGAAAAACGACATTTTTAACTATATACAGAGCATACATCAATTGGGGTATTATATAAAGGTATACATCTCATCTTTGTCAGAATAGCTTAGACAAGTTATTTATTTGCTTCCTTCGTCCAGCCAAGGCTGGACGGCAAAGTTATATGTATTAAAAAGCAAAGTATATTGATATAAACTGTCGTCCAGCCTATTGCTGGACGACAAAGTAATACTACATGCTTACTTCATACGCTTCAATATTATAGTCTCGAAGCAAAGCTATTGTCAAAAAGAAAATACCCTAAAAATCGTTTTAGTTAACTCGCCAAATTGTTTTAGTTAACTCGACAAATCGTTTTAACTAAAACGATTTAGCAGCGTAACACACAAAATTTCTAATCCCCCCAAAAAGAAAAAATGGGTTGACTGGTAGGGTGTTCAAAATCCGAAAATTACGGACGTATCCAATGTGGGAATTGCTTGCTTTTGTTATGAGATGAAAGTCCTAAACTTATGACACTGATTTTGACATTGCCTGCACCGACAAGCACACGCGCACAAGCACGCGTTGTACTACCTGTGGTTATCATATCGTCGACCAAAAGAATATGTTTGCCATGAATGAAGGCTGCATCTGACAAACAAAAGATGTTTTTTACGTTCTGTATACGCTCGTTTTGATTTAAATGGGTTTGCGAGGGATTGTCTACAACACGTTGCACTGCTGTGGTGTTTACAGCAATACCCGTTTCTAAACTAATGCCATGTGCCAAACGCTCACTTTGATTGTAGCCACGCTGATGAAAACGTTGCTTGGACAAGGGGATGGGTATTATGCAGTCTACCCCATTAAAGAAATCGGTTTGCAAAAGACGATGCGCCATGATTTTTCCTAAATGTACTGCTACATCAGGATTGTTGTAGTACTTGAACTGGAAAAAAAGTTTGCAGAATTTTGATTTCGGAATATAATAGAGCAAACTATCGGCACGCTCTGTACAGATTTTGTCGTCCCAAAGCAGACGCTCCACTATATTGCCTTTTTTTGCCTTTATGTGGGTTAACGGTAAGGTGGAAAGGCAAGATATGCACATTGTTTCTTCGTTGATTAAAAGTCGATGACCGCACACACAACAGTAGCGCGGAAAGAAGGCATTGAACAGACTTTTAAACAACAGTTGGGTAGATCGATATAAGGTCATGATGGTTATTGAAAAAAGGTTGCCACGATACGTTTATAGGAACGTTTTTTTGCAGAAAAGACTCTTCCTATAAAAGTACGTTGCAACCTAAACTTTTACAAATGTTATTTGCGTACGAACACCATATCGCCCGTAACCTTTACGAGTTTACGACCTACAGCCCGACGAATGGAATTTCCACCCACTGCATGGTAAGTGTAAAGGCTGTCACTTTTTTGGGTGAACTCTATGTCTTGCGAATCGGAGCCAATGTCGTTGCTAAAACGAATGGTAGCTTTTTGGTCTTTGATGTTGAACTTTGTTATCATCCAGGTGCCATAGATGCCATCCTTCATGTAGCCATGCATCTTGCCCAAGAAAGAAAATCCTGGGGCAAGAAGCGTTTCTTCATACAGGTTTAGATACATGTTTACACCTGTTTCCTTACAATAGAAATGACCTTCGAAGGGGCGTTGTGCTAACAACATGATGCTGCTGCAAGCAAAAACCACTATCATGCAAAGAACTTTCATAGCCGTATGAGTTTGTTATGTGAATAGCCCTCTTTTTCTTTATGCTTCGTCTTCGTTGTCCTCGTTACCAACACGAAGAATCATGGTTGTAGCACCAAGGGTTATGATGTCGCCATCGGAGATGTTAACACGATCGCGATTACCGAGGATTTCGTTTTGCAAGAATGTACCTGTGTTTGAAGGTGCATCGCGCAACACAAAACGTGCTGTACCATCGGGCTTAGGCGTAACGGTGATGATGCAATGTGTGGTATCCATGCTGGGATCTACGGTCTTAATGGCTGCATTGGCATGCGAACCTTTAACAAGACGACCTACTATGTTTTCGCCAGCATAAAGTGGAACTTCTTGTTTGAAATGGAAAGCATTTTCAAGCACTACTAATTTGCCGTATATGGTTTCTTCTACTTCCGCTTCTTCCTCTGCATCGGGCTGTGCTACCTTAGGTTGTGGGATACGTATTTTGAATTGTTTGTGGCATTCGGGACACTCAAACACTAAGATACGACCAGGTTCATATTTGGTTTCGTCGAAGAGGATTGACTCATCACATTTAGGACAACGTATGCGTTTCATAATAAATTATTGTATGCGTTTTCTTAAAACAGAAAAAGGAATTAGGAGTATATTCGCGCCTTTCGACGCAAAAGACTATTCTTCCTAATTCCTTTTTTGTATATATGTGTGTTACTTTGAAATAGGCTTATTCTTTCATCATCACCCAAGCATCTGCAAATGCGTTGTGCTTTCTGAGTTTTACTAAAGCCTCTTGTGCAGCTTGCTCGTTGGTGTAACTGCCATAGACCACACGAACCATTTTTCCGCGACGATAGGGCGAAGCTTCAGGATAGCCTTCTTTCTTTAACTTCTGCGAGAACTCATTGGCATTGCTTTCGCTAATGGCACTTGCAAGCACTAAGGTATATTTTCCCTTTGTTAGCGACAGCTCTTTCTGCGCTGCCGTACTTTGGGGTGCGGGTTGTGCTTGGGGAGTTGCATGAGTTGTTGGGGCAGGTGTTGCGGATGCAACTTGTGTTGTTGATGCTGGCTGAGCTATAGGTGCTTCGGCTGTAGATGGAACAGACTTAACAGCCTCAACAGGCACAGCCTTAGCAAAGCCTTGATGGTGAGCTGACTGATTGAACAGTTGCTCGTAGACAACAGAAGCCGTTTGCTGTTCGGTTTGCGGGGTATTGCTAAGTGGTGTAGCCCAAATGCAATAGAAGAAGATGGCTACCACAGCTGCTGCTACATAATTAACAAGTTCGCGGTTGATGCTGATGGTATAATCCTTCTCTGTGCGCTTTACGTGCAATTTCTTTTTCTTTGC
Organism: uncultured Prevotella sp.; assembly: GCA_900542795.1. Taxonomy (GTDB): domain Bacteria; phylum Bacteroidota; class Bacteroidia; order Bacteroidales; family Bacteroidaceae; genus Alloprevotella. The sequence goes on along the minus strand of UQPD01000015.1, from coordinate 4,719 downwards.
CTTGTTATTTACAACAACCTCTGTCTGCTCTGACTTTTGCTGCTGTGTAAGTTTGGGTACAGAAACTGCATCTAAGCCATAGAGTTCGGGAGAGAGTACACCCGACTCGTAGGGGGTAAAGTCATACTTACCTCCTATGCCCAATGTCAGACGTCCAATTCCTACGAGTTCGTATTCTCCTTCTTCGCGTAACTTATCTTTGAGTTGATTAACAGCATCGTCAATAAGCTTTACGGTTTCGGGATAATTCGTGTCGTATGCCTGCATGTATGACTGAACCAACAAGCCATCGTTGAGTGAAAGCTGCGGATTAAAACCTACACTACGGCAAGGCGGCAAAAACAGTTGTTCGTCGTCTACACGTCGCGCAGGAACATATTGCGTAACAAAGCCACCCAATCCAGGTACAATGACGCAATCGTGCTTTAACATTAAGCTTTCAATATGTCGGGAGAGTTCAATCATGATGCAAAGTTAGTGCTTTTTATTGGAACAAGACAAACGCTTTGAGGTGTTTTTTTAATAAATATTTTTCAGTAAAAATGCCTCAAAATTCAAACTCTTTGTTTCTCAATGTTTTGCGCACTAAGGCAGTTTCAAGTCCATTCCTACCTTTATGGTATTGGCATCCTTGAGATTGTTATAACGTATGATTTTTTCGGCATATTTATCACTGCCATAATATTTTTTGGCAATGCGTGTGATGTTGTCGCCCGCCTGCACACGATGCACTGCAGGACGTTTGACTTCAGGGGTCGATTCCTTTTTTTCGGGAACCTTAGACTGTGCATTAGCGGTAGCAGTTTGTTCGTTTTTAACTGCTGGTTGTGGCCGCTTTGCTTCAGTAGCTGCTGTTGCAGGTGAATTAACTTGCACTGGTACACTGTCGTTGGTTGCAGCAACTGGTTGGGAAGGTGCAGCAACGGGTTGAGGTGCTGGCTTAGGCTGCACAACAACTGCTGGAGGGGTTTGGGGGTGTTGCTCTACAAACATATCGCTGCATGTGGGACACAATATGCGATAATAGCCCATAAAGTAACTTGCTACTAAAAGGATAGCTATTCCCAGGGTTATGGCAATCATCTTCCACCAATTACGCTTACGTGGCATAGGCACTTCATTGTAAGTAAAGCCTAACGTGTTGCTGGTGGCACCCATATTTTCATCGGTAACGGACTGATGATTGATGGGTTGCGGATTGGTTACAACGATATCCTCGTCGGAGGCTTCATTGCGTTTGGGAGCTGGTGTTTCACTTTGAGCAGACGTACGGCTTTCTTCGGGGCTGTGCAAGGTGGCTTCTCCCCTACTCTGTTCGTTGTGATTGGTTTGCGGTGAGGATATGGGAGTTTCGTCACGGGGAGTTTCATCAGTTTCGACAGCTACTGTAGGTGTGAAATTCTCTAAAGTAGTTGGAGCATTGCCACTTGATGCTGCACTGGCTAAACGATTGTCGTTGGTACGTTCGGCTTCGTCGTCGGACTGTGGGACTACAACTTCGGTAGCTGTAACGTTTACATCATCGGTTTGTGCGTTATTAGCTTCTTGCGTTGTTGCATCTGCCAATGGCGTCTTTTCGTTATGAGTAGGTGCTGATGGAGATTCCAAGGTTTCGTTTTCACTACCGCCTACTTCTTCTGTTGCATCTTCGCCATTAGTATCGATTTCTGCATCGGTATCGGTATCGGTTTCTGCATCAGTATCCTCGTTAATGGTTGCCATTTCGTCATCGGTCTCCATTTCCTCATCTATCACCTCAAACTCTCGGGTGTCGGTATCATCATTCAAATCGACTGCTTCGAAGTGAGCAAAGGGACGATTAACCAGTTCCTTCATCGCATTGTCGGGCGTAAACGACACTTTGGTATGACCGCTTATTTGAAAACGTTCGCCTGTGTTGATGTTTACACTTTCGCGCTCGCTTACTGAGACGAGTTTAAATGTTCCAAAACCTTTTATTTTGACGAATTTGTCTTCAAGCAGTCCTTCTTCTACGGCATCGAAAAATGCACGCACAAAGGTATCGGCCGTGGATTTTTCCACGCCCTCGTGCTGCACTATGTAGTCTGAGAAATCTTGTAAAGTTAATTTCTTCTTCATGGAGACTATCTCTTGGATTATGGGGGGCTAAAAATTCTGATATGAGTGCACAATTCGACTTATCAGAATGATTATAGTACCAACCTTAGTTCATTTTTTCCTTCAAAACGGCACTGGGTTTGAATGCCAGTACTAATTTAGGCGGAATGAGTTTGCGCTGTTTGGTGGCAGGGTTTACTACCACGCGCTCCATTTTCTTTTTTACCTCGAATGTACCAAAGCCTTGAATAGAAAGCTGTGTGTCGTCATCGAGTTTGTCGGCTATAGCCGTAGCAAAAGCTGTGGTAAGTTTCTGAGCGTTCTTGGCTGTAAGACCTGCACGCTGAGCCACACTGTTTATAAAGTCTTTATTGTTCACCTGGATGCTTATTAGGGAAAACTACTTATTCTGAGATACTACCATAAAGGTCGAACTCTTCGCAGTTATCTATTGTCACGTTATAGAAGTTGCCAATTTCAATGGCTACATCGTCGTTACTTGCAATGAGCACTTCGCAATCGACATCGGGTGAGTCGGCCTCTGTGCGACCAATAAAGTAGTCACCTTCTTTACGGTCGATAATTACACGGAAGGTTTTACCCACTTTATCTTCAGAAAGTTCGGTTGCAATGTCTTGCTGCAATGCCATGAGTTGGTCTAATCGACGTTCTTTTACGTTCTCAGGTACATCATCCTCGTAATGCTCGGCTGCATACGTGCCTTCTTCCTCGCTATAAGCAAAAGCACCCATACGGTCGAAGCGAGCCTTACGCGTAAAATCCATCAATTCTTTAAAGTCTGCCTCTGTTTCGCCAGGGAAACCTACCATCAACGTGGTACGAATGGTTATGCCTGGAACTTCACGACGCATGGTTTCAATCAAATCAATGGTTTGCTGCTTGGTGATGTGACGTTGCATGCGTTCGAGCACACTATCTGAGATGTGTTGCAAGGCTATGTCAAGATAGTTGCACACATTGCTATGCTCGCGCATTACGCGCAGAAGATCCATGGGAAAATGGGTGGGATAAGCATAATGCAATCTTATCCACTCGACTCCTGGAATTTCTGCCATTTTCTCGACCAGCTCGGGCAAACGTTGTTCGTGATAAAGGTCGACACCATAGAAGGTTAGTTCTTGGGCTATGACTTGGAACTCTTTTACACCTTGCTTTACTAAATCGCGCACTTCGTCAAGGATTTCCTCCATTGGACGACTTATGTGTGGACCTGTTATTATAGGTATGGCGCAATAAGCACACTTGCGATTACACCCCTCTGAAATTTTGACATAAGCATAATGTGCAGGGGTGGTGGTTACACGCAAACCACAAGCATTGGGAACTGCATTGGGGGTACCCCACTCTTCTAATAAGTCATGTAGCAATTCTTTCCAATTAAACTTGCCATAGAACTTGTCAACTTCTGGAATTTCCTCGCGCAACTCGTCCATATAGCGTTCTGAAAGACAACCCATCACGAATACTTTATTGAGTTCGCCATCGGTTTTCAGATTACATAGTTCAATGATTTCGTTAATGCTCTCTTCTTTGGCTGAGCCTATAAAGCCACAAGTGTTTATAACTGCTACATCGCCGTGTGTGCGTTCGGGATTGTGATGCACTTGTATGCCATGTTCACGAAACATACCGATGAGCTTTTCTGAGTCGACCAAATTTTTGGAACAGCCCATTGTTATCACATCTATGCTGTGAAGGGGAGTTTCATTTTGTATGCTGTTATGCGAGTTGTCCATTGCTTTGTTTTTTGTGTGTGGATGCTTGGGAAGGTTGAAGAGTTGAGGGGACTTTGCACATTATTTTAAAATGCACAATTATGTCCTTGCGAACCGCAAATTATAGATTGGTTATGGAACTGCATTTTAAATGTTTGTTCCTTCAAACAAGGATTCTACAAATTCGGTTCGGTTAAAGGGTTGCATATCGGTCATCTTTTCGCCCAAGCCAATGTATTTTACAGGTACTTTGAGCTGATGCGAAATGCCAATAACAACACCACCCTTAGCTGTGCCATCGAGTTTGGTAATAGCCAACGATGTTACATCTGTTGCCTTAATAAACTGTTTGGCTTGCTCGTAAGCATTTTGACCTGTACTGCCATCGAGCACTAACAAGATTTCGTCGGGAGCCTCGGGAACAACCTTTTGCATTACCTTCTTAATTTTAGTAAGCTCGTTCATCAAGCCTACTTTATTATGCAGACGTCCTGCTGTGTCAATAAGTACGACATCTGCACCTTGAGCCTTGGCAGAGCTTACGGTATCGTAGGCTACACTTGCAGGATCACTACCCATTTGCTGTTTTACAACAGGAACTCCTACACGCTCGCCCCAAATAACTAACTGCTCTACAGCTGCAGCACGAAAGGTGTCGGCTGCACCAAGCACTACCTTAAGACCTGCTTGTTTGAATTGGTAAGCTAACTTGCCAATGGTGGTTGTTTTGCCAACGCCATTCACACCTACAACCATAATTACATAAGGTTTGTGGTCGGTAGGAATAACAAAGCCTTCAGCATCGTCGTTACCACTCTGTGTTAACAATGCACCAATTTCCTCTTTTAAGATTCCTGTCTCTTATACACATCTGACGCTGCCGACGATCTTACGCGTGTAGATC
>UQPD01000014.1 GCA_900542795.1 uncultured Prevotella sp. | reverse complement strand
ACGGAAACCAGGCATGTGAATTCGGGATAAACCCTCATTCACATACCTGGCTACCTTATATCACCCCTAACGGGGTGAGGCTGGCGCGTAACACTTCTTGATATTTCATTCAGATATCATGCAGAAAAAAATGCGGATTTTGAACACTCTACCGAATGGGGTGAGGATGGCGCAATATTTCTGCGGAAGTTATTTTTTGAACATAACTAAGTTGGGGTTTTCAAATGCGCTTTCTATAATTATTGGTCATTTATTCCGAAAAATCAATAAAAAACTCCATCGTCAGATAAAAAGAGACATTTTTGTTATCAATTATTCAAGTAAAATTCATTCCTTTGCATACTCTAAAAACACTACTCTATTATAACAACCTTTAAAGTACTGGAAATGGAATACCACATTGGTCAAAAAATCAGACAACGTCTTGACGAAAAAGAACACTCTGTTGTTTGGCTTGCTCGTCAGTTGGCATGCAGCCGTACAAATGTTTACAAAATCTTTGAAAAAGCACACATCGACACGCAGATGCTTGCTCGCATCTCTGTAATTTTGGAGTTCGACTTTTTTGCTGTCCTCTCGACTGAGCTTCGCAAGCAGGATGGTATTAAGACGTCGCGTGGATAAAAAAGGTTTTTGACTTTTATTTTTACGCACACATTTCGGCATGCGCTGTGCCTTGCATGAGAGCTTTCGGGCTTTGATGCAAGGCATTCTTTATTTTTCACGCGAACTGCTCAACAACATTTTCTGACCAAAATGCTTTGCCCTTCGCTAATCAAGCAGTAATTTTGCCCCTACAATGAACGAAGATACTTTTGACATACGTGCCGAACAAACGGCTCCAACTCCCTCGGAACGCGATTTTGAAAACGCCTTGCGCCCCTTGCAGTTTGATGACTTTAGCGGACAGCACAAGGTGGTGGAGAACTTGCGCATTTTTGTGGAGGCTGCTAAATATCGTGGTGAACCGCTTGACCATACTTTGCTACATGGTCCTCCTGGATTGGGCAAGACTACCTTGTCGAACATTATTGCGAACGAACTGGGTGTGGGTTTTAAACTAACTTCAGGACCTGTGCTTGATAAGCCTGGTGACTTGGCTGGTTTGCTAACGAGTCTTGAACCGAATGATGTACTCTTTATTGATGAAATTCATAGGCTTTCGCCCGTAGTTGAGGAATATCTTTACTCGGCTATGGAGGATTACCGCATTGACATTATGATTGATAAAGGGCCTGCTGCGCGTAGCATTCAAATTGACTTGAACCCTTTTACACTGGTTGGTGCTACTACACGAAGTGGTTTGCTTACGGCACCATTGCGTGCTCGTTTTGGCATTAACCTTCACCTTGAGTATTATGACGCTGAAACACTGCAACGCATTATTGAGCGTTCGGCTCACATTCTGAAAATGCCTATTGATGCGGAAGCTGCAGGTGAAATTGCAAGTCGCTCGCGTGGTACGCCCCGTATTGCAAATGCTTTGTTGCGACGTGTGCGCGATTTTGCTCAGGTTAAAGGCACTGGGCGCATCGACACGCCTATTGCTAACTATGCTCTTGAAGCGCTGAACATTGATAAATATGGGTTGGATGAAATTGACAACAAAATTCTGCTTACAATTATCGATAAGTTTAAGGGCGGACCTGTAGGCATTACTACGATTGCTACTGCGATTGGCGAAGATGCGGGTACGGTTGAGGAGGTTTACGAACCCTTCCTTATTAAAGAGGGCTTTATTCGCCGCACACCTCGTGGACGCGAAGTTACAGAATTGGCTTACAAACACCTTGGACGAAGCATTATGGGCTCGAACACTGTACAACCGGGACTGTTTGATTCAATGAATAATGAATAATGAACAATGAATAATGTACATCGTACATTATAAAATTACTTTTTATGATTTCCTATAACGTTATTGACATTCAAATGCCGAACATATCGCACCGCGAAACTACTGCTTGGGTGCGTGCTGTGGCTGCTTCATACGGCAAACGAGTTGGAGAAGTTGCTTATGTGTTTTGCAACGATGATAAAATATTGGAGGTAAATAGGCAATATCTTCAACATGACTATTTTACGGATATTATCACCTTTGACTACTGCGAGGGGGATATGATTAGTGGCGACCTCTTTATTAGTTTGGATACGGTTCGCTCGAACGCTGAACTTTTTAATAAGCCTTATGATGAGGAATTGCACCGTGTGATTATTCACGGCATTCTGCACCTTGTGGGCATAAACGATAAAGGACCTGGCGAACGCGAAATTATGGAGGCTGCTGAAAACAAAGCACTCGATTTACTTAAAGGGATGCAAGCTGAAAAATAATTAGCCACTCTATAGGTGGAGTTCATACTCGGTTTTTACCGAGCGGATTTTACACGCTACTATCCAATAAAAAAAAGAAAGATGCAACACGCACAATGTTGCATCTTTCTTTTTTTATTGGTCAACGTTACTAAAAAACTTCGATTTCATCGACAAAAACAAAGCCTGGTGCTCCATGTCCTGGATGCCATTGGGGAATGTTTTTCTCGGCTGCCACACGCACTAATACATAGCGCACTTTGGTGGAATTGAACTTTAAGGCGTGTGCATAAATTTGATTCGGGTTAGCCTCTGTCATGGCAGGATATTCCTCCTTTGCCAAGGATTGGAAGGTTTGACCATCGGTAGAACCTAAAACTTCGAAGCTACGAGCATCGAAAAGCCAATAGCCTTTTTCAACACAGGTGCGTATTTTTACCGATGAAATGGGCTGTTCTTTGCCTAAATCTATTTTTGCCTCTAAAGCATTGCCACAAAAACCGATCCAACGACCTGAGGCATAGTTGGTGTCTGTTGCCTTTAAACCATCGACCAACAGGCTGGCACCTCCATACACCTGACGAGGATGTGGCTGTTGCAACAAGGTGATGGGACAGGCTGTGGCTTTACTAAACGAAAAATCTTCGGTTACCTCGGGCGTCTTACCCCAATCAGAACGGAAGGCTGCAGCACGCAAACGGCAATTTTTGTTGATGACAAGTGCTGTTTTAAACAAGGGTGACTTTTCGGTGGGTTCGCTACCATCAAGGGTATAATGTATGGGGGCATTGTCGATGGTTGTGAAACCTGCACGGATTACATGTGCTTTGTTGTCGGCACGGAGCAGCATGCGCGGATTGTAGATAACACGACTAAAGTTGTAGTTCTCTGCCTGATAAATCCTAACCATGCGCTTTAAACGTTCGATGAAATCGCGGTAATTACGAAATTCATCGTTATTCCATTGCACCTCGCAAAGGGCTGCCATGCGTGGCAATTCCATATATTCTGCTTGGCGATAGGTTTTAATGTACTCTGTCCAAAGATTGGCTTGCACACCTATGATGTGTTTTTGCTCTTCAGCACTGAGTTGTTTAGGCACAGGATTATAGTTGAACACGGTTTCTAATGGAATGTATCCACCTATAGCCTTGGGCTCATTTGCTTTGTCGGTGCTTTGATAATAGTCGAAATAAAGATGGGTGTTGGGTGTCATGATTACATCGTGCCCTTGACGTGCGGCTTCAATGCCTCCACCTTCGCCTCGCCACGACATGACGGTGGCATTAGGTGCTAAGCCTCCTTCGAGTGTTTCATCCCAACCTATCATGCTGCGACCTAATTTGGCTAAGTGTGCCTCGGCATGTTTAATGACGTAGCTTTGCAAACACTCTTCGGCTGTATGACCGTTTTCTGCCTGCAAACCTTCAAGACGTATACGGGTTTGGCATTTGGCACACTTAGCCCATTGTGTTTTGGGGCATTCGTCACCACCTACGTGAATATACTTTGAAGGGAAGATTTGAGCTACTTCATCGAGCACATTATCGATGAATTCGTAAGTTTTTGCATTGCCTGCACACAACACATTGTCTGAAACGCCCCATTTTTCCCATACCTTATAAGGTCCACCGGTGCAACCTAATTCAGGATAGGCTGCAAGTGCTGCTTGCATGTGACCTGGCAAATCTATCTCTGGAACGATGGTTATAAATCGCTCGGAAGCGTACTTCACAATGCGACGCAACTCTGCTTGGGTATAATATCCCCCATAGGGTTTGCCATCATATTTGCCTGTGTTATTGCCTATAACGGTTTGCGCACGCTTTGAACCTACTTCGGTGAGCAGGGGGTATTTTTTAATTTCAATGCGCCAACCTTGATCATCGGTTAGGTGCCAATGAAAACGATTGATGTTGTGGAGAGCCAACATGTCGATAAAGCGACACACAGAGTCGGGGGTAACAAAGTGGCGTGCTACATCCAAGTGTGCACCACGATAGGAGAAGCGCGGATAGTCTGTTATTTCAACAGCTGGAACCACCACTTGCTGTGTTGACACCATAGGCAATGCTTTGCGTAGGGTTTGCACACCATAGAACACGCCTGCATCGGTAGTTCCTTCAATGAGTAAGCGGTCTTTATTGACACGAATGGCATATTTTTCAGCATTGGCACCTGCTTCGTGCTTTTGCATCAACACAATGCAATTTTGACGTGCTGCTGCATTTGATAGTTTCAACTTTAAACCTGTGGCTTTCTCAATGTATTGCAACAGAAAGTTGGCATTGCGACGCATGGTGGGTGTGTTATTGGGAATGCACACCATAGTCTTTGCGTTAATAACGAAGTTTTGCCCTGGCACACTTTGCATGTGATGGGGTAAAGGCACTACATGGAAGTCTGCCTGCTGTGCCCAAATGCCATTTTGAGGAAGAAATAGTCCTAAAAAGGCGATGAATAGGGCTATTTTTAGCGTTTTACACATATTACACTTATGTTTTGTGGATTTTATTTTTCGAGTTTATTGAGTACACGATAATATTGTATAGCAAACAAAGCTGCTGCCACAAACAAGCCAATGCTGAATGCCAAATAAAGTCCGGTAATGCCTAAATGCAATGGGAAGGCAAGCAAATAGCCCGCAGGGATGTTTACTACCACATAGCTCACAAAGGCTATCCACATCATTGACATCACATGTGAGGTGCCACGCAAAGCATTGGCAAAACAGATTTGCATGGAATCGCCCAACTGATAAAGTATGAGTGGAAGGATGAGCGAAAGAGAAAGGGCTATGACGCGCGAATCGGAAGTAAAGCAACGAATGATATATTCACCACCAAAGAAGAAGATGGCTGACGACAGAACTGCCATGCCTAATAAGATGTACATGCCTGCTTTGCCTGATTGTCGCACACCTGTCCAATCGCGCTGACCACAGAAGTGGGCTACCCGAATGGTGATGCCTGAACCAAAGCTATAATACAACAAAAAGCCCAAACCACCAATGGTTACCATTACTTGGAAGGTTGCCAAATCTATGGCGCCCAACCAACCTGCCATAATGCCACTTACGGTGAATGCGCCACTTTCCATGCCCATTTGCAAAGAGATGGGGAATGATTGCTTATTGATGTGCAATAAATGGGCTACACGTTGGCGTGCTGCACTGAAGCCCTGTCGGTAAGGGGCATAGCGCTTGCACGTGAGGAGCAATCCAACCATAACAACCGCCATAATGACACGTGCTGTGAGGGTGCTGATGCCTGCACCAAGCAAACCAAGTTGTGGGAAGGGACCTATGCCATAGATGAGCAAAAAGTTGCCTACGATGTTCAACGTGTTGCCTAAAAGTATGACCCACATGCCTGTGGCGGTTTCAGAAATACCATCGGTGAATTGGCGCAAACTATTAAATAGGGCTACAAAAAGCACCGATACAAGCATGGTTAAAAAGTAAGGACGCACTAAGGGGAGTATTTCGGTGGGCTGCCCCATGTGGTGTACGTTGAAATAAACACCAACAAGCACTGCCGTAAGCAAGAGGGCATAGAGCAAGTTGCATATTAAACCATACTTGAGCGTTGCGCCAGCCTCAACCTGCTGTCCACGACCTACAAGCGAACTGATAAGTGGGGTTAAGCCATAGCTATAACCCATGAGCATGTAAGTTATGAGGTTGAATATAGCATTTACAAACGAGGCTGCGGCTAAGGCATCTGTGCTATAACGACCTACCATCATGGTGTCGGCAAACCCCATGATGATTACGCCCAATTGCCCCACAGCTATAGGTATGCCTAAACGCAAGATGGGTTTGTAATAGGTGTTCCACGACTTTTGGGATGTGGTAGGTAAGGTGGTTGATTGAGCGGGCTTCATAAATCAAATGTCTTGGCTACGACGGTTTGGGTGCCTGTGCCAAAGCTTAGGGTGAAAGTAAGGGGTTGTTTTTTTATTTTGCGCACGGCTACTACTGCAGCCTTATAACGTATGCCTTGTCCTGGCATTACTGCAGCTACGGTTGCGGGAGCGGATATTACCACACGCTTGCTATTGCAAACAATGTTAGGTGCTACATTGTAGAGGGTTTTGCTCCCCCGATTGGTAATGTCGAACATGATGTAAGCTTTTTCATTGTAGTCAAGACGATGGTTGTTGTTTTCGTCAAGAAAGTGTACGTTACTTACCTCAAGCGTTGTTAAATCGTTATAAGCTGCCATTGGACTTTGGTAGCGTGGATTATGATAGGTGTCGAACTGTATGTCCTGCGCCTTGGAGTGGGATGAATAAATGTCCCCATCATTGGCATAAGGTGTGGTTTGCTCTGTACTGCGACTTTTCTTTTGGGGAGCAGTATCGGTATGGTTGTTAGCATTGCGTGGAGCAGTTGCTGCTGCACCGATGGATCCACCTATTACCATGCCTGCAAGGGTGCCTATGTCTGCGCCACGAGGTCCGCCCATAAGTCCACCTATGCTTGAGCCAAACATGCCACCCAACGAACTACCTGTTGCTACTGCGCCATATTGATTGTAACTGCATGCTGTAAACAACAGTGAGATGCCCAATAAAGGCACTACTATAGTAGGGGTGAAAATTTTTCGTTTCATGATTGTCAGTATTTGTGATTTCCCTAGCGCGTTATTATCGGCATGACAAAGGGAGTTACGCGTGCCATTTGCAATGAAATGGCAACTATTCGTAACTCCCTCTGTATTTATGCTTTGGGTTTGTTTGGGATGGGTAAGATACCCCTTACTTAACCGTAATAACCAAATACTTGCTCACACTCCAGAAAGAATGGGGATTTGTAATACGGAGGGTATACTGTCCCTGTGCATCCTTATCGAGCGTATAAGAACCAGCGGGGTGGTTGGTCATGAGTTTTGCACTCTTTGAATAGAGCTTTATGGTTTTGGTTACACGCAAGTCGATGCGCGTAAAGTAGTCTTTATTAAAGTCGTTGCTTTTAAGTACATCACCACGCTGAAGAATGCGTTGTTCACGAAGTTCGCGTTTTGTGCCAAACACATAATAGGCTGTGTTGAGTTCTTTGTCTTGTGCAGCCACAGTGCGACTCTTCTCTTCGTTCTTCTGCGAAAGATCATTTACACTGCTATTGAGTGAGTTGATTTGTTCACCTTGTTCAGCAATCTTAATGTCGCGAGCAGCAAGTTGTGAACGGAGTTCTTCAATTTCGCGATTCTTATCCTCGAGTTGCTTATTGAAGTTGGCAACCATTTCCTCCAACTTGGCTTTTGTGCGCGAGTCGCTCTGATTGGATGTACGGAGCTGCTGTTGCAAATTGGCAATGAGTTCGCGGTTCAGTTTAAGTTTGTTTTGAATAAGCGCCATGTTTTCGAGAATGCGCTGCTTATTGCCACCTTCACCTTGACGGTTTTCAACATTAACAATGCCTTCGGCCTCGTTTATCTGATCGAAACCATCTTGAATTTGTGAAAGGGTTTCAATCATGTCGCTCGACTCATTTTGCGACTGCGTAAGAGCCTGGCGCAAAGAGTCTATGGTAGCGGCACTGAGGTCTTTAGCCTCTTGTTCTTTCTCTTTCTTCGTGCTGCACGATGCGATAAACATCAGTGAGCAAACTGCTGCAAGCAGCATAATCATCTTTTTCATAACGATAATGGATTGTGCTTATTTGCTAATTGAGTTTATAATTGTGTTTGTTTAGGGTGTCAATACCTTCCCCCCCTACTGCGGTGTATTTTTCTCTTTTTTCGACTTCTTGGGTGCTTCGTAGCCTTCAACAATGATTACGAACTCACCACGTGGCTCTGTTTCAGTGAAGTGTGCCAAGACTTCGGCAAGGGTTCCGCGCACGCTTTCCTCGTGTATCTTTGAGATTTCACGACATGCTGAGCAACGACGTTCTGCCCCAAACACTTCGGCAAACTGCGTGAGTGTTTTTACCACACGATAAGGAGACTCATAGAATATCATGGTGCGAGGTTCCTCTGCCAACGATGCCAAACGCGTGGCACGACCTTTTTTCTGTGGCAAAAAGCCTTCGAAGGTAAAACGCTCACAAGGTAAACCCGATGATACCAAAGCTGGTACAAAGGCTGTTGCGCCTGGAAGGCATTGCACGGTTACACCACGTGCCACACAAGCACGCACTAACATAAAGCCTGGATCGGATATGCCTGGAGTTCCTGCATCTGAGATGAGTGCCATTACCTCGCCTGCTGCCATACGGGCTGCAAAGGCATCGGCGGTTTGGTGCTCATTAAACTTATGGTGTGACACCAACTGGTTCTTTATTTCAAAGTGTTTGAGCAGTATGCCCGAAGTTCGTGTATCTTCAGCCAAAACTACATCTGCCTCCTTGAGTATGCGCAAGGCACGGAGGGTTATATCTTCAAGGTTTCCGACGGGGGTCGGCACCAAATACAATGTTCCCATGGTGCAAATATAGAGCTATTTTACCTTTGTACAAACAAAAAAGCGTGCTTTTCCTCTTTTTTTGAAATAGAATAGATAATTTTGCCATCGAATAAAGGGGATATTCCTATATATAAGGGTGGTTCTAAAAATTCTGATTTTAAAATTCTAAAATTCTGATTAGTTGCTTTGCACCCTCTCGCATGTGTCTTTTCGTCAGTTCGCTCAGTCACATAGCCCGCTATGCTCCTTCGTTCACTAACAAAAATACACACACGATAGGGTACAAATCAACTTATCAGAATTATTAGAACCACCCATAAGCGTATAAACCTGTAACACTGTATGCAAGATGAACACCGAAAAAAACATAAAGCCAACGGAACAAGTGTCTGCTTCAACAACGAACGCACAAATGGCTCCGAACAATGCCCAGTCTGAGAACTCTTATTTTAAGATGGGCGGTAAATCTACCATCACCTTCGACCGCTTTATTCGCGGACTGATAGGGGTTATATTATTGGCTCTTGTGTGTGGAGGCATTTATTACTTGAGCGAGGTCCTCATTCCCTTCTTTGTGGCATGGATGGTTGCCTATTTGCTCTATCCTATGGTGCGCTTTTTACAACACAAATGTCGATTACACAACCGACTTTTAGCCATTGCGATAACACTCCTTGTGGTATGCGGACTGTGCGTAGGCTTTTTTTACCTTATAGTACCTCCCATGATTGAGGAAATGGGGCACTTAAAGGATGTAGCTTTAGCTTACATTCAAAAGGGTGCCAACAACACAACCATTCCGCAACCTGTTCAAGAATATCTGCATCGCCACATCAATAAATACCAAATTGAAAATCTGCTGCAGCAAAAGGACGTTATGGCTGCTATCAAAAACACGGTACCTAAAGTGTGGAACGTCTTGTGGAGCACTGCAGGCATCATCATCAACATTATTGCCTCGCTCATTGCCCTACTCTATTTGCTCTTCATCCTTACCGACTACGAAAAATATGCCAATGGTTGGATTCTGTTTGTGCCTAAAAGCAAGCGTACTTTTGCGGCTCAGTTAGTGAGCGATATTGAACATGGCATGGCGGGTTACTTCCGCGGTCAGGCTTTGGTGGCTTTGAGCAATTGTGTGATGTTTTCTATTGGTTTCCTCATCATTGATTTTCCCATGCCCATTGGTTTGGGGTGTTTAATCGGCGTTATTAGTTTTGTGCCTTACTTGCAAGTTGTGGGCTTCATACCTGCTTCGCTATTGGCATTGCTCAAGGCTGCCGAAACCGGCGAGAACTTTTGGTGGTTGCTCTTCCTCATTCTCATTGTTTACTTGGTAGTACAAGTGTTGCAAGACACCATCTTTACGCCTCGCATTATGGGCAAGATTATGGGACTTCCACCTGCTATCATTTTGCTTTCACTCTCGGTGTGGGGCTATGCTTTAGGCATTATCGGCTTGATAATGGCTCTTCCTGTCACAACATTGGCAATTTCATATTATAAACGCTACGTTGTGGGCGATAACTCTTGCACACATGTCAACCCTACTACGGATGTGCTCGACGATGAAACGATTGCTGTGGAAAAAGCTACAGGTATCTACGTAGAACCACCTACAACCAACCCTACTTCTACTCCCAAACGTGACAATACCTCTAAGAAAACTCCCCAACCTTAAAGTTTAAGGCATGCGCTTTGTGCTTTGGGGGCAAGGTATTCTGGGTGTAAAGGCTTCTTCAATATCACTACCACGACTTCGTTTTTCATTGAAAAAAGAGGACTTTAGGCACTTTTTTATAAGAAAAATCAGCTTTTTCATAAAAAAACAACAAAAAAGTTTGGTAGTTACATACATTCTTCATACCTTTGCACTCGCTTAACAGCAATAAAGGATTGACTCGCTAGCTCAGTTGGTAGAGCACAACACTTTTAATGTTGGGGTCTTGGGTTCGAACCCCAAGCGAGTCACTTATGATTCCAAGCAAGTCACTTATGTTCCCAACGAGGTCACTGAGTGATTTTTAAGGAAATCAGAAATCAAAAAGTATAAGTGGTATTTACATTGATGTAGATACCACTTTTTTCGTTTTGATTATCAAGCAGATACGCACTATATTTCAATATGGTGCGATACGAAAAAGTAATGTTATGTGGTCTAATTTTGAGAATGCGAATGTTTCACTTCGCAGTGGGATATTTTGCCAAAGTGGACAAAAGAGGACATAACGATACTCTACGATACAAAAAAGTGATACCAAGGTGATACCAATTTTTTGATGGTGATACCAAAGCACAACTTTTGAACTGCTGAAAGAAAAAAGTTTCCTTTTTTGAAAAAAACTTTTCCACTTTTGCGCTATTCTGCTGCACAAAAGCAAAATCTATGTTAGATTCAGCAGTAAGAGTCGTATTCGACAGAAAAAAGCAAGTAGCTAAAAAGGGATGTGGTTGTCTCGATGTTGTGGTTAATCTTGGCAAGAAGGTGCGTAAATATATAATGGTATGCACCACCACTCCTGAAGAATGGGAGAAAAAATCTTGTTCACTCGACACTTTGCAGGTCATTGACCATTGCAAAAAGATTCTCACCACAATGGAAATTCTCGGTGAGGAATCTACAATTGAAAACTTCAACCGCCACTTCTTTGGTGAGGAAGAGGAGGAACAAAAGGACAGTTCCAACAAAGATTTCATCGCCTACTGCGAGGAAGCTTTGGCAGCCGAGGACATTAAAATCGGCACGCGCAAGCATAAGCAAGTAGTGATTGATGCTGTCAAGACCTACGGCAAACTAAAGACGTATGGCGACTTGACCCCCAAGAACATTCTTGCCTTCGACCGATGGCTGCACAATGGAGAGCGGAGTGACGTCACCATCTATGGCTACCACAAACGCCTGAAGAAATGGGTGGGCGAACTGGCACGATTGGACGAGATACCGCGCAATCCTTACAAAATTGTGAGTGTTACCCGTGGCAAGAGCAAAGAGCGCCAACCTCTGCTCGAAACCGAATTGAAGAAAATGCGCGACTATCCCTTTGACGGGAAGTTGGAACGGGTGCGCGATCTCTTCATCTTCTCCGCTTATACAGGTCTTGCTTTCTGCGATGTGCAGAACTTTGACTATCAGTCTATGACGGTGAAGGAGGGTGATTTGGTTTTCATTGATGGAAACCGCATCAAGACCGATACGAAGTTCTTCACCCCTATCCTTGCCCCTGCCATGGAAGTGTTGAAGAAATATGACTTCAAATTGCCCAAAATTTCCAACCAAAAGGCAAATGATTACCTTCACTTGATACAAGCACAGCTTGGTATCAAGAAGAATTTGACCTTCCACGTTGCCCGCCACAGCTTTGCCACACTCGCCTTGGCGCATGATGTCCCCATTGAAAATGTAGCCCGAATGCTCGGACACGAGGACATTCGGACCACACAGATTTACGCAAAGGTTTTGCGTACCACCATCGAGCGCCATGCCACCGCACTCCAAGGCGCCATCATCTAAGCTTTATTCATCTTCATCTAAAACACGATAAAACGTGCCTTTCAATAGCTGCGACATTCCACTCTCCTTGAATGTCGCAGTTATTTTTTCGCATACATACTTGCCTCCCCTTATATAATATAAGGCACGTGGGTTGGGCAAAGTATCAGACAAAAACGAAAACTGATACTTTTTCTTGCCATCAATTTTGTATAATACTTCGCGTTTCTCCTCCCACATTCCCTCATTCAAGCGAAGTGAAAAAGGCGTGACGAAAGCCTGGAACTCATCTGAGACTTCCACAAAATCCACCACAGGGTGCGGCATATACGGCTTGAAGTACTGCACCCCGTTCCAAAAGCCCATATATATTTGGTCAAAGTAAGCGTCCGTATTCTTGTTCTCCCCCTTGGCAATGGTACGGCTTGCCGCACCTTGTGCCAAATCACCTGCATCGTAGTCAATAGTGTTGGCTGACGTTGAACTGCCAAACACACGGTCAGAACGATTGCCACTTGAAGAACCGCTCCCATCTTCTGTCAGTGTCCAATTCTCACTGCTTCCCATCTCGCCACAATTCATGAAAAGCATATTGCCGTGACTATCTCCCGTCCCCTCAATCCAAGCTGGCACAATTTTCAGTTCCAAGTCCTCTGCATTCTTGTCCGCAAAGCGTTCCCCATAGGCATTGACAGGGAGCAAACGATTATAATAGCGATACCACTTCGTTTTCGTCTTGTCTGAAAATCCCGAAGTACTCTCCAACACAAACTCTGACTTGTAGCAGTACATGACAAAGTACGTGCGGTTTTCCTTGACATAAAACAATTTGTGTCCATCAGAGCCATATTTGTAGCCACGCACATACTGCGTGCTGCTGGCGTTCGGTCTTGTTTGTCTTGTGTACACTCCACTTATTTTAAGCGACTTTGCCGCCTCTAACAAATCTGCCATTTTATCATAGACCTTGGCATCCTTGCCATATTTGCGAATGTACCAATCACACGAATGGTACGCCCAAAGCAAACTGCCATTGTCCTCATACTTCACATTCACGCTACCCAAATATTCCGACTTGTCCTCCTGCGTGACTTGGGTGGTATAACTGTCCACCACCTTGTCCAACAGAACCTCATCAGCTTCCGTGGCAATGGCATCAGAGAATTTGAAAGAAATCGTTTTCTGCTTGTGGTTGATGGTAAAATCCCCAAACAGGAACTTCTCCAACTCTTCAAAGAACTCCGTCAGCGTCCAATGTGGCAAAGCAAGTGCAAAGTTATAAGCACCCCATGCCGCAGGCAAGGTGTTGCATATAAGGAGGTTCACAAAGGCAGAGTTTTCCAACGCCATGAAATCCCACTTATAACCCACCTGCTTGCATATCCTGTAAAGGATATACAGCAAGTAAGGCTGAAACGACAAAGCCTGTGCTCCATTTTGCGCATTGGTTTCATGCGGCCAAATAAATTCATTTTTGTCTGCACTCCACACCATTTCATTCTGAATGTTCCCCGAAGTGTTATTCACCCAGGGCAACGGGATCCAGAAATTATCAGGGTATGGGCGCATATCGTCCATGCAATGCCCTGCAACCGCCACGCGGCTTGTAGGATAGCCCAAATCCAACTCATTCAAATAAATATCGTCGAATGTCTCATCAAAGTTTTGCTCACTGCGTCCCTCCAAAAATTGCGTCTTGACTTCCACATCTGATATTTCCGTAATGGTGATGGTGCCACTCCGATAAAAGTCACGATCGCGAATTTCGCAATCGAACACCACCTTGTTTTTAGCTACCTCTGCGCGATGGATATGCCCAAATATTGCGATGTTTTGGACACACCCTTTCAAAGGGAAAGTGATCGTCAGCGTATAGCTGTCACTTCCCGTAAACAATCTATTTTCAGCAATGAAGTCAAAGGACGTTCCTTCCTTCAATACGGCTTGTTGGTTGTTGATGATGATTTCCATAAGGCTTCTTATTTGCGTTTTGATTTAGGAGACTTGTTGCGCATGAGTGTATCATACTCGTCTTGTGCTTGCTTGATACCCGTGTCCCCTGTAACCGTATTCACAGTGACAAAAGGTTCATTCAATCTTTTACTCAACTGCGACATCGTTTTCTCGTATTTGCTGAGAACAGCTGCATTCTGTGCCAAAGCAGCCGAAGCCACATTATCCGTGGGAGCTTGCACCACAATGGGCTGAACTTGTTGCGTAGAAACAGCATTTGGTGAAATAGCCCGACTTACATCATCGGCTCGTAAGGATCCGATGGTGTTAGTTCTTTGTGCATAGTCCAAAGCGTTAATCAAAGGTCTTGCCACAGGAGAAGCGAGCAACTTCTGCGATGCCACCCATTCTCCAGCGTGAACCACGCCCACTTCCTCATCAATTCTTCCTTTAGGCGTAAAGCCACCTTGTGCATAACCTTTCGCCTCCGAAGATTGCTGTTGCTTTTTGATTGCAGCAATTTGGATGGCGCCAGCAGCCACCGCCATAGCAGCAGCGATAGGCGCCATGATATAACCCACGATAGGAATTGCAGCAGCCGAACCATAAGCAGCCAAAGCATTCTGTGCAGTTTGCGCCACCGCTTGAATCACCTGCATAGCAAATTGTTTCTTGTTTGCCTCATTCTTTGCTTTTGCAAGAGCAGCTTGCTTCTCCTTTTCAAGTTTTGCCACCTTGTAGTTGTTACCTTCCGCAGCAGAGATTTCCGCATCATAGCGCGTGTTAATTGCAGCCGTTTCCTTCTCGAGTTCCGCCTGGACGAGAGAAGAAACACCACTAAATATCTCACCCATACCACTCATGACCGTAGAGAACGATTGTGTAACCGCTTGCCCAGCATCACTTTCCAACCATTTAGCCAACTTATCATTTGCCTTCTCCATGCCGTTCTTGGTTACACCAATCGAATCAATGGCATATTTCTTACGCAAAGCCAGCTTTGCCTTCTCAAAAGCTTCCTCAATGCGCAGTTTTTCTGCTGCATTGTTGCCAGCAGCTTTAATCTCTGCTGCATACACTTGTTGTAATGCTGCAAGAGAAGAGTCATATTGCGTAAGTCGTTCATCAGCGTTCATGCCAAAGTACTCCTCTTTGAGTTGCTGTTTCACTTGTTGCTGACGTTGGATAATCTTCTGCTGATTAGCAAACACCTTGTTTTGGTATTCCTTTTCAGCTGCAAGTCTTTCCTTGGTGCCTTTCTTGTAAAGCTGCACCACTTTGCGAAGATGTTCCAGTTCAAGCAGTTCCACCGCATTTTCGTAAGTTTTGGTGTCAGACAAACCATCAATATAGCGTTGCTTCAATTCTGCGAGTTGCGCATTATACGCTTTATCTTCTCGTTCGCGAGAAGCAGAAGTAGCATTCTCCTCCTGTTTCTTCATAGCCTCCTGGTATTGCGCTTGCGCCTCCAAGAGGTCTTTCGCAGAAACGTCAGAACGCTCCATCTTCTTTTTCCAATACTGCACGTTGATCTCGTCCATGCGTGCGGTGTATTGCTCATAATCTTTCTCACCTTTTGCATACGCAATGCGGTTCTTGGCTTCCTCTGTCGCTTTCCAATCATCGGGAGAGTTTTTGCGGTCAGTCTGCTTTTTTTTTGCTTCCGCCAAGTTCGCTTCCGCTTCGGCTTTTTCTTCCGCGGTGATTTTCTTGTTAGCAAGCACTTTTTGATAAAATTCTTGCTCAATCTCCTCCATACGAGAGACATAAGCTTCATAATTCTTTTCACCCTCCATGTATGCTTTCTTGTTGAGCGCATTCTGTTCCTTCTGCCAATCTTGTTCCGCCTTGAACTTGTCCGACTTCTTGTTTTTCTTATCATCGTCCACTACAGGCACACCGCCACCACCTCCACCCGTGCTCGTGACGACAGGTTTATGATTGGTTTCCTCGGCAGCTTGTTTGCCGAGATCATCGCCATAAGTGTCTGTAATAGCTTTCTGACGCGCATTCAGTTTTTGCAGTTCCTTGCGTTTGCTGTTCGCTTTACTTCGTTTGCGTGCAGCTTGTGAACCATTCGCTATACCGCTATAACTCGCCATCGTTCCGCCCGCAGTACCATAACTATACATCGTGTTCGAGCTTGCCGATTCGATACTTTTTTGTTTGGCATCATACGCATCAGCTTCCTCGTCCAACTGCTTAATCTCCATTGTAAGTTGCGCCTTTTGTTTGCCAATCTCTTTAAGCATATCTTTCGCCCCCTCAATCTCATACTTTTTCGTAAGAGAAAGCAGATATGCGTCCAAAGCTTCCTTGTTCTCCTTATACTTACCCGTGGTCGCGTCCAACTGCGCATTATAATTGGGTATTATCTTATTGAGAGCTTGCACCGCCTTTTGGCGATCGTCCAAAGAAAGTTTCTCATTACGTGCCACCTTGACCAGGGCATCAATCTTGTTCTTCTCCTCCACAATCCCCTCCTGACCTTTCAGGCGAACAGCAGCCAAAGCCTTTTCACCCTCGGCAGCTTCATTCACCTTTTTAGTCATCTTGTAAATGCCATAGCCAAGCGCCACAGCAGCAGCGAGCAAAACACCCCAACCCGAAGCGAGAGACAAACCCTTTCGCTTCAAGTCCACCATGAGCGAGGACTGCTTAGCCCAATTACCTTGCAATTTGGCAAGCACAAGGTTGAAAGCAATATGCCCAGCTTGCAACGTATTCACAACCGCATGATACGCGATAGCCGTACCCTTGCACACGGCATGCCATGCCGCTTGTGCTTTAAGCGCGATGGCATTTGCCTTGACTGCAATGGTGTAAGCTGCCACCATAGCCGTCAGTACGATAATGGCTTCCTTGTTTCTTGCAAGGAAGTCTATTGTCGTACTCATAGCCTTCAGTGTGAGCGTTGTGGTAGAAATCACATGCTTCATGACGGGCATCAGTTTCTCACCCAATTCAATGGCAAGTTCTGTAACACGCTTTCTTGCCTTATCCAGTTCTGCCTCGACAGTCGAGTTCTGCACATTAAACTCATTCGTCACCGATGTGGCATCTTCAAACGACTGTGTCGCTTGTTCCTGTTGCCACTTCACCATTTCCACATTGCCGGCTAAGGTCGCCAAGACTTGTGAAGCTCGGGCGCCATTCTCACCCATGTTTTTGAAAACAGGAGCAAGAACGTCCATGTTGCCGAGTTTCTTTAATTGCTCCAACAACATTAAAAGTCCCTCGTTAGTGCTGCGTTTCAATGCCTTGTTCAACTCGTCCAAATCCATGCCCGTTGCCTTGGCTATCTTGCTTGGTTCCTTAAACAAGTTCATAATCAACTGAGAGAGAGCCGTTGCCGACATCTCGCACGCTTGACCCTGGCTATCCAACACCGCTGCAAAAGCCATGATTTGCGGAATAGTCATACCCGCTTGTGCGCCCACGCCCGCCATGCGCTTGCCAAACTCCGCGAGGTAGCCCGCACTTGCCGTACAATTTTGAGAGAGGTCGTTAATAACAGAACCAACCGCTAACAAACTGCGCTCCGTTCCCAAGCGAGCTTCATCACCAAATATGTTGGTGAGTTTGGAAAGCGTAAAGGTCGCCCCATCTCCCAACTCGTCCAATGCCACATTGATTTGGTCAGCAGCCTTGACAAAGCCCAATACATCTTCTTTTGAAGACTTGCCGAGTCGCCCCGCTTCCTCTGCGAGTTTGTTCAAGTCCTCACGCGAAGTACGGGTGTCCATCTTCTTAAAATCCTCATTCAGTTCCTTCACTTCGTCATCAGCCAACCCCGTAAACTTGCGTACATTTGCCATTTCCGCGTCCATCTCCGCAAAAGCGTTCACTGCCTTGCGTCCTGCCATGACAAGTCCCGTGCCGACAGCTGCCACCCCTGCGATGATGTTGCCCCACTTGTCCACAAAGCCATTGATGCGGTCCACAAGTCCCACATTCTCCTTTTCGGTTTCCCTTAGCTCCTCATTGACATTCGCAATTTCAGCCTTTACGCGCTTGATACTCTCACACTGCTTGTTCCACTCGTCCGTACCGCGTTCGATGCCGTTCAAGGACTTCTTGAGTTCCTTGAGCGTCCTGTTCAACTCTTTTGGTGATGCCTTGTCAAGTCGCTTCATTACGTTCTCCACACCTTGGGTTGCACTCTCAATCTGCCCAATCTGGCGGCGGGTCTGCTTTAGTTCACGCTGGAACTTCTTCAGCTGGACTTTATCGCCCGCAGCTGCTGCTTTTGTTATCTTATCTTCGAGGTCGCTCGCTTGCCGTTTCAACTGTTCGAGCATATTTTGCGCCTGTTTGCCGTTCACTGTAAGCGTGACCGTAGCATTTGCGTTGATGTCTGACATAGTCTTTCCTTTTTGGGTGTTATTATAAGCACAAACTTAGCCATGCGCCAAAGAAGCAAAAAAGACGATGTATCAAGGCTTTTCCACTCCCAAAGTGGGCGCGATTTTTGAAGGAATCCGCGTTTTGTTAAGTAGTAGCAAAACAAAAGCCTTGATACAGAAGTCTTTAGGGGATTGTTAAGGGGTTTCCCCTTAACCCCTCCGTCGGAAGCCCCCCCGACCGCCCTACATCGTCAAACCGCGAACACCCCCACACTAAAGCGGAATATGTAAACATATCTTAAATAATGTGCTTCTTTGAGTTCCTTTGCCCCGACAAAAGCCCCCAAAATGCACGAATGCCGAAAAGGTTGAACACATTGAAAAGGAAGAAAAGGCAACCAATGCACACACCACACCCACACAACGAAAACGCACCCCGAAGTTTCCACGAATACACCCCGAAGTTTCGCAAATACCACGATTGCACACTCCAAGTTTCCCATGTGCATAGATGCCAAGTTTCCACCCACCCAATAAAGCACCCCGAAGTTTCGCAATGTGCAAAAATCCAAGGTTTCGGACTATCTAAAACGACCCTCCAAGTTTCCACCTACCCAACAAAGCACCCCGAAGTTTCGCAATGCGCCAAAATCCAAGGTTTCGGACTACCTAAAACAACCCTCCAAGTTTCCACCTACCCAACAAAGCGCCCCAAAGTTTCGCAATGCGCCAAAATCCAAGGTTTCGGGCAACCTAAAACGACCCTCCAAGTTCCCTTATACTCATGAGGTTCGGGAGTTTCTGACTATCCAACGACCCCAATGCACCCGACCAAACACCCACACCACACCCCCGAAGCATTTTGGGGTCTCTGATAGCCTCCAAAATCCCAACCTTTCAAGGGAAAATTTCACACCTTGGGGGTCTCGACCGACCACCACCCGCGCCACCGCGAACGGGCGGTAATCCGTCTGTGTGCGTGCCGAAAAATGCCTAACACTTTAGCAGATGTTAATCTGCCATAGTGTTAGGCACTTGAAGGCACGTACTCAGACGACCGCTGACGGGCATAAAAAGTGTGTTGTCGTGTTTTAGCGGACTTGTCCGCCATAGCACGACAACACGCTTTGTTGCCTAAAAAAGGCACGCTGTGCGGTAAAACGGACTGGCGAGGCACGTAGCCTGTCCGCCAACA
This sequence comes from uncultured Prevotella sp., assembly GCA_900542795.1. GTDB lineage: Bacteria > Bacteroidota > Bacteroidia > Bacteroidales > Bacteroidaceae > Alloprevotella. Next base: position 7,150 of record UQPD01000014.1, on the reverse strand, counting down.
ATAGAACCTGCATCTTCTTTCGAGGTACGAGAAAGGTGATGTGGGCTTAACGGACTGACTTTGAAGCATGAAAAGTAGGTCCGCACATGAAAGAAGCCCAACCTCCCTTGAAGCATGAAAGGGTGGATTGGGCTTGAACGGAATGGCTTTGAACCCTGAGAAGCCTTTCTGCTAAAACGTGGGCTAATCTCCTTTGAAGCATGAAAAGGTGTTTAGCCCATTAAAGAAATTCAAGCATCGGAGTCCCGACGATGGCACCACCAAAAGGCAGCTAAGGCTGCAAGAAATACCAAGGTCAAGATTAACTTGACAGGAAAAGTCCATGGTCTCGCCATGGACTCCCTCTGCTGAACCATGTTGGCGGAAGATTGCCGAGTCGCAGCGAGGCTGTCTTCCTCATTTGTCTCTGTCTTGGCGCTCTCCTTTCGGCTTGACGAAAGGTGTGCGCCATAGATGCGAATGGATTGCGGCTTTTGCCGGGAAGTTCTTTGCGCCTTGGCGTTAGAAGCACCTTGCAGCGCATGGGGAGCTTCGATAGTTGGAGTCTCTGCTCCAACCCCGAAGCTCACGATGCAGCTGTCGAACAAAAGTTCGGTGTGCCGCCACACCGAATCAATGCGTGACGTTTGCCACTGATGCCGCTGCACTTGTATAGCGGAGTCCGTGGCAAACGTGTTCGTGCTTGTGACTTTGTGCGTACTGCGGCACGAAGTGAGTAGGCACAGCCACATGATTATGGGAAGGAGACTGGCTTTCATAGGTCTTTCTGTACATTGAATGAAGGGCAAGCTTTGCTTGAAAACTCATTGTGCCCATGCACAGTTGCATGGGGATAATAAAATTTCAGTTGGTTCACCAACTGCCGCAAAGCAGTCTTCTGCTGCGGAGTGCGTGTGTCCTTGGGCGTTTTTCCGTCCTTGGCCACACCACCGATGTAACAGATGCCAATGCTGTGGGCATTATGCCCCAGGCAATGGGCGCCAGCTATGTTCTCAGCACGTCCCTTGTGGACGCTGCCGTCCCGATAGATGACATAGTGATAACCGATGTCGGCAAAATGGCGTGCCAAGTGCCAACGACGAATGTCGTCCACCGTGAAGTCCTTGCCTTCGGGAGTAGCACTGCAGTGTATGATGATTTCGGTGATTTTACGCATGAGATTTAGTGTTAGAATTGTTCAACTTCTGTTCCTCCTCCTTGATGGCCTTGTCTATTGTTTCACCAATCTTGTCTTGCAATTGTGTGACCTTACGACCATAGTAAATGCTTACTCCGAAGATTGAGCCAGCATAGATGAGACATTGTGAGAAAATCCACAGGACAGAGTCCGAGATTTCGCCTTTGGGCGGTGTGATGAACCCTGCGACTGCGAGGGCATAGCCGCCTACGAGCATGGCGAGGGCGGACCAAAATTGAATGCTTACTTTGGGTTTAGTCATTGTTCGTTACATTTAGGTAAGTATTATCAAGCGTTCAGCTTTGTCTGAACAGTTTTCATTTTGTTTTCCAAGTCGTCCACGCGCTCGCCAAGCGTCATGATCATGTTGTAGAGGTTTACCAAGTCTGTTGAAGTGGCGTCCAGTGTCTTTTTATCCCCCTTGCTCATGAGACCGTCCGTTGTGGAACTGGCTAACGGAATGGCGTCCGTGTAAAGCGCATTGAACTTCATGCCAAACTGCGAGAGCACGTACTTGTTCGTGTTCACGTCCCATGCCATGCGGTCAGGGAACAGACAGCCCCAGTCCTCGGCATAGCTTATCGTCTTGCGGTCGCTGCCCGTAAAGTAGATGGCACGCTGGAACACTTTGGCATGGTTGAATATGATTTGTCGGCAGTAGTCGTTCTCGATGTTCTGAATGAGCGTGATGCTCATGTGCTTCTGGTACGTGAGGTGCGCCACCACAATTTCGGCATTGCCCGAAATTGAAGGGTCGCGCAAGGCATTGAGCGCAGCTGTTTCTTCCAAGAAATTGCCCAACTCCTTGACGCGCGTGTTCAAGGCATTCTGCACATCGGTCACGGCACGTGTGGTGGTTAATCCCGGCACGCTTGCCGTAGCCATAGGCAATGTGACGCTGAACAGTTGCGTGCCTGCGGCATTGCTTGCCGCTAACACGCGCGAACTGCCTGTATAAGCAAGGGAAGTGGCTATGGTGTCTGTGACAGCGGACACCGCCTTGTCGATGTCGCAGACGTGGTCATAATACTTGTTGAGCTGTTGCACCTGTGCAGCGGTCATCACGCCCGCACTCGAAGAGGTGGCGGCAGGGAGGACAAAAGCATTGTTGATGCTTTTCAGTTCCCCCGTGACCATGTTTAGGAGCGTGGCAGAAAATGCCACACTCACCTTGTTCACTTCCCCCAACTTGAAGTGCTGAATGACTTGCTTGGCTTCGCCCAACTTGGTTTTCCATGATTTTAGGGAAGCAATGTTTGTGTTGCTGTTGGAGATGGCAAGCTTTGCCCTTGCCATGTCCTCGGTGCAACTTGTAAGGCTCTGCACCTGTGCAGCGGACATCACCCCGGCTTGTGCGGTGGTGGCGGCTTTGAGGATTATGTTGTCTGCCTGTCGTTGCAGCACACCACTTGCGGTATTGCCCTGAATGACGGACAGACAGACCTTGTCTGTGCCGACAGTCCCGAGACTGATGCTCTGCAACAACGTGGAGAGTTTCAAAAGATTGGCTTTCCAAGCCGTGAGGGATTGCAAGTCCGTATTTGTTGCGGCAGCAGAGAGCAAGTCTGCCAAGGCTTGCAATATCACGCCCAAATTTTCGGGCGTGATGGCGGCTTCGGTGCTTAATGCCCGAAAAGCCGTGATTTGCTTGGTTATGTTTGTCGTGTTCATAAGCTAATGATTGTATCTGAGGTACTTATCGTCCAAAGATTGGGCTACCACGCCCACAAATTCTTTGGCCATGTTGTCAGCAAGGAAGTCCCTTAGGTTCATGACAGAAGCGTAATACTTGCGCGAAAACCAAGGTTTCTTTTTGCGCTTGCGCTCCCTGCCGATGTCCCCATTGTTACCGCGAGGGATCTCCTTACCCGTACCAAAGTTCTGCCAAAGTCCGTACTCTAAAAAAGACTGACTTAACCCGAGTTCCATGAACCGCCCGTCGGCACGGAGCGGTAACGACTTGGGCGAAGCGAGCAAGGCACCTGTGTCAATCACATCGAGCAAGGTCATTTGCTCTTTCCATATTTTGAGCATGGTTTCATTGAAAGCCGTGACGAACTTTTCGCGTTCGGAAAAGGCACGTTGCTCGGCATCATTCGTTGTTCCACTCATCTGCATTGTATCTTAAATCCGTGAACGTGTCCACAGCTATTTGGAAATAGGCACAAGCGCAGCCCGAAAAGAAATACTCGTTCATCTCGTTGAACGTGATGCGTTCATCGAAGTAAATGCACGATTGTTCTAATCGTGTCCGTTCAAGAATGAGTTGGCTCATGAATTGTCGGAACAACTCTCGGAGTGTTTCCATGCAGCTTAGCCTTGCCTCCATGTCATCTATGGCATGGCGCATGGCAAGAAAGATGGTTTTTACGCGCCTTGTGCGTGGGGTGTTGGCGAGTGCGATATAGCCCTGGCTCATGTCGCTCACGCAGACAAAAGCTGTGGTGCTTTGCATGGATTGAAGTGCTTCTTCAAAGCCTTCCAAACCCGACACGCGGCAAAAAGAAAAGCCTTGTGCGGTGGCAAACTTGTTGCGGGCCGTGAGGTCACGGAAGAAGTTTGTGGCATTCCAAGAGCTAAGTTTTAAGTTCATAGGTTATGAGGTTATAAAGTTACTTTAGTTGGTTGCGCAGTTCTTGTGCTTCTTGTGCCTTGGCATCAAGCTCCGTCAAGGCACGCCAGCAGTCCATTCGCAGAATGGCTGCCTCCTTGGTAATGTCGCCTCCTGTGAGCGCACGGATTTGTGCGTTCATTGCCTGTCGGAGTTCCTCTCCGACACCCAAATCCGCACTCCCCAAGAGATTGCTTTTCTCTTGGGGTATGTTGGTGAAGAAATGTGGGAACATACGGGTGAAGTTCGCTTTGACAGAAGCGAACCAATAAAATACAGAAAGCAGTTCTGCTTTCTCCAAACAAGCTTTGTCCGAAAGTTTCGGATAAAGCAAATGCGCCATCTCCGCAAGGCATTCCATGCTTTGCGTGTGCAGAAAACCTTGGTAATAGTTCTCGCAAGCAAGATAGTCCTCAAAGGGGACGGTTTGCAAATCGGCAGTGACTGCCGATGCACCGCAAATAACAGAAATGCGCACAGGTTGGGGCGCGAAACTTTCCAAGAAAGCCAATTGTCGCGCAGCAAAGGTGATTTGCCAATCGGCAAGCATCACTTGGCGTTTGCTTTTCCTGTCCTTTACCAAACAGGAGTGTTTGTCTGCATGACAGAGCACAACAATTTCAGCCCATTTGCAAACGCAAAGGGCTAACACCTCGTTCATCGTCAAATCGCGTGCGACTTGTCGAAAGAAAAACCGCAGTTGCTGGTCGGACAGTTCCGACCATGACTTAGGCAGAGAAATAGAAAATGCTTCCATACCGCGAAAGTATGGAAGCATCTATTTGAGAGAAAAGACAAGTTAAAACCAATAACCGCCCTTTCGCTTATCATTTTTGTACCCATGATTTTCAAAGAGCGCAGCGGTTTCAGACTGCTTCCACTCCTCAAAAATACCATCGGGCGAATTGCGGAGGGAGTTTACGACCTCAATGCAAGATGGCACGGGGACTTCGTCCTCGCGGAGCATATATAGTTCAATCGCGAAGATATGCTTCCAGGTACGCTTGTAGTGTGGCGCAGATGGGGTCTCGCCCCATTTGCCCAACAACTCTGCTTGGCGCAGGGTCGCCAAGAGTTCACAGGAGAAGAAATCATGCGCCAATCGTTCCTCGATGGCGACTTGTTTCTCATGAATGACTTGATATTGTTGCCAAGAGTGGTCGATGCTGCCGAGTTTCCGAGGCAGATCCAACCACGGGTAAAGCGTTTGCTCAAAGTATTGGCATGGGTCGCTTGTCGCCCATGCCGTTTCCTGCGTCAGTAACGGCAACAATACCGCAAGCGTGTCATCACGCATTTTCTCCAATGAAAGGAGCAAGCGTTCCACGCGCTCCTTGCTGGCAGGGGCTATATTGGTGTTTGAAACGACACCAAAGCCATTGGGCGTAAGTACCAAATCCAATTGTGGCACGGCATGGAGCATGGCTTCTGCCACCACTGCCATACGCGCGTAATGCAACAACTTGTTGTTGGCATCGCGTGTGGGCAGTTCCGCAAGGACTGCCTCAGAGAGGAACGTGGTCGTGAGCCACGCTTCCGCCACCTCCAAGTGCGGTGCAATTTTATCAAAGAGCAAGGTCTCGCCTTGCACAGACTTCAGCACATTCGGAACGAATTGCAGAAGCACATTGTTATCGGGTATCAACAGAGACATAGTAGTTTTGAGGTTTTAGGTTATGAGGTTATAAAGTTACTCTTCTGTGCTTACCTGCTTTGCGTCCTTATTTTCATCGAGTGTCGTGAGCTGAATAAACGGACAGTCGGGATAAGCCCCGTCCCACCTATTGAACCTTATAATCAGTCGGTGCACATTAAACAAAAGGTCGTGATACGGCTTTTGCAGGGCTTGTGCAATCGTATAAAGTTCGCGCTTGTCGCTGCCCGAATTGTTCGTTTGCGATTTGCCCGGCACAGAACCCACAAGGTTTGAGTGCACACGCATGGTAAAGCACATCATGTTCACCGCCTCGATGATGTCTGTAGCCCAGTCGCCACCCTCCTTGTCCGTCTCAATTTTGTTGATCACCACATCATGCTGTTCCTCCCCATTAGGAGACACATAAAACTCCGAGAAAAGCACCTTGCCCGAGTTCTCCATGCCCGTGAGGAAGTTGATGATATTGTCCTTCTCCTCGTTCACTCGCTCCTGCTGCTTCACGCGGTCGGTAATGCCCTCCACCTTGAAGATATTGCTCCAAAACGATTTGGCAATCTCTATGTGGTACTTGATAGGCGCAGAGTTTTTCAGCTTAGCCTCCTTTGCCACCCCGATGAGCTGCTTAATGTTGTACCACTTTCCCTTGAAGAGCGAGGCATAATAAGGAATGGGATAATACGTGCTGTCAGGCGTCGGCACACGGCTGACCACGGCAAACTTGCGTTTGCCCTTCTTCACCTGTGCTTGCAAGTTCGTCCAAGGACTTTGCGGGTTGAGCAGTGGAATCACCTCCACCTGTTCCGCCCGCACCGAGTTGCGCCAATTCGCATACAACACCTGTGGTATCACGCCCTCCTTGTTGGCAGGCGCAAAGCGAACATAGCAAGCCTCCTTGCGCAGCACCCTCACCACCTTGTTGCCTTGCTCATTGAGAATAATCACGCTCACGGCAAAGCCGAAGTGTTTGAAGTCCTGGCAAACACCGAGGAAATAACTCGCCATGTCGTTATCCAAGAAGAACTCCTCGACCTCATTCACCACTTTCCGTTTGCACCATTCATCAGTCTGGTACACCAAACCGCTCCCATAGCACACCTCCGCATTGAACATCTGGCATGTGCTCAGTGTCTCATCACTCTCAATCAGATTGATAATGTCATACGGCATCTGATCGTCCGCTCCCCAAGGCATATAGCTCACCTTGTCGCTCACATGGCGCGGTGAAAACTCCTCCGCCTCCTTGAAAACTTCGCTGCTCTTTGTGGTGAACGCTGCCGCGGCATGATAGCCGGGCAGATCGTTCACGCCTGTTATGTGTAAGTAACTGAAATCGGTCATAGTCTTGTACTTTTTGGTGCAAAACTATGACCGAATGAGCGGTGGGGAAAAGACAAAATTTTAAGGTCTCTTTAAACTGACTTGGTGTCATTCCTGTTTCTTTCTTGAAGAATTTTACAAATTGTGGTGCATCGGCAACAGCTAATTCTTCAGAAATCTCTTTTATAATGGATTCGTTTTCTGCAAGCAGTTTTTTGCTTTTAACGCAATCCTTATCCCGAACTCGCGTTAAAGGATTTCTCTTTGCCGTACGACACAGAGAAATCCTAATGACCGATTTGGGTTAAATAGGCCTTTATCTTAATATTTAAGCCGTAGCGAAATCATAAACTCACGACCACGCAGCGGTACGCGGTAGTATTGAAAA
>UQPD01000013.1 GCA_900542795.1 uncultured Prevotella sp. | reverse complement strand
GGCTCGGAGATGTGTATAAGAGACAGGCCGTAGAGAAGACAAAAATCTTTATTTGATATGTTTTTCTCAACAAAATGCAACCAAAAACAACAGAATAGCTTTCTTTTTCGTTATTCTGTTAGATTAGGGAGGATAAAAGTAAATACAACACAACACAAAACTCCCTTTCACAATCTTACTTGATACAAACAAACATTAAAATAAAAAACGGTTAGATTATGAACAAAAAGTTAGTGCTCATGGGAGCAGCGCTGCTGATGACTGCAGCCACTGCTTCAGCCCAGAAGCGCGTGACTGGTCGTGTGCTCGACACCAACGGTGCACCGATAGCCGGCGCTACTGTACATGTAAAAGGTTCACAAATTAAGACCAAGACCGACGCCAACGGTAACTTCAGTTTGAAGAACATTCCTTCTAACGCTAAGCAGATTACCTTTAGCTACTTCGGTATGGGAACTCAAACCGTCAGCGTGTCTGCCAATATGCAGGTAACGCTCAAAGACAACGAACAGACACTTGGCGAAGCATACGTAGTGGCTTATGGTAAAGCTACAAAGGCTTCGTTTACAGGTGCTGCTGCCAAAATTAAAGGCGACGTTGTTGAGAACAAGGCTACTACCGAAGTTACCTCTGCCCTTGCTGGTGAAGTTGCGGGTGTGCAGATTATGCAGAGCGACGGTAACCCGGGTGCTAACTCAAGCATTGTGATGCGTGGTATCGGTTCAGTAAATGCCGCAGCCTCTCCTCTCATCGTGGTAGATGGTATGCCTTACGCTGGCGACCTCTCAAGCATCGACCCTAAGGACATCGAGAGCCTCGACCTTATGAAGGACGCTACAGCTACTGCCCTTTATGGTTCGCGCGGTGCTAACGGTGTAATCATTATCTCAACTAAGAAAGGTAAAGCAGGCAAACTCTCTATCGGTGCTGACGTAAAATATTCGGTTAGCGGACGTTGGTTGCCTACTTACGATGTAATCAAGTCGCCCGAACGCTTCGTTGAACTCTCTTGGGAAAGCCTCAAGAACAACTTTATGAAGCAGGGTGCAACTGAAGAACAAGCTATTGGTGCTGCTTCGGCTGCCCTCTTCGACGACCAAAATGGTGGTATTCCTTCTATCTATAACATGTGGAATGCAGATGGTGCCAACCTTATCGACCCTGCTACAGGTCGCTTTAACAGTGGCATTACTCGCAAATACAACCCCGATAGTTGGGAAGACGAACTCTTCCGCACAGGTCAGAAGGTAGATGCTGGTGTTAACCTTACAGGTGGTACCGACCGCATAAAGACTTATACCTCTGTAGGCTTTACGAAGGATAAGGGTTACCTCGTTGGTGCTGACTACCGTCGTTTCACGGCTCGTAGCAACATGGACTTGCAGATTACCAACTGGTTGAAGGGTTCTACTTCGTTGTCGTATGCTAACTCTCGTCAGAACAAGTCTGTACAGAATGAAAATGTGTCGAACAACGCCATGAACTTCATCAACTCTATGCCTTACCTCTATCCCGTTTTCCAACGCGATGCGAATGGTAATCGTATCCCCGATGCTTACGTAGGTGGTTATAAGTACGATTATGGTATGGAAAATGGTCGTCCTGCTTATCCCAACGTGAACCCTGCTGGTTCAGCCAATTTGGATATCAACCAAACAGATGCTGACCAATTCACAGGTAATGGTCAGTTGGAAGCTTCGTTCCTCAACGACTTTAAGCTTACTGCAGGTTTGGGTTACATGTACCTCCACTCTAACAACAATGTCGTAACCAACCCCTTCTATGGTGACTCTGAGGGTAATGGTATTTACGAAAACACAAGTGCTATTTCACGCCAAGTTGTAGGCAACCAGATTCTTTCATGGAAGCACACCTATAAAGACACACACAGCTTTAATGCCTTTGTTGGTCACGAATCTACTTGGACTGACAACCAGATTGCCTATGGTTCAAAGAAGAACTTGGTTCGTGCGAATGGTTTGACCTTTGGTAATGCGGTGGTTTATCAAAATCTCACAGGTTACAACTATGGTTATTCACTCGATAGCTGGTTCGGTCAGCTCTCTTACGACTATGCAGAAAAGTACTTCATCAATGGTGCACTCCGTGCCGATGGTTCTTCACGTTTTGCCAAGGGTAATCGTTGGGGTACATTCGGTTCTGTAGGTGCTGCATGGAACGTAACAAAGGAAGACTTTTTGCGCGATGTTTCTTGGTTACGCAATCTTAAACTCAAAGCTTCATGGGGTGTTACAGGTAACCAATCATTGAACGATGATAGTGCCTTAGGTTTAGGTATTTCAGCCTACTATCCCTACACAGACATGTACACTATTCTTAATGTCAACGACAAAGCTTCGTTCGTATTCAACCGCAAGGGTAACAAAGACCTTACTTGGGAAAAGACGCAGAACGTAAACGTGGGTGTTGAATTTAACATTGCGGGTATTGTGGAAGGTGAAGTTGACTACTTCAACCGTTTGACTTCAGACATGCTCTTCCTCCGCAGCACAGCGCTTTCACAAGGTTATGCTTCTATCCCTGTAAACGATGGTAAAATGCGTAACGCTGGTGTAGAATTCAATTTGACTGCACACGCTGTAAAGACAAAGGACGTAAGCCTCGACATCCGCTTGAATGGTTCACACTACAAGAACAGCATCGTAGAACTCCCGATGGATGGTGAAAGCGGTAACCGCATGGACTTCTATCAATACACAAGTCGTTTCACTTGGGTGAAGGGTGGTTCAATCTACGACTTCTACCTGCCCACTTACAAAGGTGTTGACTCTGAAACAGGTTATGCACTCTACAAGACACTCAATGCGGTTGACGCAGCGGGCAATGTATTGCAGGAGAATGTAACTGACGTAGAACTCTACAAGAAGAATCACAAGGGCGAACAATATAGCCTTGTGGAAGGTACTCCTACCTCAGACTGGACTGAAGCAGCAAGTGACTTCGTGGGTAAGTCGGCTACTCCTAAACTCACGGGTGGTTTCGGTTTCGACCTCCGCGTAAAGGACTTCAGCCTCAGCACAACCTTCACTTATTCACTCGGTGGTTATGCTTACGACTATGTGTACGCACGCTTGATGGGTGATGGTGAATTGGGTACACACAACTGGCACAAGGACATGGAAAATCGTTGGTCAAAGGCTGGCGATGTAACAGATGTTCCCGCACTTACCAATGGTACAAAATTTGGTAAATATGCCAATGCACGTAGCACCCGTTTCCTCACTAAGCGCAACTACTTGCAACTCTCTAACATCCGTTTGGCTTACAACTTCCCCGAATCTCTCACAAGTCGTTTGGGTGGTATGCATGGTGCACAGATCTACGCTACAGGCGAGAACCTCTTCTTGCTCAGCGCACGCAAGGGCTTTATGCCGGGCACCACAAGCGATGGTATGACAAGCGACACGCAGTATCTGCCTTCATCAAGCTTCACTGTAGGTTTGAAGTTTAACTTCTAATCCACATTGACTGCGTAAAACAAAATTGAGAAATTTCAACTGCTTATCCATAGCACAATAAAAAGAAATTAAATCATGAAATATAAGTTTTTAGCATATATTCCGGTTATGGCTGCTGCCTTGCTGTCGTTCTCAGCTTGCTCAGATAGTTTCCTCGACCGCGAAACAGATGGTAGCTTCATTACCCCCGACCAACTTGAAGAGTCTGCAAAGTGGAACCCTAAAGTATTGCTCGGACAAACTCAGGGTATCACCACCTCACTCATTCGTTGGCAGGCAGGTGGTACAGATTCACAAAGCGACTTCGGACAGAAATCTGTAGACATCTCAACCGATCTCATGTCGCACGATATGGTAATGTCACGTGGTTCAAGCTACGGCTACTTCATTTCAGAAGCACAAGGCACTGCCGCAAACAAGAACAATACTGCCAGCAATTGGTACTTCTATTATAAGGTTATTGATGCAAGTAACTTTACCTTCACTACCCTTGGAAGCGATGAAGTTGCGCCCGAAAATGCAAGTTACAAACTCTATTATGCACAAGCTAAAACTGCAAGAGCTTTTGCTTATAGCAACTTGGTGAACCTTTTCACTGGTGACTACGCTACTTATAAGGATAAGAAGGTTATTCCTATCTATCGCGAACAGTCTGCTACAGCAAAGGGTCCCGAAACCACAGCTAAGGTTTACGAACAAATTCTCTTCGACCTTAATGGTGCTATCGAAGCTTTCAAGGCTGCTGCCGAAGCTGGTTACACTTCAACAATCGACCAACCGAGTTTGGCTGTTGCCTACACTTTGAAGGCTTATGCTTACTTGCAGATGGGCGACAATGCAAACGCTAAGGCTAATGCTGACCTCGCTATCGAAGCTGCACAAGGTGCTGGCAAGGCTATCCTCCCGAAGAGCGACTTGAACTACGGCTTTAACACCGTAAATAACAACGACTGGTTATGGGGTATTGACATCACAGCCGATAACACAGGTGGTTTGTGTACCTTCTGGGGCATGATGGACCTTTACACTTATAGCTACACTGCTGCAGGTGACTTCAAGGTTATCAACTCTGACCTCTTTAACCAAATCCCCGAAAGTGATGCACGTCGCGATTGGTTTACAACCAGCCCCTACTACGCAGCTTGGCAAGGTAGTCCACTCGCACTGTTGCCTACTGGCAAGTTCCACTCAGATCGTTCTTCTGAAATCATGGGCGACCGTAGTTGGGAAAGCGATATCCACTTTATGCGTATTGAGGAATGCTACCTCATTGCTGCTGAAGCTGAAGCTCGCGAAGGTCACACTGCAAGCGCTGCCACTTATCTCAAGGCTATCCTCGATAACCGCGATGAAACTACCGCTGCCTCACTTGCAAGCATGACTAACGACCAGCTCCTCGATGAGATTTTCTTTAACTGGCGTGTAGAAATGTGGGGTGAAGGTAAGAGTCTCCAAACCTTCAAGCGTTTCAAGAAGAACATGACTTGCCCTGCTAACGACCCCAAATATGGTATTGCCGCTAATGGTAGTGCACGTGTAATCAACTACGATTCTAAGGAAGTTGTTTTCGCAATTCCTAACCAAGAATTGCAATACAATTCAAACATGAAAGATGCTGACCAATAATCAGAGGTCTTTAAAAAATAGATAACCATAAACAACTAAGCATCCTGTTAGATTTTTAGGTCTAACGGGATGCTTTTTTCGTTTCCTTACTTGAAATTCAAGTGCTTTGCTTAATTTTTTGTAAATTTGCAGCCGAAAACAAATACACAATCAAAATACTTAATGGCAAAAGAAACTGAACTGACGCGCGAACAACTCATCAGACATAAGCTCGATTTGTTGCTCCGCACCGGACAATTGTTGGTGGAAAGCGCCGCCGACACCAATCGCATTATGCGCAATATGAAGCGCACAGCTGCCTTCCTCGGTCTGCCCGAAGAGCACTTGCACATCTATGTGCAGTTCAACATGCTGATGGTGAACCTCAGCGACAATGAACACTCGTACAGCAAATTCCAACGCTGCGATAAGCATGGCATTAACATGACTACCATCTCGCTTATCAGTAAACTCTCGTGGAAAGCTATACGCGAGGACTATAGCATTGAGCAATATGCTGAAGAACTCGAAGAAATTGCCCGCCGCCCACGTAACTACACACCTGTGCAAGTTGCTATCGGTACTGGTTTTGCCTGTGGTGGATTCTGCATTCAGTTTGGTTGCGACTGGACTGCCTTCTTCTATGCCTCGTTTGCTGCCGCCATTGGTATGTATCTGCGTGGTCTGATGTTGCGCAAAGGCTTGAACAACTATATGGGCATTGCCATTGCTGCTTTTATCAGTACGGTCATTGCTTGGGCTACTACTTTCCTCCCAGCTTCGTGGACCGATACCCCACTCCACCCACTCTTGGCTTGTGCTCTCTTTATTGTGCCGGGTGTACCTTTGATTAACTTTGTCGACGATATGCTCGACAATTACATACAAGTGGGCTTAACACGTGCCATTAACACCTTCTTGATGATTGTGGCAATGTCGTTTGGTATTGCGTTCTTCTTGAAGTTATCAAATTTCGACCTCACGCAATTCTACACCATTCCCATGATTCCGCACAACTCTTACATCAGTTATGCTGCAGCTGCTGCCATTTCAGCCATGGGCTTCTCAATGATCTTCAACATTCCGCGCCGCTTGCTTTGGGTAGTTGCCATTGGTGGTATCATTGCCGTGTGCACACGTAACTTTGTCAACTTAGGTCCGAGCAACAATAACATGGGTCTTGACATGGGCTTGGCAATTGGTTCACTCGCAGGTAGTGCCTTGGCAAGCCTTATCGCAGTGAAGGCCGTACACTGGGTGCATGCTCCTAACCACGTAATCTCTATCCCCAGTGTAATTCCTATGGTGCCTGGTGTATTGATGTATCGTGCTTTGGTAGGTCTCATCGAGATGAATGGTGTGGTAGGCGAACTTACCAATGCCATGAAGTTTGGTATGGCATCAGCCATCACCATTATGTGTATTGCCTTGGGTGTTGCCATTCCTAACGTGTTTGCACGCCATTGGGTTGCTAAGGATCGCCAACGCAAACTCCAACAACTCATCGAAGACCGCAAAAAGCGCGGTGACTTCGTTGATTTGACTGAATTATAAAACATAAATAAAAGGGTGGTTCTAAAAGATTTAATTGCTTAGAGCCACCCTTAAATTCAACAATAAACCAAAACCATGTATCAAGAACCAACTAACCTATCTTGTGGTCGCATCGAAGTGATTTGCGGTTCAATGTTCTCGGGTAAAACCGAGGAACTTATTCGCCGACTAAAACGTGCACGCATTGCGCGTCAACGTGTTGAGATATACAAACCTGCCATCGACACACGCTATTCTGAGGAGGACGTGGTGTCGCACGATGCTACTTCTATTGCCTCTACGCCTGTAGACTCTGCCCGAAGCATCTTGCTCATGGCTTCTGAAGCACAAGTAGTAGGCATTGACGAAGCCCAATTCTTTGACGACTCGCTTGTGGATGTGTTGTGCAACGAATTAGCAAACAGTGGCAAGCGTGTAATCATTGCGGGGTTAGACATGGACTTTAAAGGTGTTCCCTTCGGTCCTATGCCTCAACTTATGGCAATAGCCGAGGATGTTACCAAAGTTCACGCCATTTGTGTGAAGTGTGGCAATTTGGCACACGTCTCACACCGCATCGTGAAGGACGAACAACGTGTGCTCCTTGGCGAACAGGATGAATACGAGCCCTTGTGCAGACAGTGCTATAATAAAGCAGAGCTTAAGTATTAAGTATTAAGTATTACATTCTATTGAGGTTCTCATGCGCTAACCCTACCCGATGGGGGATTTATGGAAATTCAAAAAAATAATTTATGAACATTTATGGCTCATTGATGGTCATTTTTGACAAAAAACACAAACAGCTGTTCGCTTAGTTACGCCCCTAAATCGTTTTAGTTAAAACTATTTCGCGAGTTAACTAAAACTATTTCGCGAGTTAACTAAAACTATTTTGAGGTGTTTTTGATAGTACAATACAAATGCAAAAAAACTTCGTTAGTGCAGTTACTAACGAAGTTTTTTTGTTATTTACGAATGTACTTGCTATTTCAAGCAAGAGGACGCTTAACAATAGCGGAAGCACGGTCGAGTGCTACGTTGATGTTAGGACAAATGTGGTCTTTGCCAAGGAGTTTGCAGAAGCCATTGTGTTCGAGCACACTATAAACATTCGGCGTTACACCCGAAAGCACAATATGCGTGCCTTCGCGATGACTCATTTCACAAAGATTCTGCAAGTTGTGAATACCTGTTGAGTCTATAAAGGGTACACGACGCATACGGATGACACGTACCTTGGGATGATTCTCCATAGCTGCCATCAATTCCTCAAACTTATTGGCTATACCAAAGAAATAAGGACCATTGATTTCGTACACCTCAACACCCTCGGGAATAATAAGGTGTTCCTCGTGAACCTCAGCATCGGTTTCGTCGTTCGGGTCAATTTCATCGGCAATCACCTTAATTTGAGTTGACTCTGCCATACGCTTCATAAAGAGCAAGCAGGCTATGAGCAAACCAACCTCAATGGCTATGGTAAGGTCGAATACCACAGTGAGGAAGAAGGTGATGAGCAACACAATAACATCGCTCTTAGGATTCTTCATCAACTGCATAAAGGTGCGCCAACCACTCATATTATATGACACAATGACCAACACACCTGCCAAGCACGACATAGGGATGTAGGCTGCCAAAGGCATCAACACCAAAAAGATGACGAGCAACACAATGGCATGCACAATACCTGCTACGGGAGTACGACCTCCATTGTTAATATTGGTCATGGTACGTGCAATCGCACCCGTACAAGGAATACCACCAAAAAGAGGGGTGCAAATGTTGGCAACACCTTGACCTATCAACTCTTGGTTTGAATTGTGATGGTCGCCACATACACCATCAGCTACAGTTGCTGAGAGCAACGACTCAATAGCACCTAACACAGCAATAACCATGGCTGTGGGGAAAAGACCTTTCACATTTTCCCAACTCAAATTGGGTACTTGCAACGAAGGAATAGTCGCTTTAATTTCACCAAACTGGTCACCAATGGTAGTTACGTGGTAAGTGGTGTGAGCATTGAGGAAATACACACCCACCGTCATAAGAATAATAGCTACGAGCGAACCAGGAATTTTTTTAGAGACCTTCGGGGTCAGTGCAATAATTACAATGCTCAAAATACCAACGGCAGTGGTCACCCAATCAAGTGTATCGAAATGTTGAAAGTAAATGCCCCACTTCGAAAGGAAGTCACCCGGCAACTTTTCTGTTTGCAAACCAAAAAGGTCCTTAATCTGTGTGGTAAAAATGGTCACCGCAATACCACTGGTAAAACCTACCACAATGGGGTAAGGAATAAACTTGATAATGGTTCCCAATCGGCATACACCCAACAGAATGAGAAATGCACCTGCTAACATCGTGGCAAGCATCAAACCAGGAAGTCCCAAGTCTGGGTTCGACACAATGCCATAAATAATAACAATAAAGGCACCTGTAGGGCCACCTATCTGCACACGGCTACCGCCCAATGCCGACACAATGAAACCACCAATAATGGCAGTAAGAATACCCTGTGAGGGAGATACACCCGAAGCAATACCAAACGCAATTGCCAACGGAAGGGCTACGATGCCCACAATTAAGCCCGCCATCAAGTCAGCGGCCAACTTTTCTTTGTTGTAATGCCGCAGTTCACTAACCAAGCGCGGCGCAAAGGAAGAAAAACTCATTAATATATTTAGTTATTTGTTACTAAAGTTTCGGATTTAGTTCCAAACGGGCTGAATTATCGCGCAAACCGAATGCAATCAAGCTTGCTTGAATTGCTGAGGTGCAGCCGATAATGCATAGCAAAGGGCAAACTGTGCATAGCCCGGGGCAAGCGAAGCGACACCCTGGGGGTAATAAGTATTACAAACTATGTGAGGGTATTGGGTCACCAGTAAAACCCTGATTATTTGAGTAAAAAATAATCAATGTTTCATGCGCCAGCCTCACCCCGAATGGGCTGAGGTCGGCGTAAAAGACATTGATTATTTCTTATTCAATTAATCAAACACCAATTTTTCTCAGTGAACCGCATTTTGTACCAAGTTATTTTTTTATTGTTACATAATCCCCATTTAAGGACTCAAGCAAGCCTGAAGGTTCACCAAATCCCACCATGTAAACAAGCTGTCTGGCACGAGTTATGGCAACATACAACAAAGAGCGTTTCGATGATAAAAACTCCTTTTGAGCAACCTTATCCATACCCGAGAAAGGATACCCCTCTGTAGCTTTAGATGGAATATTTCTTTCGTTAACTCCCATGAGAATAACCACACGATACTCCAACCCCTTAAGCGAATGGAAGGTACAAAGATCTACACCGTCAGAACAACCTTGTTTCTGCGTACCCTTTAACACACGATAGTCAATACCATCATGGTGCAAACGGCTTTGCATTTCCTTTAGAAGGTTCATGCTTGGTGCCGCAATGCAAATTTCAGACAATTTTATGTCTGATCCCTGGCATTCCTTCATCCATTCAACAACCTGCTGAACTTCTGCATTGGCATCTTCAACAATCTTATACTGAGGGGCAACACCTTCATGGATGAGCGAAACATATCCATTTATTGACTCCTTGCCGCCATCCATATCGTCGTAATCAATACCCTTAACAACGCTTACAGCAACACGCTTGATAGGTTCTGTAGTACGATAGTTGATCTTCAGTTTTCTGCTTCGCACACCTCTAACGTTAATGCCTGCTGCTCCAAAGTTTATCTTACGACCATTATAGATGCGCTGGATAGGGTCACCTGTCAAGAAAAGATCATTCTTGCCTTCCGCCACTAATGCTCTGAGGAATTTTAACTCTGGATTAGAAAAATCCTGGAACTCATCAGCTATAACATTCGTATAAGGGTGAATATTGTTCACATTCAAGAAGTTGGTTGTCTCATTAAAGAGTTCCAAACGGTCAACCACCCTTCTCTCTTGTTTAAGCGCAATATACTTCTCAACGAGTTTCCAAATTCCGATGCGTTGTTTACGACTTAAAGCCTTAGTGCGACCTACACGAGGCTGCATCATATACTGCTTTACATCCTTATTGCCAAAATACACAATAACATCAATGTATTCGTCATAAAGAAATTGCTCATCGAACTCCGTCACCTCTGTTTCAAGAACTTCACGCCACAGTTTCAATGACTCCTCATCACCACTGTAGTCAAGAACCTTATATCCCTCCTTAACCTTATACTTCTCAGCAGTGTCAAGAAGCACCCTATCTATGTTGTTAAGCGTATACTTATTCTTTGGAACATTTAGTTTCTCGATAGAGTCAGCAAGGTTAATGCTCAACGTTTTGGTGTAAGTCGTAAACAACACATTAGCCCTTGGATTTTCGCAAAGATGCTTTAAGCGATGGAGCGCAGCAATAGTTTTGCCAGTACCTGCACCACCACTCACCTTCATCGTACCCTTATATTCTGCATTCACAAGTTTCCGTTGTGAAGGATGGAGGAAAATCTGCCATTTGTCCATACCTTGTTCAATAATACGCTGAAGTGCATCGTCATCTGTGATTTCCACAAAACGACGCTTATTATTATCACTGAGCAATTTATCTTCATTTTCCTTTGCTTGGCCTTCTTCAATTGTAGCTATGATGGAATCGATATCCTCTCCATCCATGATGTTGAAAATATTCTCGTATGCATCTATGGGAAGAATCGGTTCTAATACGTCCAGATCATCAAAAGATTTAATATTCAAGACTCTTGCTACGACTTCCTCTGGAACACCAATTTTAAGAAGTTTCTCCTCAGTTATTCCTTCAAAGAAAGTCGTTTCATTGTCCTTTTCTACCTTAGGCACAGCTATCTCTTCCTGCTTTTCCTCAATAGTAATAAGCTGACAAGCCTGAGTATGCTCGTTCCATACAAATCGCTTGTTTATACCCCAACGATATGCATCCTCATGGTCTCCAACATAAAGCAAAGAATAATTTTCTCCGTCAAGCACACCGACAATGACTCTATAGTTATCATCGATCCTTGCAGTACGGAGTGTTGAGTTCTTAAACTGAGTAATTGGTTCCAAATGTATTCCTACGGAAGTATGGTTTTCACGGAATTTCCTCTGGAAAGACACCACCTTGTCTTGAATTTTCTTCGGCAGTTTAAACACTGCATCAAAGAATGTTTCTGATAAAAACAGTCTCATGTATATTTTATTTTATTGAAGTCATCATTTTGACGACTTTATTAGTTCAACACAGAATTCATCTTGCGAAATTGTCTTATATCCCTTGTCTGTAAAAACAGCTTTGTCATTATCGTCGAACGGGTCAATGGCAATCTTAGGATGGTCAATAATCATGGCCGCACTTGCAATGACAGCATTGTCTTCATCCGTTAACTCAAATACTCCATCATGACTAAATGGAACATTGTTATCCAGCAAAATGTCAACAATATCCTCCATTCCTGGGTATAGTTCCTTAATTTCGTCACGATTAACTGCCGTTTCTACAGTATCAGTCTTTCCCTCTGTCTGGTTACCAGAGAAGAACTGGAGGATATTATATCTACGCCAGAAACCAATCCATTCATTTTTATCCACCGACCTTAAACCCTTGGTCAATTGTAAATCATACTTTATTCCCTGACCATATGCTTCATCTAACTCTCCATCTGTTGAGTAGTCTGTCAGATTTTCATCACAATCAGGGTTGATTTCTACACAACCAGCGTATAGTGATCCTCCATTCGACAAGAAGTTAGGACTATCACTTATGCACCAGTAACATGTTTCCTTGATTGAACCAGGCATCGGGTTCTCAAGCAGCTGTCCGAGGCGAGTTACAGAGTTTTTTCCTAACTCATCCTCTTTCTCCGATTCAAACAGTTGAATATCTTCCCAAGCTATAGTCCATGAGAACATACGCTGTGGTTTTGCTTGTTTTATTCCTTCACGTTTCTCCAGGTCGCTATAGAATCGCATGTTGGGCTCACATGCATGATATTTATAACCATCAAGGAAGACTGACCACCATGGAATCTTGATCAGGTCACTAATTTCTTCACCATTTATCTTTGCGTAGTTACACATGATTTGGAAATCAGGGATAGTTATATGCTTAACTCCGTAGGCAACAGTCAACTCAAACTGAGGTTTCATATTGTAATGAAGCTCTGTATCAGCGTCTTCATCGACTACCTTCAACTCATAGTGGTACGCATTATCATCAGGCACTTTCTCGAAAGTCCAATTTTTGCTCTTTGCCAAAGTCTGCAATGCACGAACAAATTTCAGTTCCAACTCGCTATCTTCAGCAGCACCATTTTGTGCGATAGTGCCTACAGACCCCTCAATGCGTTCCCATGATTTTGAACCACCCACCAACTTGCCGAACAGTATTTCGGCCTGTTCACGGCTGAAAGAATCTCTACTATACTGATTACCATAAGTCAGGATGCAATGATAGCACCCATCCTTACCTTCCAACTGACAAGTACATTCCCTAATCTTGTCATAGGCAAACATCAGCATATTGGAGAACTCGTCAGTATTATAGAGTTTTGCAAGATAACCAGTACCACCAGGTATGGTATCATACATCACAAGATAGTAATCTTTCGAGCCTGTAGCTTGATTCATTTCAGTATAGGAGTCAATGCGAATATGCTCAGGTGAAGAATGATAATACTCCTTCATTCCAAGTTCAATACCCGCCTTAAACATCTCCACAGCAGCCTTCGCATCCATGATTTGAATAGGAAGCAAAATCTTAATTGCCTCAGTCTGCATATGTCGGTATAAGTAGAGTCGTTCAAACACCTCCCCATTCTTGTCATCCTCAAAAAACACTTCCTTATGATTACAAAACCGATAGTGCTGTCCCACAGAATTGTTTTTCTGGTTCGACTTTGAGCACTTTGAGAGCAAAGGCGTAGATTTTCCACAATATTTGCAAGTCACAAAGCCATCTTCGGGTATATTGCCCTCATTATTCACCTCCACCTTGTAACCCGTCTGCATCTGCATGCCATAGTTAGCCTCATACAGGTCCATGTCGTTACAAAACTCAATGCCAAAGCCATTATTTTTCATGGCATACGAAACAACAATGCCTTTATGATGAAACATGAAATGCTTTCTTACAATAAACTGTTCCTTGGTTCTCTCCTCCTTAGAGTCATCAAGCACCGCATCTTTTTTAAACATTGCGCTACGAGCACAGGTAAACTTCAGATATTTGTGTTGGTTAACTCCCCACGAAGGGTCACCACACTTAGGACAAGAAGCCAACAAAAAGTCGGCAGTACCCTTTTCTGCAATACAGTCACACTTCGAGCAATACCGCATTGTCACAAGGTTATCTTTCCAATCGTATGTAGGGATACCACTCACTTCAAGCTGAAACTTCTGCGTGCAGAACTTGTTACCAGGCGCCAGTTCTTTTATGCCTTGCGAGGCAGAGCGTGTCAGTTCAATCATAGTAGGTTCAACAGTGTTATTTTTGTTGTCTTCCTTCTCTCTGGTTGAATAAACACTTGCTTGCAACTTAACCCCCGTTTCAGGAAAGGCATAGTTAGGCAAAAGTCCACAGTTTGTCATGAATTCTATGAGACTTTCACTTTGGATGTTGGCATATTGGGCCTTGCAAGCCTTTATCAGATCCTTGAGCGCAGCTTTAGCTGGATCATTCGGCTGTAGTCTTTCTTCCTGTTCTTTATAGTTATTGAGTTCCTCGATAAGCCCAAATAAGCGGTCGGTCAAGGCATGGAACTCCTTCAGAATGTTCTGATAAAAAGTTTCGTCCTCCAAATTCTTAGCCAAAATGTCAAGAGCAGGCTGTGTCTTCTCGTCATATTGCGCAGAGAATTTTGTTTTCAACGTATGCTTATTCTCTTTAATAAAAGCAATAATTCTATTGATAATAAAGTCATCCGACGACATGGCATCCTCCGTCAGTTTCAAATCACGGATGTTAGCCGGCATTGCATTTTTAGCATCAGCACTAATCCAAGTGTCAATACAATAGGCAAAGAAGTGTCGGCGTAGAATGTCCTTTGCTTCAAGAAAGCAACCAGGTGTTGAAACCTCACCCTCCATCATTTCCTTGGGATAGGTAAAGTAATACATGTCATGCGGTTCTCCAGCATGCGCATAGTTTAGCACAAGAGCAGAACCTTCCTTACGACCTACACGCCCCACTCGTTGCAAAAAATTACTGGGTTTAGGTGCAATGTTTGCATTGCCCATAACATTCAAATCGCCAATGTCAATACCCATTTCCAACGTCGAAGTTGCAGAAAGCACATTCACCGAATTCGAATGAGGATGCTCCTTAAAGTCCTTCTCCAGTTTTTCTCTGTCCGATCGTTCTAACAAGCCCGTATGTTCTCGGGCATACACACGAGGAGACAAAGTTCTGTTATACACCTGCTGATAATAGTTAAGTTCAGGGTTCACCTCCTCCGAGTAGGTTCCCCTACACATATAATTAAGGCAGAGCGTATCTTCAGCCCAATCATCACGTTTAGCAACATAGAGTGTTGATTGGCAATTACTACACTTAATGTGTTTTACCTGCTTACTCACCCATATATGGTCAGGGTTAATCGCATAGTTTCCCCCACCCTGTGGAGCCTTGTTAACCAAGCCAACCTCCTCCATCTTAAGAAAGAGTTCACGGATAAAGTCATTGAACAAGGTTGGAATCCTTTCGATAGAAACGCCAAAATACCCCTCAAAATATTTGGTATACCAATTCGGCCTTTCTCGTCTAAGCACTGCCACATCCAACAGATTATCGCCATTATTGTCGAAATACGTCACACCAATCAGTTTCGGAAAACCTACTCCCCTACCAAACTTTCTGTTAAGGAAATGACGCGCATCATACCCCCAGTTTAGCGAATTCCATTCTAATTTCTCATTTCTGTACTTATCAAGATAAGGATGGTCTACTGCGCCATGTCTTCTCATGCGCTGAAGAATACCATAAACAAAGTGGCAGAACAGCCCCTCTTTCTCGGCAACATACTCCAATTTATTCTGAACAAGGAAGTCCTTCATCAAGTCATACACCTTGTGAATCTCTTCACTTTTGAAGAATGTAGCCGATGAACCCGTCTTCTCAAGGGTACGACCAAGCTGGGAAGTCAAGCCCAATTCACTTACAATTTCCCAATCCACTCGTATGTCAAACTCTTTCTTAAAAGAAGCCATGTAGCCTTTACCCTCACGATAGTTATGGCGAAGGTCAATGTGCGAGGCTAAGTCTGCTGGCAAAAAGCGATTGTAATAATCGTCCTCCGACAGCTTATCCTTCCAATACTTCTTGAAGCCTTCTTGCAACTCTGCCACATTCACAGGCTTGTCAAGACTGTTGATGTACTGCTGCATAGACTGACGGAACAAAAAACGGAAGGTTCTTGCTTCATAAAAAGCAGCCTGATGCGCTGCATCTTGCACACTGTTTGTAAATACAAGAATCTTTCTATCCTTCTCTTCCGCATGGTCAAAGTCGCTCGACAACACCTGACTGATAGCTACACTCGACAGCGTTGACGTGCGTCCACCAATCTCACAGATAGCATCACTATTACACTCTGGACACATTGTCGCAAACCGCTGATTACCATGACGTGGCGGTGTCGTCTTACAGCATACACGCACTCTCAACGTGTTGTTGTCGCTCTCACCTTCCTCACGCAAAGTCTTTAGGTTCACATATTGTGTTACACTGAAGGCATTTTCGTTGACATACTCATCTATTGCCACATGCTTTTTGGACTCAACATTCAAAAGACGCACCTCTTTTTCTCTGTTCATAAAGTCCTTATTGATTGTTGAGATATCCGAACAATAGCTTTCATCCGTATCCGTGCGTCTTGTTAGCCAACCACTTGCGCCACATTCACGACAGAAGTACATGGGCAGGGCTACGCGGTCTTCGTCTTTTTTCAAGCTATGTCTCCAAACAAATTCGGGCTCTTTCTGAAAATATCTAAGAATGCCACTAAGCTCTCGTTGCCAAAGTTGTATCTGCAAATAAAGCATCGGAATGAGCTTGCCCGAATTGTTGAGCGGGCGTTTTGAATAAGCAATCAGTGCCAAGAGACTCTCTAAAGCAAGGGTACACACCTTGTCATCTCCTTCAAGATAAAGTCGACGAAAGTTCACATCTTGGTCAATCATTTTCTTCCGAACCTCCTCTAACGAAAGAATGCCGTGGCTTAATATCTCAAGGAGTGACTTTACAACCCCCATACGGCGCAAGTAGATGCCTGCCTCCACTGGCGTAATCTTCGAATTTTTTAGCCACACCTTACAGAGGCGTTTCATGTAGGTGTCTACGGTGTCATCAGCTCCAAATTCGCAACTCTTGATGAGCTTTATATCAGGAAGTGTTGTAATCGACTCAGTCACATATTCAGACACAGGTATTCTGTGTTCCTCAATGACATTCTCTTCATGGAACACCTCTCCAAATACATCCGAAGCATATTCACACAAGCGTTTTTTACTATCGGCACCATTCCCAATGGTTGCCGAAGTACCAATAGGACACAATAATCCCTTAGGCAGATTCAGTTTCAACTTCAAACGTCGAATCAAATTTGCCACATCCGTGCCCTGTGCGCCATCATAGGTATGCAACTCGTCGAGCACTATAAACTTCAGAGCCTTGAAGTCTGTATCAATATTGCCTTTCCAAAGGCAGCTGAAACGCTGACGCATCAGTCCATAGTCCAGCATCTTGAAGTTAGTCAACAAAATGTCGGGCACCGTATCAAGTATCGCATCACGGTTTTCAATGATATGATCAGGCCCCATATCTCGTGGATAGTCTTTAGGATCGGTACCCTCTCCTACGAACAATCCTGCCGTTACCTTTCCCTTCAGTCGAGGGTCATTCCAGATGGTTTCTGCCAAACGCTTTGCTTGGTCACTTGCCAGGGCATTCATGGGGTACATGATAATAACCTTCACTCCAACCTGACGACTGAACTTGTTGCAGTTGTAGCAATAGTCAAGGATAGGGTAAAGAAAACACTCTGTCTTACCAGAGCCAGTACCTGTAGTAAGGAGCGTTGGCTTAGGGGTATTACCATTCTGCATAGACAGCTGACGGAAAGCCTGCAACTGATGCAAGTATGGAGGAAAGTTGGGAGCAATCTCCAAAGGAATGTTTTTGCTATCTTCTTCCGATGCAGACACAAAGGGAGTCTTCAACGATATATAGGGTCCTTTAAAGAGTCCATCTTCTTTACTCTCGATGAAGCGATAGAAAGCATCACTGACATCCTTCTCTTTGAACTTGAAGGTTGCCTTGATATACTCTATTATTGAATCACGTACTTCACGTGCTTGTTGAAGAGGTAGCATAGTGTTTAAGCGTTATTGAGAGTTATTTCCTTAATATAATCCATCGGCCTGATTTCTGTGAACCTTCGCGGGCAATGAGGTTTTCTTCTTGCAATTTCTTGAGGTGTTTTAGTATGGCGCTTCTGTTGATATTTAGCTTGTTTGCCATGTCTCTTGAGGTAATGTTAGCATTGTCGGCTATCAGTCGGATGATTGCGTCTCTTGTTTCTGGACCACTTTTCTGGACCACCTCTTTGTTTTCTGGACCACCTTTCTGGACCACCTTGTTTTCATTGATGACAATGTCTTCTTCCATTGATTTTTTGAATACCTCAATCTCATTGCGCAGGTTCTTGCTATGCTCTTGCAGCATAAACTGCTGAAAAGGAACTGTCGTTTCTTCTTCGCGTGATTGATTGAGTGCCTCGATATATGCAGCTTTGTCTTCCTTCAGAATCTTTGTAGGGATGAGCCCAAACTCAAATTGCAGATAGTTCATTACGAGTCGCGACATTCTTCCGTTGCCATCCACCCAAGGATGAATGGTAACGAGATAGTTATGGGCATCAAAGCTCAGAAGATAAGCTTCTATGTCATCGGCTTTTCTGATGAGGGCGTCGCGTCGTTGGTTGATGTGCTCACATAGCTCTTTCAGTTTCATTGGCACCTTGCGATAGTTCATGTATGAACGTCCACCAGGTCCTGCGGTTACTCCACACAATCGCAAGTCACCTTTAGAAGAGTCGAACTCACCTCCCAAGGTGCTATAGTGGCTACCTGTGTTTCTCATCACTATAGCCGAGAGCTGTTGTAGCATTTCTATAGTAAAAGGCTTATGCTCCTTTGCCCAACTGATAGACTGTTCGTAAGCTCTTTTCAAGTCGAGGTTCATAAGTTGCTCCACCATGGGTTTACCTTTGGCGGAAATGCCTTCATCAAAGAGTAGCATGTTCTCTACCTCTGTCACCGTAGAGCCCTCAATGGCTGTAGAGTGAGTAATGATAGAATACAGATAGAACTTCTGATAGTCTATCTGATTGGCTATTTCCAATTGGTGGTATTCTTTCAGAACTGACAAGAGTTCGTTGATATATTGCTTCATAGTGATACGAGTTTTGTTCTACACTGGCAAACGCTGATACTACTTATTAAATATCTTCTCGAAGTGAGCCCAGGCGCGGCGATAGTCTTCTATGCGGTTGCACTTGGTGTAGGGAGCATAATAGGTTACTTGCTGTCCGCCATAGAGTTCGCTCTTGGCAGGGTCGATGGTATGGGTATGAGTAGGCGACGTTCCTGCATAGGTGTTTTCGTCTATCTGCTCTCCACGGATGTCTTCCCAACCTAACATACCCGTCTTAGCATTGCGCTTGCGGTCGAGACCTACGCCTGTTAAGCCTTTTGAACAGGTAAAGACGATGTTGCCCTTTTGGTCGTACCACGTATCTGCCTCGTTCTGCTGAAGAACGGGGAACTGGATAGTGTAGATCATTTCCAAGTCTTCTAAGGTCAAGCCCAATGCCATAGCTGCTATTACATCAATTTCTACCAAAGTTTGTCTGCGCTCAAAGTAGTTGCGCAAGGGGGTGTCTGCCGTCCAATGATCCTGCAAGGAACTAAATGATTTTAATCGCTTATCGTTGATGCTCCATTGCTCCTTGCTATAATTGTTACGCCAACAGCTTTCCCATAGATCTGCATACTCTGTTGTTAAGCAGTTGAGCATGAGTGTTCTTGAGTATAGGGCTGACTGATATTCTGGAGCTACTCCAAGTGGGAAAGATGCCATTCGTGAAGGGAATAAATCCACGGCACCTACGGTCTTTATGTAGAAGTCCAGAGGTATAGAACTGCAAAGCGCAGCCATATCCACACAATCATATCTACTGAGGAACGAAGTAGATATGATTGTGTTGATATGTGCTGTCTTGCTGCGCAAGACAGCACATATCAACGTCCTTTCGGACGTCGGTCCCATCATTCTGCGGAATCCCACCTTATAATAATCCAACCAATCATCATAAGTAGGTTTGCCGTCTTTATCTTGTCCATTCTGAAAGCCCTTAAAGAGTTTTTTATACGCTGCGATGGGCATTACTGGCACATAATTAGTACGCGGCACATAATCAGCATTGATTTCTGTTAAATCAATATTGTCATAATCAGAATTAAGCACACAACTTTGGCGCGGTGTCTTATAATATGGATTTGCAACATGGAAATGAGGTCCGCTATATATCATCTCATAGTTTTCAGTATTTGGCACACAAGTTAAACGCTTCATAATGCCATCATCAACACCATGAGTCTCGTTAATAGACATTGTGATGATAGGTTGCTTATCGCGAACATGCGTAGAGAAGTTAGCAATTTTTTCAATCACATTAATTATTTCTTGTGAATGAATACTTACCAACTTGGCACAATCTCCCGTAGCACCATCTTCAAACGTATCAGACAGCACCTGCAGTTCTTTGTCAGTAATAGTAACAATACGGTCACGATGAGGCTTGGTATTCCAATTACCAGTCTCATCTTTAATGCCTCCACACGACCCATGTCCATCATGCGCAAAGCAAGCATCCACAGTACTTGGATGGAACAAATTACTGAGCGAAGCGAAGCGCGGTGATGAACTTCGGTGAGGGCCGAGAAGTTGATCACCATACACCGTATGGTGATGAACTTCGGCAAAAAGCCGAAGTTCATTTTGATACTGGAAATGATAG
Organism: uncultured Prevotella sp.; assembly: GCA_900542795.1. GTDB lineage: Bacteria > Bacteroidota > Bacteroidia > Bacteroidales > Bacteroidaceae > Alloprevotella. The sequence continues at coordinate 6,484 of UQPD01000013.1, read as the reverse complement.
CGCAAACGCTTATAGAGTTCGCGTCTAAGTGGCTGCCCCTTAGGATCGTCATAGATACTTTCTGGTGTTAGCAATCCTATATATCCCTTATCTTCAGAAGCCATATCCATTGCATTCTCCAACACACACTTATAGAGGTTTGTTTTTTGTCCTACTAACAATGGATAATTACAGTATGCACTCATAAATATAGAACTGCATGCTGTATCAATTTCCTCCGAACGATAAAGTTCTTCGGTAGCTGGAATCTGCTCAAACATCTGGTCGCGCATCTTACGGACATTGGGAGCCGACATCTTACGAATAGCCACCTCAGGATATTTCTCCGAAAGAATACCCTGTTCATCAAACTCCAGTCTTATCCACGGCGGATTACCACAAATAATATCAAATCCATCCCTCAGCCAGAACACCTCAATAAATTCCAACATTGGGTGGAAGAAATGGTAACGCTTGGCAAGGCGGTCGGCAATCTTCAGACGCAAAGGATCCTCCTCTGCAAACAATGACACATGAGCATGAGAGTCTGTAAGAATCTCTTCTTGGGTCTTTGTCACAATCTGCGATTCATCTTCTGTCATTTTGCCATATTCCGGCATATCCTCAGATACCACATTCGAGCCAGCACGTTCCAAAGCCTGACGGGTCTTGGTGTCGAGCTGAGAGTTGTCCACATCGAGCAACGCTTCTATATCTCCCCAGAACTCCTGGCGAGTAGGCAAGTCGGCAGCATCGTCATACTCCCAAAACCAAAGGGCACACCAATAGTCCATCGCTAGTTTGAGTTTGCGATAGGCATTGTCGTGGCGATAACGCGTGTCGAAGAGCTGCTGCTTCTTGGCATACGACTCCGCCTGCTCCTCAGCCTTAAAGAGCGTATTGCTTGCCGAATGGTCTATGCCATCCCAAATATCGTTGCGATTGTTGGTGAACTTGTCTATAGAAAGCTGATTGGTGAAATACTCCTTCAAGAGCACATCAATCTTGCCCGATATGCGCTGCAAGGTCTTGAAGTCAGCATCCGTGATAGGTGCAGTCCAATCCTTGAGCATAGCAGCCATGCGCTTATCCTCATTAGCATGCGCCTTCTTCTGCTCCTTGATGCTACGCACACCCAGCATGTTGGCGTCAGGCAAAAGGAAATGATACACCTCATTGACAGAGCGATTTACTCTGTTGCTGAAGAACTTAACCTTGTGTGGAGCCTTCTCCCACCACTTGTTTACCTTTGCCGTAGAGCCACGACGGTCGAAGATGCCATAAACGTCCTGCTTGCTGTACACCTTAAGCCAAGCACCAATAACGGCATTACCCAAAGCCAAGCGGTTGGCAAAGAACGGAGTCTCCATGTCCTTATGGATAACGTTTAGCCATAGGGAGAGCTTACCCAACTCAATGGCAGTTGGGTTCAAGTCGACACCATAAACATTATGTGTGGCTATATAAGCCTTCACCTTCTGCAACTCGTCGCGATAACGGTCGGGCTGTATGCGCCAGTTGCGCAGGCCCTTTTCTCTCTGCTGACGTTGCTGTTCGGCAAGGTAAGCCTCAGCCAATTGGTTGATAACCTCGTTCTGGAAAGCTGCAGCACCCATGGCTGGCTCAAGAATCTTTAGTTCAAGGAGTTCGGTTGCCTGACGCTTGTTGGCACGCACATCGTCAAGGATAGATTTGAGGGTGTACTTCACAGTACTACGTGTCAATACCTCAGGCGTATAGTAGCTGGCAGACTTCTGACGGTCGCGTCCATTCAGCCGATATACAAAAGTACCCTCAGGCAAGATGACGGGACTGCCTGTCTGTTGGTCGCAAAGCACCTCTGATATATCGAAATCGCCCATACGGCTGTATGGCACAAGGAAGGTGCCATCCTGAGGAGCGTTTGCCTTATGCACCTCGATGTAATCCTCCTCGGCATAGAAACCACGGAAGGCAAGCAACGACTCATAGACGCTACCCAACTGGTTCACACCTAAGTTGGCATAGCTGATACGGCCACAATAGTTTTTCTTCTTTGAGAGCGATAGCGCCTTGATAATCTCCTGCCACTTGATGTTGCGGATGCGCACATCGGCAAGATGGTGCAAATTCTTGTCATTAAAGAGAGGAGAGTCAATAGGACGCACACGAAAACTCTTGCTGTTTCCGTCGGCTGCCTTGGCGTTATGACCCTCAGAAAGCAGCGAGAATAGATTGCGTATGCTATCGTCGAAGAAATAGCCATTGCGACTGGCATCTGAGTTTAAGCGCACCATCTCTAAGTCGCGCAAAGACTCTAAAGAATAGCCCAACTTATATACCTCGTCATTGACAGGCAGAATTTCGAGTTCATCGCGACTCTCGGCATAGAAGAGGAAGAGCAGACGATAGATAATGGTAAGGCAGTCGTCCTTCACCTCCGACTCAAAAGTGTCGTCGGTATAGTCGGTCACGGGAATGTTGTTGTTCTGCTTCCACCAATAGAGAGCTTCGTTGGCAAGGGTCTCTACGGCAAGAATCACACCTTCCTTCAGATCCTTCGTCACCTCATAAGCATTCTTATAACTCTCCTCAATGATGGTGTCCATCAGCACCATCTCGCCTTCTGCTGCCAAAGTATGCTTAGACACAAGCATGTGGAAGAGTGCATAGTAGGTGCGATGCTTGGCATCGATGCTTGCCTGAGCAAAGAGGTCGTCGAGCGAGAACTGCAGATAACTACCCTTAGCCCACTTGTCCTTGTCGAAAAGGAACACAGTGTTGCCTGCCAACATCAGGATGAAATGCGGGCGTCGCTCCTCGGGCAAAAGGAAAATATGCGTGATGGCTTTGTTGATGATGGCTGGAGATATTTTATAATGCTCGGTATCGAGGTTGAAGACATAACGCCATTGGCGGGCAGCATATTTCTGCTGTCCGCTAATTACCTCACTTTCATACTGCTGCTCAAACAAGCCTGCAGGTTCTTTCTCCTCGATGGGGATGAGGTTTTGCATCTCCATTATGAACATTTTAACTTGCTGACCTTGACGAATGACATGGCGCACGGGAATCATCTCGACAGGCGTAGCCTCATCGTTGACGATGCAAGGTTCTTGGTAGGCATGGTCGGTTTCATAACCAAGAACAGACAACAGACGTGTGTGGAAGTCGTGCGTCTTCTTGATGGCATCTTCCACACGGGGACGATCGTTGATGATGAAGTTCTTGTAGTCGTTATATTCCTGCTTCAGACGCACATAAGGACTGCAGATATCCTTAACCTCATCGTTTGAAATGCCAGCGCACTTCTGTACCTTCTCGAAGAAGTCGTCGCTGAAATATCCCGATGGGAAATAGTCTCCCACATTTTGGATAAAACGGTATTTTATGTTGTCAGCCATAATGAGCTTGCGATTTTCATTTTGATTTAGAAATTATAGAAAACAGCTAAGAGGCGCATATAAGGTTCAGCCTTGTCGAGCGAGAACATGTCTTTATAGAACTGGCTCGACTGATCGCTAATTTTCTTTATTTCCTCTATTTCCTTGTCGTGATTGCGGCGTGTAATCTTGATGTCATCTGAGTCAACTTGGAAGAGAGATTCTTCGGCATTGGTGGCCCAGAGATTGAGTTTCTTTTTGTAGGCTTCCAAATCCCTTTCCATCTTCAAAGCTATATCAAACTGTTTTTTCTTCATATAGAGTTCAGAGCCGAAGTCAATGGCACTCTTCAGATTCTTCTGGAGCAGTTCGATATCCTTTTCTTGAACACCCTGCAGGAATCCATCTGTAAGATGATATTGCTTAAGGAACTCAAACAGAGACACAGGTTTGTCTCTCAATGCACCTTCCTTGTCGAGGGGCACGAGAAAGAACTTGCTGATAAGGTTCTGTCCCAGTCCGTTGGCATGACTACCATAGAACAAGTAATAACTCATGCCTGCGGGTATCTGTTCGCCTTTGACAACAAATGCCTGATTCTTTGGTACCGATGCTGTGAACTTTGTAAGCAGATATTGGATTATAGGATGCAAGTCATACAACGGCAAGAACTTACTCCAGTCGCCATTTTTGCTCTTGCGCGAATCAGCTATAGACTTGTTCAGCGTAGGCTTGTCAGCACACAGACGGAAGATGTTGTCCGAAGGGATGGCCTCACGAGGTATATCAAAGAGAACGTCAGTAAGTTCGGCATTGTTCTTTACCTCTACATAAGGTACGTCCCCATCAAACCATCGCACATCACCATGATGGATAGAATCAATAGCCTCCAATTCGTTGAAGAGGTCTTTATAGAAATCCTCATCCGACTTGTAAAGCGACAATTTAGGCTCGAATATCTTTTCGGAGAGATGCTCTTTGGCGGGAGTGGCAGCAACAACATCAGGACGTTTAAATCCACCGCGTCGACGACGACGTGTGGGTTGCAAGAATTCCTCATCGCCCTTACGCAAGGCTTCTGCCACCTCATCTTCCTCTTTTTTGCTGTTATACAACTCCATGACGCTCATGGCATCGCCAAGAACATCATGCACCTCTTGCTCTTTCTCAAGAAGTTTGTCGAGAATGCGAAAATCGGTACGCAAATCTTCTTCCTGACCATTTGCCACAAGGTAGTAGATGACAGGAGTTTGCTTCTGACCATAGCGGTCGATACGGCCATTACGTTGTTCGAGGGTGATAAGACTCCAAGGTATGTCGTAATTGAACATTGTGTGACAGAAGTAGTGCAGATTGACACCTTGCGAACCTGAGTCGCTGGAGATGAACACGCGAATCTTACTGTCCTCCTTGGCGAAATCGTTAACCATTTCTTCCTGCTCTGTATCAGAGAGAGAACCGTCGAAACGCTTCACCTGATTATCACTCAGACGAAATTCTTTCTTGATGTTCTCTTCAAGGAATTTCATTGTGGCTATACGTTCCGTAAAGATTACGATACGCTCTTTAGGATTCTTCTTCCATATTTCCTTCAGTTTTTCACGGAAAGCCACATAGCGAGTATCAATACCCGACGAGATATTGGCGTTAACCAGATCAAGAAGTTCCTTTACCTCGACGCTGTCATCCTTCTTGCTACGCTCGTCCAACGAGGCTTTTGCAGCATAAGGAGATGACAGATAGCTCTTGAAGAGCGACAAAGCATAGAGAGGATCACTACTGTCTGCCTTGTTTACAGATTGGAAACGAGTATGCTGCACCTTAAGGAACTTCTCTTCCTCAGGATGCAGATTAACCGGTATGCTTATAACTTTTCGGTTCTGAAATTGACCACGGATTCTTTCGTCTTCAATATCCTTCTTGAAACGGCGTACATAATAGGGCTTAACATCCTCTTGTGTATACTCACCACTACGAGGAATGGAGATGGGGTCGAGCATTCGCATAAGGTTGGCAAACGACTCGGCATTGCCATTATGAGGTGTGGCTGATGTGAGAATCAGCGAATCGCACTTCTGTGCAAGGAACTGTGCAAGGTCGCCACGCAGACTGGTGTCGTTGGCAACCTTGTGACACTCATCAATCACAATGATATCCCAATGCGTCTTCTCCAGCCATGCACGGAAACGACCATTGTTTTTCAACGTGTCAATGGAGATGATGGTCTTGTCGTAATAGTCGAAGGGATTTTTATTAAGAGGTATTTCGTTCTGTATCTTGGCTACACCAACACTGTCAAGACGAACAAGGGGTATGGCAAAGCGGTTCCAGATTTCTTCCTGGAACTGTGCAAGGATGCTCTTCAGAGCACAGACGAGAATGCGCTTTCCTCTGCCACGACGAATCATTTCGCTGAGGAAAATGCCGACTTCAATAGTCTTGCCAAGACCTACGCCATCTGCTATCAGAAGTCGAGGACGAGGCAATTCAAGAGCCTTCAGCGTGGGCTCCATCTGATATTCAGCAATATCAAACGCGCCACCCTGCGCTACGGTAATCTTCTGTGAGAAGAACGCATTGTTACGGATGGCTGTCTCGACAAGAAGTCTTGTCTTACGCCAACGTGGATCCTTATCTGCCACCAACTGAGTGTTGATAGGGCTGACAATCTCCATATTTTGGTCGATGCTTGTATCGAAAATAAAGTGATGATTCTTCACAAGCTCGCTTATACCGATGCAATGCAAAAGATAGTTGTCATTTACATCAGGTTCTATATTGGTGATGAGAAAGTCCTCACCTCTAACCGTTATTCTTTGACCTGCAGCATAATTTGCCATATCTACATTTGTTCTCTTTGTCTATATTGATTCAACAAAAACTGAAATAAAAAATAGGTATTACCGAAAAGCAAAGCTCAGTCTTTTGCTTCCATTTCATGGCACATTTTCTCGCCATGGCAGAGCTTAAGTAAACTTAGCTCTGCTCATCTGGCTTAATGAAAACCTTCAATATCTGGTAACACTTCAAACCTAAGGAGCTCATTGATGTCAACTTCGAGAAGTTTGGCTATTTGCATGAACGTCTCCATTGGAGCTGTCTCTTATACACATCTCCGAGCCCACGAGACGCGTAGTAATCTC
>UQPD01000012.1 GCA_900542795.1 uncultured Prevotella sp. | reverse complement strand
TCAGACCATTTTTATTACCGCTGAATAGTTACTGGCAAAAAATCTTGTCAAATTCAAAAAATATCACGATTTTTGCACTTGAATTTATGTAAAAAAGATACTTTATATACATCTATAAGTGCTGCAAAAAGGACGATACGACACAACCTTTGGTTGCGAAATATATAAAGGTGGGGATTTTTCTTCGCAAGAAACTAAAAGCAGTTCTTAAAAAGAGATTTTATATGGGATTGATTAATAAAGTTTTTAACTGGTATTTTGGCCGTCGGGCCTTGCCTTACTGGTTTGTAGTGATTTTCGACTTGCTAACATGTTTTGTTGGCGGTCTGTTTATGGTTCTGCTGCGTCATCCGCTTTCTGAAATGGTAGCGTTTGGACCCCAACTCTGCCACACGTTTTTAATGTTTGCAATATTCAACCTCATTGGGTTTAGAATATTCCATACTTATTCAGGCATTCTGCGCTATTCTCAGTTTGTAGACCTCATGCGTGTGATTTGTGCCAATGGCGTGTCGTTTTTGATGGCAGTGGCGTTCAACCATATTATCTGTAACAATCAATGGAATGATACGTTTTACGCATTAACAGGACGTATGACCTTGGTTGTTTACTTGGGTACCATCGTGTTTATGTGCTTAAGCCGTATCAGTGTGAAAATGCTGTTCGACAAGGCATTGGTAAGCAAAAAAGCCCTTAACACCTTTATTTATGGTACACGTGCAGGTGCTGTTGCGCTAACCAATTATGCTTACAGCGTAAAACCCATGCAGTTCCTTATCAAGGGATATATGGGAGATGATACAAACTATAAGAATCATCGTCTCATGGGTAAGCAAATTTACTCTATCCACGATAACTTGATAAACATTCTTAAAAAGAAACACATCCAAGCGGTATTGGTAAGTCCGCTGAAGCACGAAGATTTCTTAAAGAATAAACAACTGCAAGACTTATTCATTGAGAATGGCATAAAGATATACATCTCGCAAAATGCAAAAGAACTTGCTAAGGATGGTAAGATGCAAGGCGAAGTGCAGTTGCGCGAGGTGAAAATTGAAGACCTCCTTTCGCGCGATGAAATTCAGGTAAACCTCAAGTCGATTGAGGAAAATTTGAAAGGCAAACGCGTGCTTATTACAGGTTCGGCAGGTAGCATTGGTTCAGAAATTGTGCGACAAGTAGCCTCTTTCGCTCCTGCTGAGATGATGCTGATTGATGCGGCTGAAACACCGCAACACGACATACGCTTGATGATGCGTAACAATTATCCGAACATCAAGGCCGAAACTGTTGTAACCAACATTTGCAAGGAAAAGCGAATGGACGAAATCTTCAAATCGTTCAAGCCCGAAATTGTTTTCCATGCTGCTGCTTACAAACATGTGCCAATGATGGAGGATAACCCTAGCGAAAGTGTACAGAACAATGTGTGGGGTACAAAGGTGATTGCAGACTTGAGCGTGAAATATGGCGTCAGAAAGTTTGTGATGGTTTCTACCGATAAAGCCGTTAACCCTACAAACGTGATGGGTTGCTCAAAGCGCATTTGCGAAATCTATGTGCAGAGTCTTAATAAAGCCATTCAAGATGGTAAGGTGAAAGGCGTTACACAGTTCGTTACCACACGTTTTGGTAATGTGCTTGGCTCAAATGGTTCGGTAATTCCCTTGTTCCGCAAGCAATTGGCAGCGGGTGGTCCGCTCACGGTTACTCATCCCAAGATTATTCGCTTCTTCATGCTTATTCCTGAAGCATGTAAGTTAGTGCTTGAAGCGGGCATTCATGGCAAAGGGGGCGAAATCTATGTGTTCGATATGGGTGAACCCGTTCGCATTGCAGATTTGGCTAAACGCATGATATTGCTTAGCGGTGCAAAGAATGTGGAAATTAAGTACACTGGTTTGCGCGAGGGTGAAAAACTCTACGAAGAGGTGCTCAGTGAAAATGAAGATACACTTCCTTCATTCCATCCTAAAATTCGTATTGCGCAAGTTCGTAATTACGAGTATGAGAATGTTGAACACAATATTGAAGACTTGCGCGACATCGCACTTCGCTACAATGATATGGACACTGTGAAGAAGATGAAGCAGATTGTGCCAGAGTACATCAGCAAGCATTCGCGCTATGAGGCACTCGATCCTAAAAAAGAAGAGGCTTAAAGTTTTTTGTAAAAAGAGAATTAAGAGCTTCGTTCCGATATTTAAATGAATTACACCGAAGAGTGGAACTCCGTTTATAATTTTTAAAGCGGTTTTCCACTCTTTTTTCATATATATATCCTCACTATTCAAGGCTTTACACTAAATTTGCACTACAATCCTAAAAAAAATAAGCATTATGAAGAAAGTATTCTATTGCGTGCCAGCTTTGCTTTGCATGACTTTAGCCATGCCTATGCAAGGTAATCGCACCTACAATCAACGTGATGTGGTGGTGGCAGATACGGTTGTTACTGACGACTCCATGGATGTTGAATATACCGAAGACGATGATTGGGCAGGTACCAATGAGGATGTTGTTGCAGCAGATTCTGCTGCAGAGGATGATTCAGACATCTTCTGTCCCTACAACGATGAACTGCTGAGCGAATACAGCAATAAAAACGCAGATTACAGTTTGCAAAACAGCAAAGATGCCAACCAAGGGCTATCGTTCAATGCCTCGCTCTTTTTTTCTGACGCTGATGCCAAAGTGGAACCTAAAAAGGGAGGTGCATACAGCTTGATGGTATACAACATTCTTAAAGGAACGCTCGACTTAGACGCTACCAACGAGAGTAGTTGGAAACTTAATACGCTCGAAAAAATGCTTGAGGCAAAATGGAGCGCGGTTAAGGCTACTTATCAAAAAGAGCAAAACGAAATAGAAGACTTTTGCAAAAATAATGGTCAGGAATATATGCCAACCTCTTTCTCTTACCGCACCAATGTTACACCTGTGTGGAGATGGAGTAACAAGGGCATTACTACCTTTAGCATTGAAGATGAATGCTACAAAGGGGGCGCACATGGTATGCTGTATCACTATTACTTCAGCATCAACACGAAAGAGGACCGCTTGATGGGGTTGACAGACATCTTTAAGCCTGAAGCCCTAAATGAAGTCTTTAAATTGGTAGGCGAAAAACTCAAAACAAGTGCGCAAGCCGCACAAGACCAAGAAACCTGGCCTGCTATAGCCGAGGTTGTTCCTGCCCCTTCGGCAGATGACTACTCTGTTCGCACACAACAGATGGAACAATACCAAGGTAAATGGTATCCGCGTCCAGCTGTAACGGAGTGTGGCATTGTATTTACTTATCCACCTTACATCAAAAACTGCTATGCTGCTGGCACTATTAACATTGTGTTGAGCAACGAAGAAGTTAAAAACTGGTTGAAATAATGAAACATAAAATAGCCACTATGCTAATTGCAGCCTCATCGGCACTTGGTGCAACTGCACAAACAGCCGACAATCATTTTAAATACACCGACGAAAAGTTTGCTGACATTCAAATGCTTCGCTATAAGGTGGAAGGATTTGACAAACTCTCTTTAAAAGAAAAGACTTTTATTTATTACTTGCAAGAGGCTGCCCTTGAAGGGCGTGACATCCTCTTCGACCAAAACGGACGTTATAATCTTCGCATCCGTGCCTTGCTCGAAGCTGTTTACACTCATTATGCTGGAAAGCACGATGACAAATTCTATAAAGCACTCTCAGTGTACTTAAAGCGGGTGTGGTTCTCATCGGGCATTCACCATCATTATGGTTGCGAAAAATTCTTACCCGATTTTACCGAACAAGAATTGCGTGCTGCACTCCAACAAATTCCTGCCGACAAACTTCCGCTTAACGGACAGAGTTTAGAGGCTTTTTGCAATGAGTTGTTCCCCGTGATTTTTAATCCTGAGGTAATGCCCATGCGCGTTAACCAAAAAGATGGCGACGACTTGGTGCTCACTTCGGCCTGTAACTACTACGAACCAGGCATTACACAAACCGAAGCTGAGGAGTTCTATGCACAGCGCAAACCTGCCAACGATTCACGTCCCATTATGATGGGCATGAATAGCCGTTTGGAGCGTAATGAATACGGACTGCTCACAGAGCGTGTGTGGCGTGTGGGGGGTATGTATACCACTGCCATTGAGCGCATTGTTGATAATCTGCTCAAAGCCCGTCCCTTTGCCGATACACCCGAACAGCAAAAGGTGATTGATTTGTTGGTTGAAACTTATCGCACGGGCGACCTCCGCACCTTCGACGATTACTCCATACATTGGCTGAAGGACACAGAGAGCATGGTAGACTTTACCAACTATTTCACTGAGTCGTATGGCGACCCATTAGGCATGAAAGCCTCATGGGAGGCTATTGTTAATTTCAAGGATATTGCGGCTACCGAACGTACTAAAAAACTCTCTGCCAATGCACAGTGGTTTGAGGATCATTCACCCGTAGCACCCGAATTTAAGAAGGAGAAGGTGAAGGGCGTTTCAGCCAAAGTAATTACCGCTGCCATTTTGGGGGGCGATCTTTATCCTTCTACTGCCATCGGCATCAACTTGCCTAACTCAGACTGGGTTCGTCGTGAATTTGGTTCAAAGAGTGTAACCATTGGAAACCTTACGGATGCCTACAACAAGGCTTCGCACGGAAGTGGCATGGACAAGGAGTTTGTGATTGACGATGCGACTCGCGCCCTCATCAACAAATATGGCGATGCTTGCGATGACTTGCACACCGACTTGCACGAATGCTTAGGACACGGTAGTGGTAAACTGCTTCCTACCACCGACCCCGATTCGCTGAAAGCTTATGGATCGACTATTGAGGAAGCGCGTGCCGACCTCTTTGGACTTTACTACGTAGCCGACCAAAAGCTTGTAGATTTAGGTCTTACACCTAATCTCGAAGCATATAAGAGTCAGTATTACACCTACATGATGAATGGTTTGATGACTCAATTGGTTCGCATTAAACCAGGTAACAACATTGAGGAGGCTCACATGCGTAACCGTGCGCTCATTGCGCGTTGGGCTTACGAGCATGGTAAAGCCAACAAGGTGGTAGAGTTGGTAAAGAAGCATGGAAAGACCTTTGTAAAAATCAATGATTATGCTGCTTTGCGCAATCTCTTTGGTAAACTCTTAGGCGAAATTCAGCGCATCAAGAGCGAAGGCGATTATGCGGGCGCACGCAATTTGGTTGAAGAATATGGTGTGAAGATTGACCCCGCTTTGCACAAGGAAATCCTTGCTCGTTACGAAAAGTTACATCTTTCGCCCTACAAGGGATTCATTAACCCCGTTTATCACGCAGAGCGCGATGCACAAGGCAACATCACCAATGTGACACTCGACTATACCGAAAGCTACGACAAGCAAATGTTGCGTTACAGTCGCGATTATGCCACACTTCCTCTCGTAAACGAATAAATTTGTACATCTCTCAAGAAGTTACATTTTTATGACGATGACAACGAACGAATCGAAGTGGCAAAGAAACTATTTGCAACTGAAAGAGTTTATTGAAACATATGGTTGTTTGCCCAATAAAAAAAGAGTAGAGAAACGTGCTTTACTGAATTGGTGGAAATACAATCGTAAACAAATTAAACTCAATAAGATAACCGACGAACATAAGCGCTTGTTACAAGAACTTAGCGATATGCGCACTTCTATTAAAAAGCCCGAAAGCAAAGGTCTTTTTGAATAGTTACATCCTTAGTCCGTTAGGGGTAATATAAGGTAGCCAGGCATGAGAGAGTGGGGACTTGTCCCCTCTCTTTCATGCCTGGCGATTTAATGTATAATGTACATTATTTTATGCCTTATCAAGCGCTTGCTTTAAATCGTCAATAATATCGTCGATATGTTCAATACCAATGCTCAAGCGCACTGTGGCAGGCGTGATGTGTTGTTGAGCAAGTTCTTCGGGCGACATTTGCGAGTGTGTGGTGGTGTAAGGATGGATAACCAAACTCTTAACGTCTGCCACGTTAGCAAGCAAAGAGAAAATCTTTAAACTATCGCAGAAGCGCCAAGCCTCTTCCTTTCCCCCCTTAATTTCAAAAGTAAAGATGCTACCCCCTCCGTTGGGGAAGTAACGCTCATAGAGTGCATGGTCGGGATGCGAAGGCAAAGATGGGTGATTAACCTTAGCTACTTTGGGGTGTTTTGACAAAAAGTCTACCACCTTCAACGCATTCTGCACATGACGTTCAACACGCAGCGAAAGCGTTTCAAGACCTTGCAACAAGATAAAGGCATTGAAGGGTGAAATTGTAGCACCCGTGTCGCGCAATATCACGGCACGAATGCGAGTTACAAAAGCTGCCTTACCTGCAACATCGGCAAACACTGCACCATGATAAGAAGGGTCGGGCTTTGCCAAAGTTGGATACTTGTCAGCATTAGCTTTCCAATCGAAAGTACCACCATCTACAATTACGCCACCTAAGCTTGAACCATGACCGCCAATAAACTTTGTAGCAGAGTGAACCACTACGTCGGCACCATGTTCGATGGGACGTATTAAGAAAGGTGTGCCAAAGGTGTTGTCTACAATAAAGGGGATGTGATGACGATGTGCCACTTCAGCCACAGCCTCTAAGTTGGTAACGTCAGAGTTTGGGTTGCCAAAAGTTTCGGCGTACACCACCTTTGTGTTGGGCTGAATGGCAGCTTCAAGTGCCTCAAGGTCATTCACGTTAACAATGGTGTGCGACACACCTTGGGTTTGCAAAGTATGCGTAATCAGGTTGAATGAACCACCATATAAGTTGTCGGCCGCAACAATGTGGTCGCCATTCTGCACAATATTCTGCAAGGCATACGTTACGGCTGCTGCACCACTTGCTACTGCCAAACCTGCCACACCGCCTTCAAGGGCAGCGACGCGCTCTTCGAACACTCCCTGGGTGGAATTAGTAAGTCTACCATATATATTGCCCGCATCTCTCAATCCGAAGCGGTCGGCAGCATGCTGCGAATTGCGAAAAACATAAGAGGTGGTTTGATAAATAGGCACAGCACGTGCATCGGTTGCAGGATCGGGCTGTTCTTGACCAACGTGTACTTGAAGGGTCTCAAAGTGATAGTTCTTTTCGCTCATAATATTTTAGTTTTTGTTGTTATTATTTTCGCTTGCAAAGGTACGGTGTTTAGCAAAAACAACCAAGACTTTTTGAAAACTAAGAAAATATTGCTACATTTGCAATATTATAAAGAAAAAGAACTAAGTATGACTACCGAATTTAGCCCACTTGCAGAAAATATTACTATTGACGATGTAGACATTAAGATATTGCGTCAGCTTCAGCTCAATGCTCGTTTATCCATTAAGGAGATAGCAGCCTGCGTAAACCTCAGTACCACGCCAGTTTACGAACGCATCAAGCGTTTGCAGCGCGAGGGTGTTATTAGCCGTTATGTAGCCGTGCTCAATGCCGAAAAGCTCAACCGTGGCTTTGTTGTGTTCTGTTCGGTTAAGATGGGCAAGCTCAATCGCGACATAGCCAACAGCTTTGCCGAAAAGATAGCATCCATACCCGAAGTGACAGAGTGCTACAACATTTCGGGGCAATATGATTATCTATTAAAGATACATGCCCCCAACATGAAGTATTATCAAGAGTTTGTGCTTAATGTTCTCGGCACCATCGAACATCTTGGCTCGCTCGAAAGTACTTTTGTAATGGACGAAATTAAGCATGAGTATGGAGTGAGCCTTTAAAGTCGTCTAAACTTTTATGAAGTTTAAATCTAATCTTCGTCATAAAAGTTTAGACGACTTCTTTAACTACCCTGCATAAGAGTGCATTCCGCCTAAGATAAAGTTCACACCAAAATACGTCATAAGGACGGTGAGAAAAGCCAACACTGCAAAAACATTGAAGTTGCGAGGACGGCGCAGCCAAGGCAATGAAGAGGCATGAAACCCTATGGCATAAACCATAAAGGTGATGAGTGCCCATGTTTCCTTAGGATCCCAACTCCAATAAGTGCCCCACGACTGGTTAGCCCAAACAGCTCCTAAGAAAATGCCTATGCCTAAAAAGAACACGGCAGGGTAGAGCAACAATCTGCCCATTAACATCATGCGTTCGGCTTGACGTGGCAAGCAAAGCCCTAAAATACCCGTGAAGAGTAAGAAGGCTAAAAGCGAATATCCCATCATGACTACCGAAACATGCAAACTTAACCATGGAGAGGCTAAAACGGGCATCAAGTTGGTTATTTGTGGATTGCTCTGACCTAAATAACTCACAAGCAACGAAAAACCAGCTACCATAAAACCAAATGGCAGCAACACCCCAAAACGATGGTGCAGTACACAGGATACCAGCAAAGTGGCAAGAGCCATAAACTGCATGGTTTCAAATCCGTTGCTCATAGGCACATGGCCTGCCACATACCAACGCAAACAAAAAGCAACAAGTAACAAGGCGGTGCAAACATAAAGCGCAATGGGGAATGCTACTTGGTCAATACGTCCTTGACGTGCGTCAGCATGCACACTCCTATATATAATGCGTGCAAAAGCCAACAGGCCCAAGGTGAGACAAGCCATAAAGAGCAGTTGTGTGAAAGGCATACGATTGTAAAACAGCTCAGCCTGAATGCGCCAATTACTCAGCGGTGCAACACTTCCGTCCTTAGGCAGTGGCTGAATGAGTTTACCTTGTTGCAGCATCAATATAATTTCTACCTTTTCGTCAACCTCCATTACAGCCTTTTGCAAGGGGTCGTTTGTGTTAGTCATGGCATTGGCCCCTTTCCACAAGCGTTGCAATTTGTAGCCATTGTTATCGAAAAGGTCGATGAGGCGAGCATACTTACCCTCAACGTGTAATTGTTGACGCAATGCCTCGCTTTTAATTAAAATCATGGGTTCGTTTTGCCACGCATCAGGACGTAACAGCCACCCACTCACCACTTGTTCGGGCGAGAGTCCCTCATAAGAAGTCTTGCCATAAAGTTTCAACACAAAGTCGCGTGCCAAAGTATTAAAAGGAGCCACGCGGTCGTTATACACCACTTGTTTGGTTGCCAAACTATCAGCTTTAGCACGGTTAAAAGCAGGCAAAGCGCGAGGCGTTGCATTTGCCGAAATAGAAATTGTCCCCAACAACACAACGAACAAGCCACCCTTTTTAAGCAATGGGTGATTGAGAAGGCGACGAAATTCTTCGCGTCGGTCCACTAACACCCACAACATTGCCAATGCCAACAAAATATACCCAAAATAGGTGATACCCGTTCCCCATGGGTCATAATTCACAGAGAGCCAACTGCCCATTCTGTCCTCATCGTATGAGGATTGATAAAATCGATACCCCTCTTGTTTGGCTATCTGATTCATAGAAACACGTACACGTGCAGTGGTGCCATCCTTGTGTGTCAGCGTCATACAAGTAACATAGTCGGAGGCAGCTTCAGTGCCAGGATAATGCACAATATTAAAACTATCGAGAGACAGCACAAAGGGTAAGGGTTGCTGTGTGCGACTATCATTGTCAATAAAATGCTGCACACGTTGCCCCATCACCAAGTGCACTATGCCTTTGTGCGATGTTAGAAAGCTCACGCCAGCTCCGCACAATATGGCAACAAACGACAAATGGAGTAACACAACCGAAGGGCGTTTCCATAAATTGGTATGGCACACAGCCCAAACCGTGAATGCCGTTAACACAGCCCACAAACCACAAAACCAATTTGTGTGATACACCTGTGCCGATACCCATTCGCTGCCTTGGCTATGCTCAACCAAAGTGGTAGTTGCTAATAGCACAAGTAGTAAAGTATAGAGTATGATGATCAATCGCTTCATTTCCTTTTTTTTATTTATAAAACCCGTTGACGGTATTATTCAAATCCGCCAACGGGTTTTTTGTATCGTGTTACTTATTACCTATTACTTAGGTAGTTTGTATTACTTATTACCTTATTACTCAAGTAGTTTGTATTACTTATTACCTATTACTTATTACTTATTACTTAATATTTGTAATACTTAATACTTTTCATACTCAGCTTGTTGCACAGCTTTTGTTGCCATACATTCCATTTCGATGAGCCATCCCGGTCGACACACGGGAGCAAGTACAATAACCTTAGGCACACCGGGAAAGCGTTCTTCGAACATGCGGTTCACAACGGTATAGTCGGCAGTATCGCGCAAGTACACAATCATCTGTCCCACGTCCTCAAACGAGCATTCAGCCTCATTCAGCAATACCTCTACGTTTTCCCACATACGTTCAGTTTGTTTGCGAATATCGCCCACATGCAACACATTTCCCTTGTTGTCAATGCTTGCAGTACCCGAAATAAACACCTGTCTGCGGTCGCCATAGTCCATACGTGTGCCACGCTCAAAACTTACCCCATATTCATAGGTAGGGTTAAGGTGCGTAGGCGCATACAAATATTGCATCTGTTCAGGACGAATGCCTGTAACTGCATAAGTGTCGAGTTGCACAAGTACCGAAGGGTCAGCATTGCGTCCATTGATGCCAGTGCTCGATATGAAGTGCGTTTTACTCGTAAGGTTCTGCGTAAAGAACTCTTCGTTACGTGCTTTCACCACACCCGCATAGTTCACATCCACGTTCTGCACAAAGAACCATGTGCGCACACAGTTGTCTGCCAATCGTGCATCGTTAGCCATTAGCTGCATCACATATTCCTTTAACAAAAGGCTGGTTTGTTCCTCCGACGTGGGTGCATGGCTCACGGCAGAGCCACCCCACAGATGGGTGTAGGCACCATGCTTCACTTTATAGAGTCCGTGACTAAATGTTCCTGCACCCATTCCAGTTTGCAGATAAGCCCACATAGCCACCTTGGTGCCATTAAGTGGAGCTTGTTCTACCACCGAACAAGCACAAGCTGGAGCCTCAGGCACAGAGGCTAACAAGTGTTCGTATTGGTTAGCAGCATCGCTCAAAAAATAGCGTTTCAATACCGATGATGCACCTGCCAATTCGGCATCCAACAAATTATAATAAGCATTGAGCACGGCATCGAGCTGCTCTTGAAAGGTTTGTTCGGGACAGAGGGCGTGCACCATTACATGAAACTCGGTGACACCATTTTCTACTTCAAACTTTGAAATTTCAACCAAGGCATTTTCTAACTTCTTGGTTGACCTTTGCTGTACGTTGATCATACTGTTTGTTACTTTTTACACTGCAAAAGTACTAAAAAACATGTAGTTAAACGTGCTTTTCACGCACCCCTACTGCAAAATCACCAAGAATGGGTATATCGTGTTGCTCTTTTTGTAACATCCTTGTTCTGTTTAATCAAAAAAAACTGATGCCCACGTAAAAACGCGCACATCAGTTTCATATTGAGTTAGGGGAGGAGAGGGGAGTATTAAAGAGAGGTTCTAAAAAATAGCTCTTTAATTTCTAAAATCTAATTTCTCCACTACCCGCACAAATGCGTCCATCAGCAGTGTATAACACACCAAATTGTCCTGGAGCAATGCCTTGCACTGGCGTAGGTGAGGTAATGAGCATACGTCCATCGGGCTGTCGTGTCATGTGTCCAGGGCGTGGACGTTCTGTATGACGAATTTTAAAGAGCACATCCACCTCTTCGGCACCCTTCCATGGGTCGGCAGTGATGAAATGGAAGCCCGTAAGGTGAAATTCATTGCCATAAAGTCCGTGGCACGACTCTGTGTGCGACACATAGATAATGTTTTTTTCAATATCCTTGTCGGTCACAAACCACGGACCACCTCCCAAGCCAAGTCCCTTGCGTTGTCCCACCGTGTGGAACCAATAACCCTTGTGCTTGCCAATGATGCGTCCTGTTTCGCGCTCCACAACATTGCCTTCGCGTTCGCCAAGCAGCAAACTTAAATATTTGTTGTAGTTGATTTTACCGAGAAAGCAAATGCCCTGACTGTCGCGTCGATGAGCAGGAGCCAAATGCTCAGCCAAGGCAATGTCGCGCACCTCGTGCTTTAGCAAATGTCCAATGGGAAAGCACAACTTTTGTGCCTGCACATCGGTGAGTTGCGAAAGAAAGTCCGACTGATCCTTTACTGGGTCGGGGGCAGGAGCCAAATATAATTGTCCGTCAGCATCGCGAAACGTTTGTGCATAGTGTCCTGTAGCAATAAAGTCGTAGGCATGTCCTGCCTTTTCCTCGAATGCACCAAACTTAATCAGTCGGTTGCACATCACATCAGGGTTGGGCGTGAGTCCTCGCTTCACACGGTCCACAACATAAGCCGTCACACGGTCGTGATACTCCTGCTGCAAATCAATGATCTGTAAAGGCAAGCCATATTTTTTAGCCGTAAGCGTTGACAGTTCAATGTCTTCCTCAGCCGAGCATGAAGTGCCTTCGCCCTGCATGCCAATTTTTATGTAAAACAAATCGGGCTTTAAGCCCTGCTGACACATCAGGTGACAAGCAACAGCGCTGTCTACGCCACCCGATATAAGCAATGCATACTTTTTAGTTTTATCTACTTCCATATTTTAAGGATATGTGGTTGTTTTCGTGAAGCAAAGTTACGATTTTTATGGAACAAAACATTCCCCCGTAAGCGTTTTTACATTAAAAACGTGCTAAAAGCGTTCATTGCACGTCAAAAAAAATGCCTAACTTTGCATGAACTTCGTTTTTGAAGCAATCGACCCCAAAAAGTAACACCCCAACGATGAGCGACGATATTAAAGACACCGAACATATTGACTACCACCCCACCGAAGTGAAAGGAGAGGATGGAAAGTTGCAACTAACAGGCATGTACCAAAATTGGTTTTTGGATTATGCCTCCTACGTAATTCTGGAACGTGCCGTGCCACATCTTGGCGACGGTCTTAAACCTGTGCAACGACGCATCCTCCACTCCATGAAATTGCTTGATGATGGTAGATATAATAAAGTGGCAAACGTGGTGGGACATACCATGCAGTTTCACCCCCATGGTGATGCCTCGATTGGCGACGCATTGGTGCAGTTGGGACAAAAGAACTTGCTCATTGACTGTCAAGGAAACTGGGGTAATATCCTTACGGGCGACTCGGCAGCTGCGCCACGTTACATTGAAGCACGCCTCTCGAAGTTTGCACTCGATGTGTTGTTTAACCCTAAAACAACTGAGTGGAAAATGTCGTATGACGGACGTAAGAAAGAGCCCGTTTCTTTGCCCGTAAAGTTTCCCTTGCTTTTGGCACAAGGAGCCGAAGGCATTGCCGTAGGTTTGTCTGCCAAAATATTGCCACACAACTTTGGAGAACTCTGCGATGCAGCCATTAAATATCTGCATGGCGAGACATTCCACCTTTATCCAGACTTTCAAACAGGAGGTTCTATCGATGTTTCGCGCTACAACGATGGTATGCGCGGAGGTGCTGTGAAGGTGCGTGCCAAAATTGAAAAACTCGATAACAAAACACTCGTCATTCGCGAGATACCCTTTGGCAAAACTACCTCAACCCTAATTGACTCCATTCTTAAAGCCAACGAAAAAGGTAAAATAAAAATTCGCAAGGTAGAGGATAACACTGCAGCCGAGGCCGAAATTCATGTACACCTAACTCCAGGCACATCAAGCGACAAGGCCATTGATGCACTTTATGCCTTCACCGACTGCGAAACAAGCATCAACCCCAACTGTTGTGTCATTGACGAAAAGAAACCTAAGTTCTTAGCCGTGAGCGATGTGTTGCGCCGCTCGGTAGACAACACACGTGCTCTGCTTGAAAAAGAATTGATGATTCGTCGAGGTGAATTGATGGAAAGTCTGCACTTTGCTTCGCTCGAACGCATCTTTATTGAAGAACGCATTTATAAAGACCGTGGCTTTGAACAAGCCAAGGATATGGAGGCTGCCATTGCACACATCGATAACCGCCTCACCCCCTTTAAGCCCCAATTCTATCGCGAAATAACCAACGAGGACATTTTGCGACTCATGGAAATTAAGATGGGGCGCATCTTGAAGTTCAACAAAGCCAAAGCCGACGAACTCATAGCACGCATGAAGGAGGAGGTTGCACGCATCGACAAAGACTTGCAAAACATGGTAGAGGTCACCTCTAACTGGTTCAAGCTTATTCGCGACAAATATGCAGCCAACTATCCACGCCGCACCGAAATTCGCTCGTTCGATAACATTGAAGCCACCAAGGTGATTGAGGCTACCGAAAAACTCTACATCGACCGTGAAAACGGCTTTATGGGTACAGGACTGAAGAAAGACGAATTTGTGGAGAATTGTTCTCCTATCGATGATGTCATCATCTTCTATCGCGATGGTACCTACAAAGTAACTCGTGTGGCAGACAAAGTCTTTATTGGCGAAACAGAACGTGCCAAAAAAGAACGCCGCAAAAAAGTGGAGATTATCCATATAGCCGTGTTTAAAAAGGGTGACAAGCGCACCATCTACAATGCCGTTTATCGCGATGGCGAAACCAATGCTTGTTACATCAAGCGTTTTAACGTGACCAGCATTACGCACGATCGAGAGTATGATGTAACAACAGGCACAGCTGGCAGCAAGGTGCTCTACTTCACTGCGAACCCCAATGGCGAGGCTGAAACCATCAAGGTAACCTTCCGTCCAAATCCTAAGCTAAAGCGCATTAGCATGGATAAAGACTTTGGCGAAATCTTGGTAAAAGGCAGACAGAGCCGTGGCAACTTGCTCACGCGCATCGATGTGCATAAGATAACACTCAAGGCACATGGTGCCTCCACATTAGGTGGGCGCAAGGTGTGGTTCGACCACGATGTGCAACGTCTAAATTATGATGCACGTGGTGAATACTTGGGCGAGTTCCACTCTGACGACTATGTTTTGGTAATTCTGCAAAATGGTCAGTTCTACACCACCAACTTCGATTTAAACAATCACTACGAGCCCACGGGCATTATGCGAGTTGAGAAGTTTAATGCCGACAAAGTGTGGACAGCTGTGCTCTTTGATGCCGACCAACAGAGCTACCCTTATGTAAAGCGTTTTACGTTAGAGCGCTGTCAGCAAGCACGTCCGCAGAGTTTTGTGGGCGAAAATCCCAACACACGTTTTGTGTTGCTAACCGACCAGGTTTATCCGCGTTTGCTCGTAACCTATGGTGGTAACGATGACTTCCGCGACCCCTTGGAGGTAGACGTTGAAAGCTTTATCGGTGTAAAGAGCTACAAAGCCAAGGGCAAGCGCATCACCACTTGCACTGTGCAAAGCATCAAGGAGTTAGAGCCTACTCGTTTTCCTGAAGTTTCAGCCGAGGCAGAGCCTATCGATGAGAACGACCTTGATGAGTCTGCTGGTAACGCCACCGAACCCATTGAGCCTTCATTGTTCGATGACGAGGCAACCAACGACGATGCAGAAGCATAAACAACCCTTTCTAAAAAATAGCCAGGTATGTGAAGGAAAATTGTTTCTCTCTTCACATACCTGGATTTTTGTATGCAATAAAAATTCGCACACTTCTATAGCGTGCGAAGTTCATCGGGGGGACACATATAATATATATACATAACAAAAAACAGGTATGTAAATTTTTTGGGGGATAAACCCTCATTTACATACCTGTTTTTTTCTTATATCACTCCTAAAGGGGATCGTGTGCTATTACAAACCAAGCTTTTTAGCGATGTCGGCAGGAATAGCCTTCTTGTTAATAAGGATGTTCATAGTTTTGTAAGCAACATAAGCCTTCGAAGCGTAGAACATGCCCTTGTACTTACCATATTCACCCCATGAGTTCTTAACCATGAAGTATTCGCGACCATTGTTGTCCTTAGCAATACCATAGATAACCATGCCGTGGTCGTCAGTAGTTTCCCAGTTGTCGTAAGCCTGCTGGCGGAGTTCCTGTGTAATGGTCAACTCATCGTTCGAGGGAACCTGAGCACCTGTTTCGATGGTACCACCCCAACGTGCAGCGTCTGAACCTGTGAGGTCGCGCACCTTAAGGTTTTTAGGAACATAAGCATAGTCGTTGCCATTGCGACGGCCAAAGTACTCCTCAGTAACGTCGGCACCCCAAGCAAAGCTGTAGCCATTTTTTACGGCGCTATCCATTACGCGCATAAACTCATCGAGAGGCAAGTTGTAGCTCTCAGCCCAACGCCAGTTATCCTGAATTTCGAGGATGAACTTAGAGTAGAAAGGATGGTGTGTGTAAGAGGTGAGCGAAACATAATCGTCCATGTTCAAGCCGAGGTAGTCGGTAACATACTTCTGCGGAGTGTAAGTTTTACCATCTTCAGCCTTCACCTGCTTAGGAAGTTCGCCAAAGTAACCTTTGTAAATGTCAGAGAGACCATTTTTCCAAGTAAGCGAAATTTTGTTGAGCTTGCCCTTAGCAATGGCACCAACGTAAGCCGAGGTGATGGCATCGAGTTGGTTAAAGTTGAAGAGGCTGTCGCCATAGAGCGTACCAGGAGCAGGCATAGCACTTTGAGGAACCATACCATAGTGCTTCATGCAGTAAACAGCATCGTAGAATGAACCACCCTGCGAGAAGCTAACATCACCGTGTGTGCGAACTGCCTTGTCGGCACGATCCATGTAGGTGTTGTAAACGAGGAATGATTCGCAAAGATCGTGCTCGCCCTTGCCCATACGGAGCAATTCAGCTTCAAAGAAACCGAGTGAAGAGTAAGCCCAGCAAGTACCACTTTGGTTTTGGTCCTTAATTGAGGTGATTGGGTTCGCTTTAACGGTAGTAAAGGTAATGCCTTCTTTCTTTGCCGCAGGCGCCTTCTTGCGCGCTGCAAGGCTTCCCGGCAGCATAAACAAAATTGCTGCTGCAATGAGGAGAGTCTTTTTCATTGTAAAAGTGTTTGTTGTGTTTATTTTATTGTAAAAAAATTTCTGAGTTTTTGGAAATCATTCTTTTGGGGATCATCCTTTTAGGGATCATCCTTTTGGGAAAATCTTTTTTTAGTAAATGATGGGCGATTCATCCTTATGCGCTTCAATAAAAGCCTCCACGTCGGCAGTGTGATAAGGAATGGTGTCCTTACCCAAGAATCTGCAGCCATCGGGCGTGATGAGCACATCGTCCTCAATGCGAATGCCGCCAAAGTCGCGATATTCGTTAATCTTATCGAAGTTAAGGAATTCAGCGTTCGTACCCTTTGTTTGCCAATCGTCAATCAGGTCGGGAATAAAGTAGATACCAGGTTCGTCGGTAACCACGTGTCCCACTTCGAGTCTGCGACCAAAGCGCAAAGCATTGGTGCCAAATTGGGTTGAGGGACGTGTTTCCTCGTCAAAACCCACGTAGGTTTGTCCCAAACCTTCCATGTCGTGAACATCCATACCCATCATGTGACCAAGACCATGAGGCAAGAACAAAGCATGTGCACCAGCGCGTACAGCCTCTTCAGTGTCGCCCTTCATCAAGCCCAGCTCTTTCAAGCGGTTTGTCATTAAGGTGCAAACATCCATGTGAACATCCCACCAGCGCACTCCAGGACGAGCATGCGTCAGTGCCAAGTCATGACAGTCAGCCACAATGTCGTAAATTTCCTTTTGCTTTGTGGTGAATTTGCCACTGATAGGTGTGGTACGTGTGTGGTCAGAGCAATAATTCTCGTTTGTTTCGGCACCCGCATCCACCAACAACAGTCTGCCTGCTTCGAGTGGACGAGGCGAGGGGTATCCATGCAAAATTTCACCGTGCATGCTCACAATGCTGGGGAATGAAACCTGCGCACCATAGCTGTTGGCAATGCCATCGAGCACACCGCCAATGTATTGTTCAGTAACTCCCACACGTGCCAAACGCATGGCAGTGGTGTGCATTTTATGACCAATAACCGAGGCACGTTCCAACTCCTCAATTTCCTCTTGACTCTTAATGGAGCGCAGTTTAACCACCGCTTTAATAAGGCTGAGCGATGCCTGGTTGCGCTGTTCAGAAGGATGAATGCCCAAAAGGTCCATCAACTGAATCATTGTGTCGTGGCGATAGGGTGGGAGGAAGTGAATGGGGCGTCCAGCCTCTTTAGCCTTGTTCACAATTTCAGCCAAATGGCTCATGGGGGCAGAAGCACAAGTGCCACATGCCTCTGCCATCTGTGCTACAGAGGTAACCGATCCATACCACACGATGTCCTCAATGTCGATGTCGTTGCCCACCAAAAATTCATTGCCGGAGTCGGCATCAATTACACCTACCAAACCATCGCGGTGTTGACCAAAGAAGTAGAGAAAAGCACTATCTTGGCGAAACTTATAAACGTTCGAGGGGTAGTTATTAGGGCTGTCGTTATTACCAAACAGCAGAATCAGTCCGCTGCCAACCAACTCACGCAGCTTGCGGCGGCGTTCAACATAGGTTTCTTTTGAAAATAACATTTTTAAATCTGTGCTTTTTAATATAATATATGTGTGTTGAAAGAAGCAAGCTTAAAACCTCATTTCTCACCAATTTCACGTCCTTAACGAATCATGTTCTGGTATAAGAAAAGTAGACAAAAGCGAGCCTATTCCGTAAATTTATATCTATTTAATAGGCAAAAGTACTGATTTTCTTTCGTATTAGTGTAACTTTGCGCATAATAAATGCTAAACTATTCACATTATGCCCATTTCTCTTCCTCAAAACACCGGTCTCGTGCTTGAAGGCGGTGGCATGCGTGGTGTTTTTACAAGTGGTGTGTTAGATTATTTCATGGATAAAGGCATCACCTTTCCCTATTGCGTAGCAGTGTCGGCAGGAGCGTGCAACGGACTCTCTTATCTCAGCAAGCAACGTGGACGCGCCAAGCTTACCAACATCGATATGCTCGAAAAATATAGGTATATAGGATTAAAATATCTTTGGTCGCAACATTGCATTCTCGATCGCCAAATGATATACGACGAGTTGCCCAACCGCATCCTCCCCTTCGACTATGCAGCATGCTTCAGCAATCCCATGCACTATGAGATGGTCACAACCAATTGCATTACGGGAAAGGCATGTTATTTAAGCGAAAAGCAGAGTGAAGACCGATTGGTTAACGTGGCAAAAGCATCCTCCTCATTGCCCTATGTTTGTCCCATTGTTTGGGTAGACCATCAACCCATGCTTGATGGGGGGATAGCCGACTCCATTCCCATTATGCGAGCCATAGAAACAGGGCACCCCTATAATGTAGTAGTGTTAACCCGCAACAGAGGCTATCGCGAAAACTCGCGCGACATCAAAATTCCTAAATACATCTACCGACGTTTTCCGCGCCTTCGCCTTTTGCTCAGCAAGCGACATGCCATTTACAATGCCCAGCTCGACCTCATAGAGCGTTTAGAGGACGAAGGGCGTGTGTGTGTAATACGTCCGTTGCGTCCCATGGAAGTAGATCGTTTGGAGAGCAATGTCGACAAACTCAATGCTCTTTATCAAGAGGGGTATGAATGTGCGCGTAAGGTGATGGAAGGAGAAAACCTCACGCTCTCTAAGTAACATAAAAAGTCAGATATAAAAAGCCTGATATGAAAAGATTGGGTAACAAACCCTTTCTGTAACATATCTGGCTTTTTTTATTTTTCGTCTGTTTCAGCAGACATTCATACCAAGTATTTGGGATAATCAGACGTTTTTAGGACCATCCATTATTCTTTAGCCCCATTGTCAATCCAGTCTTTAATGAGCTGTAAGCCTGCGCGGTCGGTGGTCATGATGTTGGCGTGGTTATGCTTCCAGTTATCATCCAAACTAATCGTTGAGGCTAAAGCTTCGTAGAGCACGCTGTTGTCAGCATCGCCAGGGGTGACACGTTCTTTACCCGCAACTTTGTGTGATGCCACGTGCAGCATATCGGCATAGCTTGCGCCTTCGTTAAGATTGAGTGAGGCAGCCCATGCGTTGCCCGAATGACAGTGGGCACATTGCTTGTCGAAAATTTGCTGCTGAATGGTAGCATACATGCCCACATTGAGGTTGCCTGCATTGATGCGAATGGTGTCGGTGGTGGCAGGCGCATCAAGCGTGTAGTAACTCACAATGCGACGACGCACACTGTTCACTACGCACACCTCGAGTGTGTTTACATCCTCGGGGATGCCCGAGAGCACCACACTCACATTGCCTTCAGCATCAGGCACAAGGTCTTTTTTAATTTTGGTATATGCATTGTCGGTGCTGAAGCCTGCGATAGAAAGTGAGTAGCTTTCGGGCCAAGAGTCTGCCCCTGTGATGTGTGCTTGGACTTTTGCCACACGACCTTCTTCTGTGAGAGTAAATTCTTTTTCAGGAATACGTCCGTCGTCGCAAGCAGTGCAACATGGCAAGGCAAGTATTGCAGCACAGAGGGAATATTTTGTAAAATTCATGTCTCTGTTTTTTAGAAATAATATTGCAGTTGCACTGTGGCAGAATGCGTGGCAAGTCCAAGGTTGTCGTTGTCTCGGTCGAGTTGCGTGTCGTGTCCCTTACGACCTGTGTATTGATACATGGCTTGTAGCTTGAGGTTGCAACCCTTGAAGAAGTAGTTTACACCTACGGCAGGCATGTTCAAGAAACCGTCTTTACTGGTGCTATTACGATTCATAAAATCGTAGCGAGCAGCCAATTGTACACGGGGTGCTACAAAGTAGCCACCTTGCACGTATCCACCCATGTAGTTGTAGTGTTCATTGATTTTTTGACGTTTGGTGAAGCCCACATTCATCCAATAGCCCTCGGCTGCAAAGTACCATCGATTGTAGAGCAAGGCAAATT
Organism: uncultured Prevotella sp.; assembly: GCA_900542795.1. Classification (GTDB taxonomy): domain Bacteria; phylum Bacteroidota; class Bacteroidia; order Bacteroidales; family Bacteroidaceae; genus Alloprevotella. The sequence continues at coordinate 6,912 of UQPD01000012.1, read as the reverse complement.
CTAAGCCTACGCGTGCATCATTTGTACTTTCGTTTTCGCTCTCTACGTTCATTGAGCCCGACACACCCACTAACATTTTGCGTTGCTTAAGCATATTGGGGTTGCCCTGTGTAGAAGGCATTGTGCCCCATGGCATGTAAGTGAGTCGGCCTGCATAGAGCAGTGAGGGGATGTGCCAATCGTCGCTCAGCGTTTTGCTTGCCACGTTAACAGCAGCGCCTGTGCCATTGAAGAGTCCTACTTCGTAGCCAAACTTATCTTTTGCCACACCATGAAGTTCTACGCCCAAATCGAAGCCTGTAGACATGGATGGCGTGACGGCATTGAGCACGTATGGCATGATTGTGGCAGTGGTGAGCGAGGTGGGGAGTTGTGGAAAGAGTGTTTCGCCCAATGTAGTGAGATAGGCGTGAGAGAAAGGCGTTTTGAATTTACCCACGCGGAGTTGTAGGGGCTCTTTAAACTTCACATCGAACCACGCTTGTTGCAAAAGATTTCCGCCACTTTTGGCAGCGTTGATAGAGAGGTTAAAGCTGACCTTGTTAAAAGCCTTACCTGTGAAACCTAAAATGGCATTGGGGATGGCAAAGCCCGAATTTTCAACATTGTCTTGGTTGTAAGCCTTGTCGAGTCCTTCATCATCATACCAATTAAAGTTGGCGCTGGTTTGCACCAACATATAGGGCTTGAACACAAAGTCACCCTTGCGACTTTGAATAACGAAGCCTTTGCTTCCTGCCAACGATACTACACCATTTTCGGTGTCGAGGTCAATTTTTTCGTATTTAATGCCTCCTTCGTTTTTGGGTGCTACATTTTGCAGTGAATCGGTTGTTGTGGGAGTTGTGAGTGTTGTGGCATTGTCTGCCATTGCGGTATAAGAACCTGCTGCAATTAAAGCAGCGAGGGTGAGTGTATGCTTTTTCATTGAATGAGAATCTTTTTTTGAGAATGAATAGGTGTTCAAAATGAATGAATCTTATAGCGACTCCAAAAATTTTATCAAGGCATCGCGGTCTTTCTTCTGCATCTTTTTGAAGATGTTTTTAGAGGCTTCGCCCTCGCCACCGTGCCACATAATGGCTTCGACGTAGTTGCGAGCACGTCCATCGTGCAAGAAACAAGTGTGACCATCCACCTTTTGTTGCAAACCAATGCCCCAAAGTGGTGTGGTGCGCCATTCGTTGCCACGTGCCAATCCGCTGCAATAGTTATCGTTTAGTCCTACGCCCATAATCTCAGAACCCATGTCGTGAAGCAGATAATCAGAGTAGGGGTGAATGGTGAGTCCGCCTAACCAAGGAATGTGTGTGCCGTTAAGCAACGTTGAACCAGCCTTTTTAGTGTGTAGTGTGGTAACGTGGCAGAGTTGGCATTTGGCTTTATAAAAATTTTGTTCGCCAATCTTCACCATTTCGCGCTCCGTTATCATGCGGTCGCCATAAGCTACCATGGTAGTGGTAGATCCTAAGCGGCGTGCTGGCACACCCAGGCATTGCATGTAAAGGTCAACGTCCTCCATAGACTCGGTGGTTACGTCTAAGCGGTTAGAATAAGCTAAGCCCATTTGACTGCCATAATATTGCTGCATCTGTCCCTCGCAAATTTCCTCGGGGAAACGGCTATTGGTGGCACCCATGTCGCTCGAGAAACCGAGTTCAACGGTCAAGTCAAGGTGTTGTGCCTTATTGCCCGAAAGTCCTACGCCCCTTACGCCTTTTTCGGTAATGTAGTTGCAGCGTCCGCTAATGCCATATTCGGGATAATTGCTTTTAGCAGCGAGCGCTTCAATTTCCACAGGGTCGAGTGCCATCATAAGTCCCATGCCCACATGGCGCAAGGGTTGGCGCACCGAAATAATTAAGTCCTCGGGTTTAACGGCTGGTGCCGAAGCATCGCCATAATTTTTAGTACCATTGGTATACCACTCGCTAATGCGATATTCGGGGTAAGCCAATTCGTAGGTTTCGCCATCGGCAAAGGCATATTGCTGTTTGTGCCACTTCACTTGCAATTTTCCTTCAGGCTTCATTTCATAGGTCTTTCCGTCCTTGCCCACATAGGTGCCTTGGATGCACTGGTCATGGAGCACACGACCATAGTCGGGGAAGAACGAACCATTTTTACGAGTAATGTAGATAAGTCCTGCAGTAAAGCCTGTTCCGCCCGACACGGTGCAAAAACCATCTGCATCACATTTGCTCTCGTCGTAGTTAGCCCAAATGGCAGGTTTTGTACGTCCTGTTGTCATGTGGCAACTGCGGCACGAGAAGCCTGCGTAAACTGGGCCTAAACCACCTGCCTCAGGGTCGGTGCCACTTGGAATAGCGTTGTCATAGAGTTTGTTGCCAGAGTTAAAACGACTCATGTATTTTCCTGCCACCCAATTCGCCTCTACATCATACGCTGTAGATGAGTTGAGAAAGATGGTGGAGATATCTGCCGAAAGCGCATAACCCTCGGGCACCTTGATGTCTGTAACCACAATGCCATCGTCGTCGCTACAAGCCGAGACGGTGAGCATTGCGCCCAGCAACCAAGCATATTTATTAAGGTGTAGCATCCTAAAAGTGTTTTTGCTCAAAAGGAGTAAGCGCATTTTGGACATGCTCTTACTCCTAAAAGAAATCTAATTGTATGCGTAATAATCAATCACTTACTTGCTAATGGTGCGCGGTTGACCATTTTTAAAGATCAAGAATTCCAAAGTGTGGAAGCCACGCACGTTCTGTGCCGATTCAACTTTAGCATCGTCATCGCCATCAGCCCATACAAGACTGTTCCACTTTTGCGACTTCATGATATCAACAATAGCAGTTTGGTCGAGGGGCCAAGAGTCCATGTTGGGGTCAAGACCAAAGGTAGCTACAGGACCGAAGAGGAAAGCCTCGCTTGTTTCCCAAGGCTGACGAGCATTCATCCAAGCCGTGGCGCAAGCCTCAAAACCATCGTTGCTGGGGTTAGCCACAAAGGCATTTACTGTTTGATAGAGAATGGCATTTTGGTCCTTCAAGTTTTTGTAAGTAGGCACCACAACGTTGTCAACATAGTTGTTGATGATAGCCTGCAGTGTAGCCTCGTCGAGTTTGTTAACAGCATCGCGCAAGTTAACGGCAGCTGCGCCAGCTTCAACCTCATTGTCATCGTTCGTCACTTCGCTCAAACTTGCTTGCAGTGCAGCACAAGCTTCCATGGCTTGCTGAGCTTCGGTGCTACCAATGTGATTGCGGAAGGGTTGTGTAATGTTTTGAATAGCAGCCTGTGCGTCAGCAATTTGCTTACGTACGGTGCGGTCGATGGCTGTTCCTTCAAGAGCCTTAGCCATTGAAGCCTCTGCCATGTTCGTTTCGCTACCATTGAGTTTGCCATAGTAGGCATTGGCAATAGACTTGATGTTGTTGGTATAGTCATCGCGTGAGTGCCAGCTGTACCACGACTCTACGGCATAGAGCGCTTCAGTTTGCTTGCCGCTTGTCCATTTTGCATAAGGGTCGCCAATCTTTGAAGAGCCTACCTCGTTGGCAATTTCAGCCATTTTTTCAACAACCTCTTGAGCGCAAGATTTCACATCGCTGTAGCCCGATCTGCTGTCATGTTTTTTAAAGAGTGTAGCATAGGGCACACCCGTGTTAACACCTGCATTTTCGTAGCTTTCAGCCCATTGGCTATAAAGTTTTTCAGCATCGCTCTTAAGCAAGGCTGCCACATTCTTCATGTAGTTGCCCCAAGCCGTAGCGTTACTTGCGCTGTAGTCAAGGTCAGCGTCATCTTGTGGTGTATTGGGGTTAACAACAGGGTCATCGTTGTTGTCGCACGATGTGAATGTGGTTGTGGTGAACGCGCAAGCTGCTGCTAACGCTGCACCCAAAATGAATGTTTTTTTCATAAAGCGTATGATGTTATTTTTATTATTTATCTCTTCGTAAATATTTATCTCTTCGTAAACCAACCTACGTATGCCACGCCAATCGAAAATTCGTTTTCGCTATTGTATTTTCCTTTGCCAAAGATTTTGCTTGTACCAATTTGGCGAGTAGCATAGTCAGCTTTCACCACGAGGTTAGGTAATGCAAACCAGTTGATGCCAGCTGTCCATTTGCGCACTTCGTTGCGTTTATCGGCAACATATAGCCCAGCGCACTCTTTTTGAGTGTTGTAGTAGTCAAAGCGTGCAAAGGGGTAAAGCACAGGGCAACGTGTGCCTGCAAAGATGCCCGCCAAGTTCAGTCCCACTTCGGCACCATAGCTTACAGACTTTTTAGCCACAGGCACCACGCGGGTATAGGGCGAGTTGTTCGAGAGTTTTGTGTTAACGGCACTCACTTTGTCGGCATTCGTGAGGTTACCCCACATAAAGTTGGCACGTGCTGCCACAATGTTGTTTTTATATTGCGCATCAGCCGTGTAAATGCGAATGGGCGCACGGAAATTATATTCTGTAAGTTTGTCGGAGTTTGCAGTTGTGTTGGCGCAATAATAGAACGATGTTCCCAAACGCAACCCCGGCACACCATTATAGTCTACACGGAAGGTGTAAGCAGGTGAGGTAAAGTTGTCTTCCTCAAAAATGCCCTGCTTGCCTCCCTGTACCCAATTATTGCGGTCGAAGCCGCAGGCGTTAAGACCTGACGTCACCAACGCTTGGTAGCTGAAAGTGGCATATCCCTTTCCGATAGTACCAAAAAGTTCAACACCATTTTCGTGCCAAGTCGACGGTATCATCGTGGTCTCGCCTTCGGGTCTTGTAGTTCCAAAAAAGTTAATAGGTTCGTGGTGTGCGTTCGTCAATCCTACGGGAAGAATCACATGACCCGCACGCACGTTGAATGCTGGGTGAATGAGGCGTGTAATGTGGAATTGCTCTAAAGCAACTTCGCCACCTTTTTCAACCTCAGTTTCGTATTCACCATTCTCAGAGTTTTCAATTTCGTAAGCTGTGCCTACGCCACCCGATTCAAATTCAATTTCGGCACCCAGTATCCATTTCGGTGTAAATTTATAGTCGAGTGCCAACACAAATCGGGGAATCGAGATGGTGTTGCGATGCTTTTTGCGGTTGCCATCACCCTTGCCATAAAAGCGGTTGATGCCATAATCCTTAAACGAAGCCACCATTTCGCCATATCCTCCAAAACGAAATTTTTCGTAATCGTCGGTTTCGTTTACAGCCTTTAGTTTCTTATTGTTTTGGCAGCAGGCGTGTGGTGCTTGTGCCATAACCACGCTGTCGGTATGTGTTTCTACATTCACGGTGTTGGCATGGGCTGCTTGTGTTGCAGTGAGTGCGCTCAGCGTGAGCATTGCTATTTTTGCATTCATTGTGCTTGTTCGGTTTTTGTGTTTCTTGTTTTCTTTTTGGCTTTCTTGTTTTTATCAGCCTTCTTCTTTTTGGCTTTATCCTTATCCGTCTTTTTTTTAGATGGAGGATTAACGGGCGGTGTGGCAGACGTGATGCCATCAACCGCGGTCTCGGCTGTGAGTTGGTCGGTGTTAGCCGCAGTCCACAAGGTGCATGCCATTAGCAAACTCATTGTGCCGAAAAGCATTTTCAACCGTGAAAGTTTCATTGCATTTTTTTTCGTTTAATTTTCGAGTGCAAAGGTACGCTGTGCCGAAAATCTTTACAATCCCCCCTTTTCAGCAAATAAAAAAGGGGTAGGGTAGAGAATCAAGAGCATGACTACCCATTAAAAAATATAAAATACCCAATAATGGGTAGTTCGTGTTTTTAACGTTATCATTAAATTTGCAGCGCGTATGCGGATATGTTATATCAATGTGTGCGCTACAGAAACACAACGACAAGACAAAATAAGAACAAAACATTCAAGGTAAAATGGTATATAATAGCTCATATAATTACAAGGAGTCCGACCACATGTGCGACGTAATTTGCGACAAACCCTCTTTGCTGCAAATGATATCGCGCTTTGGCATACCATTGGGTGTAGGCGATCAAACTGTGCGTCAAGTGTGTGAGGCACGTGGTGTTGACACTCCCACCTTTTTGGCAGTGGCAAACTTCATTCGGCGTGGCGCACGTGGGGCAGCCGATAGCATTGAAAACGTTTCGGTTAAATGCCTCACTGAATACTTAAAGCAGGCACACACCTATTTTCTCGACTTTCAGTTGCCTGCCATCCGTCGCAAGTTACTTGAGGCTCTCGACTGTTCGCAACCTGGCGAGGTGTCTTATCTCATCTTGAAGTTCTATGACGACTATATGGGTGAGGTGCGCAAACACATGCAACACGAAAACCGCAAAGTCTTTGGCTATGTTAATGATTTGCTGCAAGGCAAGCGTTCGGGCGAATACACCATCTCGCAGTTTGCCCGCGGGCACAATAGCATCGATGTGAAGTTGCAGGAACTCAAAAACATCATTATTAAATATTACGCGCCCACCGAACAGGCAGAGTTGCTTAATAATGTACTCTACGACATCTTTACTTGCGAAACCGATTTACGCATTCACTGTCAAGTAGAGGACGACCTTTTTGTGCCTGCTGTTGAGATGCTCGAAGAAAAAGTGGGTGTGCAAGAACCTGTAACATCCGAGGAGGAAAAGCGCACGGAGGATATTCTTTCAGAGCGTGAACGCGAAATTGTGCACTGTGTGGTGTGTGGCATGTCGAATAAGCAGATTGCCGAACAACTTTTCATCTCATTGAACACGGTGCTTACGCATCGCAAAAACATTGCTCGCAAACTGAACATTCACTCGGTTGCTGGCCTTACTATTTATGCTATAGTCAATAAAATTGTAGATATCAATGAGCTGCAAAATAAGTAAGTAATAAGAAAGAAGTAATAAGTAATAAGTAATAAGTAATACCAAACGACCGCATAGTTCATTCGTTGAACCTGTCTCTTATACACATCTGACGCTGCCGACGATCTTACGCGTGTAGA
>UQPD01000011.1 GCA_900542795.1 uncultured Prevotella sp. | reverse complement strand
ACCTCAATAGAATGTAATACTTAATACTTATTACTTAATACTTAATTCTGATGGATATGGTTTATTGTTGCCTAAATCTAATCTTCGCTAGAAAAGTTTAGACGACCTCGTAGTTGAAAACTTTGCGAACGTTTGCCCTCGTGCTATAAAATCGTTATTTTTGCAAATGATTGGGGGATTCTTGACTTTTTATAGACGCCCCTTTATTTGCGTACCAACACAATAAAAATGGCATTGAATAAAAAAATACATAAAATAGAACTGCTTGCTCCTGCCCGTAATGCTGAAATTGGTAAAGAAGCTATATTGCATGGTGCAGATGCAGTGTATATTGGTGGTCCCAGTTTTGGAGCACGTTTGGCTGCAGGCAATTCGGTTGAAGATATTGCAGCGCTTTGTGTTTTTGCACATCTGTATGGTGCTCGCGTTTATGTTACGCTTAATACGATTCTTTGGGATTCGGAACTAACAGAAGCCGAGGCTTTGGTGTGGAAACTCTATGAAGTGGGGGTGGATGCGCTCATTGTGCAGGATTTGGCTTTGTTGAAAATGAACCTTCCCCCGATTGCTTTGCATGCTTCAACACAAATGGATAATTGCACCCCCCAAAAGGCACAATGGCTTGAGGCGGCAGGTTTCAGACAAATTGTGTTGGCACGCGAGATGTCTATCGACCAAACTCGTGAAATTGCCCAAAGTGTGCGTGTTCCCATTGAAGCTTTTGTGCATGGTGCGCTCTGTGTGAGCTATAGCGGACGTTGTTATGCTTCGCAATATTGTTTCAGCCGTTCAGCGAACCGAGGTTGTTGTGCACAATTCTGTCGTTTGGCCTTTGACTTGATTGACGAGAATGGCGACGTCTTGGTAAAAAACAAGCATTTGCTCTCGCTTAAAGACATGAATCGTACGCATGGACTTGAGGAGATGATGGATGCGGGCGTTCGGTCGTTTAAAATAGAAGGTCGATTAAAAGATGCTGACTATGTGAAGAATGTGACGGCTTGGTATAGGCAACGTATTGACGAGGTGTTGAGTCGTAGGGCTGATGATTATGTGCGTGCCTCGTATGGTGCATCGCACATTACCTTTCAACCCAACGTAGACCGTTCGTTTAACCGCGGTTTTACTGAATACTTTTTGCATGGCCGTACGCCCAAGCCCATACATTCGTTTGCTACGCCCAAGGCGGTAGGTGTTGTAGTGGGAAAGGTGGGGCGCACGGATCGACGTTCTTTTGGTTTTGAAGCTTCGCGCACATTGGCTGCGCCACTTACTGCGGGCGACGGACTTTGTTATGTGGATGAGGAGGGAACGTTGCAAGGCTTTAGAGTTAATAAGGTGGAAGGGCGTAATGTTTTTCCTGCCACAATGCCCCGACTGCGCGTGGGCACTGTGTTGCACCGTAGTTTAGACTTTGCCTTTGACAAGGCTCTTGCTAAAGCTACGGCAAAACGCACCTTGGCTGCGCACATCACCTTGCGTGAATTGGTTGAAGGGTATGCACTTGATATGGCAGACGAAAGTGGTTGTCATGTAACTTTGCAGTTTGACTATCCGCACGAAGATGCACGTTCTGCGCAGCGTGAAGCTATTACGCGTCAGTTGTCGAAATTAGGGGATACGCCTTTTGTGGCACAATCGGTGACGATTGACGTAAAGGGTGAGCGGTTTATTCCTGCTTCGGTATTGACAGAATGGCGACGTAAGGTGTGTGAGCGTTTGCTGGCTGACCATCAAACTTGTTACGAGCGCGACCGTGCAGGACAAATAAGGCATGAGGCTTTGCAAAAGTTGCTCCCTAAGGAATTGGCTTTTAATGCCAACGTTGCGAACCATTTGGCTCAGGCATTTTATGCGGAACATGGTGTGGGGGAGATTGCTCCTGCATTTGAACTGAAGGAACCGCAAGGCGAAGTGCCTGTGATGACTTGTAAACATTGCATAAGACATGCTTTAGGCATTTGCTTGAAAAAGGTGAAAAACTCGCCTCGCAGTCTTGCCTTGCGCTTGCCTGATGGACGTACTTTCCCCTTACAGTTTGACTGTAGAAATTGTGAAATGAAAGTTTTGAAGAAATAATGGAAATTGTGAAAGCCCAAATAGCCGATGTTGAAGCCATTGAACAGGTGATGGCATGTGCACGCCACATTATGCAGGCTGATGGCAACACGAACCAATGGACGAATGGCTATCCTGATTGTGGCACTTTGCTTGCTGACATTGAGAGTGGGGTGGCACACATTTGCAAGGACCATGGGCAAGTTGTGGCATACTTTGCCTTGCTTGATGGACCCGACGATTCGTATGCCGAAATTGAGGGAGGACATTGGGTGGATGATGAACAGCCTTATGTGGTTATTCATCGTTTGGCAAGTGCGGGCAAGGTGCGTGGCGTGTTTGCTGCAGTTATGAATTATGCCCTTTGCCAATGTAATAACATCCGCATAGATACGCATCGCGACAATCACATTATGCAACATTGTTTGCAGAAAAATGGATTTGCCTATTGTGGCATTATTCGTTTGGTGAGAAGTGGAGACGAAAGATTGGCTTATCAAAAAGTTTGTTCCTAAATAAAGGCTACAAAATCAGATAAGTCGATTTGCTCCTTTTTGTATGTGTGTGTCTTTTAACTTGAGGAATTCTCAAAAACATGAAACAAAAGTTTTTCCACATCTTATTGCTTGTAACGTGCTGTTGGTTAATGGCGGCATGCTATTATTCGCATCCTAATAAGTCTGACCATTGGCTCGCAGCCAATGAGGGGGCGGTGGACTCTGTAAACTTTTTTATTAGCCATCATTATTGGACGGGATATAATTTTCAAGCTACCGATTCACTCCATGTGGAAACGGCACCTCCGCTCAAAGGATTGCCCGACTATGGTGCTTTGCTTAACGACACGGTGCGCATTGATAATGGCGATAATCTTGTTGTTGCCAAGGTGATGTATGTGCCCAACGACACTACAGACTCCGTATGGGTGAAGGTGGCACGCGATCAACTCACACAAGGGTGGGTGCGCGAAAGCACCTTGCTTGAACGTGTTGTGCCAGACGACCCCATTTCTAAATTTATTAGTTACTTTTCAGACAGTCGTTCTGTTTATGCCTTGTCAGTGTTTGGCTTGGCTGTGTTGTTTTGGTTGGTGCAGAGCATTAGGCACAAGCGATTCAGAATGGTACACTTCAACGACATTCCCAGTTTTTATCCAACGCTGCTTTGTCTGTGTGTAAGTGGCTCGGCTGCACTTTATGGCAGCATACAACGTTTTATTCCTGGCACATGGGTTGAATTTTATTACCATCCCACGCTTAATCCGTTTAATGCTGAACTGCCACTTATTATGGCGTTGTTCATAGCCTCAGTTTGGACCTTGCTCATTGTGGGGGTAGCTGTAGTAGACGAAATTCGACGACAGCCCGACTTGGGTGATAACCTCTCGTATTTGGCATCGTTGGCAGGTGTGTGCATGGTGCTTTACCTCATTTTTACACTTACTACACCTATATATATAGGTTACCCCTTGCTTGTGGCGTATTGGATATTTGCCATTCGGCAATACATAGTGCATCAGCCTTCGCACTTGCTTTGTGGCGTGTGCGGAAAGTCCATCCCGAAAAAAGGACGTTGCCCACATTGTGGAGCTATGAATGAGTAACTTTTTTTGTGTGACTTTACATTGCTCAAGTTTCGGATTTAGCAAGTGCGCCCTGAAAGGGCAACAGCGCTTAGCCCAGGGCAAGCGAAGCGACACCCTGGGTCAAAGCACGTTCGTTAGTGACGCCCTGTAAGGGCAGAAGCTTTATACCTCTTTCCAACATTGAATGCTTTTGCCCTTACAGGGCGTCAATTCTATGGCAATCCGTAACCCAGGGTGTCGCTTCGCTTGCCCTAGGCGCTTTTGGGCTTTCAGCCCGTGCATTATCGGCTGCGTCTCAGCAATTCAAGCAAGCTTAATTGCATTCAACTTGCACGATAATTCAGCCCGTCTTGACTAAATCTGAAACTTGAGTACATTGCTTTCTTTATTCTGAAAATAAGACTTTTAAAAAAAATAAAGTTATGACCAAACACATTGTTATGTTTAAGTTTCGCGATGATGTAGCTGCAGAGGTACGTTTGGCAGCACGCGAAGCATTTAAAAAAGGTATTGAAGCCTTGCCCGCAACGATTCCATTTATTCGTAAGGTGCATGTGGGATTTAACATCAATGAAAACGAAAAGTGGGATATCTGCTTGGATTCAACTTTCGATAATCTGGAGGATGTTAAGGCGTACAGCATACACCCTGCACACAAGGCTGTTGCTTTAGAGCTGATGAAGCATATAGGCGAACGTGCTTGTGTGGATTTTGAAGAATAATTCACTTTGAAACTAAAAAAGGTGGAAGCAAACTCAAGAGAGTCTGCTTCCACCTTTTTGATAGGGGTAGGGTGATGCCTTAAAACTTCTCGTCTCTAAAAGTTGAGGCGGGGATGTTTGCTGCATTTACAAGATTGGCACGTGTAAAGGGTTGCCAACCATAGCGCACGGCTTGGGGTTGCTTAACGGCATCGGCTGTTAAGTGTACCTCATTGCCCACAATGGTTGCTTGGGCAGGGTGATACATGCCATCGGCACCCGCTAACTCAAAACCAATGAGTTGGTTGCCATGGGCTGCGTGCAAGCCTTGTGCATAGTCGAAGTGTAAAATAACGGTGTTGCCCTTGCACACAAAATTCTTGTACTGCGGACCAGAGGGAACAACCTGATGGTGGTAGGTGTGACAAAGTGCTGAGGCTGCTAAGCGTTCTGCCACTTCGCGCTTGTGTGTGGGATGAACATCCAGTGAGTCGCCAAGGTCGCTACAAACTGTCATCCATGTATGGGGTAAAGATGCAGCCATGCGACGTTGGCTATCGCGGAAGTGTGGCCACGAGGGACGTGTGCCGATAGATGAAAGTTGCACAAAGTAGAAAGGTAACTCCTTGTTGCCAAAGAACTTGCGCCAGCTTTGTTCGAGCATGGGGAAAAGGCGTTCGTGAACTTCAACGTTATCTGCATTCGATTCGCCTTGGTACCAAAGCACACCACGGATGTTGTAGTTGCGAAGCGGAAGTATGGCATTTTCGAACAAGTAAGCAGGTTCGTAGGGATGGCGTTGCAAACGGTTTGTTGCTTTGCGTGTGTTTAAGTCTGCACGTTCGCGTACCCATCGCATAATAAAATCGTTATGTTTCCAGTTGCGCAAGATGGCAGGGAACTCTTCTTCGAGCGTAGTGCGGTCAATCCAATCTTCACAACCCGAACCGCCCACGGCATTTGAGATGATGCCTACGTGGCATTGTAAACTGTCTGCAAGAATGCGGGCATAGTTAAAACCAATGGCTGAGAAGTTGCGCACATTCTTAGCATTGGCACGTTGCCATGTACCTGTTGAAATATACTGCAAATGGTTTACAGCGTCAAGATGAGCCGAATCCCATTCAGTGGCAGAAGTGGGAATGATTGAGGGCATGTTGTAAAGGTGAATGCGTGAGCAAGTGTCGGCAGCAGCCATGTCCTCTTTTGCTGTTTTAATTTGATGAAGTTTGAGTTCCATGTTCGATTGACCTGAGCAAAGCCAAACTTCGCCTACCCAAACATCGTTGAAGGTCATTTTACCACTCGCAGCTTTGATGCTTAGTTCGTAAGGACCGCCAGCTTCTTCGGCAGCAAAGGTGGTTTGCCATTTGCCAAAGGCATCGGTAAGGGCTTCTGACTTTTTGCCGTGAAAATTCACAGAAACGCGTTCGCCTGCATTTGCAGTGCCACAAATCTTTATGGGGCTTTGACGTTGAAGAACCATGCCGTTGCTATAAGTGGCAGGTACGGCTAATCCACCATAATTACCTGTAATGCCGCTATACACTGTTTCTGCCAAAATCTTTGCACCCTCAGGATTGGGATGAAGGGCATCGGGGAAAAGGTTGGGATGGCTATGGAGTGGGGTGTAAAGGTCAATCAGTCCGACATGAGCTGTTGCAGCAATTTGCTTAATTTTTTGCTGAATCATGCCATGCCACAAACGTGTGCCGCTGTCAAAGCGTGGGTGGTCGTGGAAGATGGGAGTCATTAAGCAAATCCAAATGCGTGCTTTGGGATTTGCCACGCGAAAGGAGTCAATCAGTGCACGATAATCGCTCACGAACTCATCGGCGTGTTGTGGCCAATTACGTGGATCAGTGTCATTCAGTCCTAAATGAATAACAACCCAGTCTGCCTTGTAGCGCACAGCGTCTTTAAATTCGGGCAAGCGTGTGTAGGGGTTATGACCCTTATTGAGCAATGTGGCACCACTGTGTCCAAAGTTTTTCACTTCGTAGCGTTCGCCAAGCATTTGTTGCAAACGTACGGGATAGGCTTGTGTGGCGCGGTCGGGCAAATTGTAGCCGAAGGTTACGCTGTTTCCTACGCAAGCCACTTTTATTTTATCGCGTGCAGATAGTTGCAGCGAAAGTAGCAAACTGAGTAAAAAAAGCAGTCTCTTCATATAACAGAGGTTTAGATTTGTTGGATGTTTCGTTCGGTGAAGGAATGAAACATCATCGGATGAAACGGATTAAGCGGAAAGTCCGATTAAATTCCGTATGATCCGATGATGACATAGAGGAGATATGATTTGCTTACTCAAGTTTCGGATTTAGTCAAGACGGGCGCACTTGCTAAATCCGAAACTAGAGTTTGTTTATTCTAATACCCAAACTTTAGTTTCGTGCGCATCAACATTGCCACTCCATTTGTTGGCTTTTTGGGCAATGTCTTTGTGTTGCCAAACATCGCGCATCTTGTATTTGCCATCAAGACCGATGTTTTTGAAAATAACAGAGAGCTTTTGAGCCTTGTCTGCCGTGTTCATTACCGCCACAGCATGCCGATTGCCTGAGAGTGGACGTACAAAAACTTGGTAATCCTTTTCGTTGACTACGCGGGTAGCAGCCTTGCCCAATTTGTCTTGGTTAATGGCAATGATTTCTTTGTTTAAAATGATGCGACGGTCTTCATCCGTGAGTTTTCGCAGGTCGTTGGTCAGTGCCAAAGGAGAGCATAGCATACACCACATGCTCATTTGTGTTTGATATTCAGTATAAGTACAACCTACACCGCCCAAATCGCTTGAAGGACCGCCGTTGCCATTCAGTCCGATGACAAGCATATCCATGTCGGGCCATTGACCGTGGCGGGCATAAGGAGCCAAAGGAGCCGTGATGTTGATAATGTCGAGAATGCCCATGCCCCCTTGGTGAACAATGTCCTTCCACATATCGCGCACATCGTAAGTGGTACGCCATAGTTGGCCACCTACGCTCTCGCACCATTCTTCAGCTTGGCGCTGTCCCCATTCGCATACACCGAGTGCAATGTCGCGTCCACTGCTTTGCAAGGCATCTGCCATGCGCTTGTAGCGACGACGTGCTGTAGCACTATCCTCGGGTGCATTGCAATAGTCATACTTCAAGTAGTCGATGTCCCATGAGGCAAAGGTGCGTGCATCCTGTTCCTCAAAGCCTAAACTTGCTGTAGCACCTGCACAGGTGAGTTGTGCTGCATCTGAGTAAATGCCCAACTTCAAGCCTTTGCTGTGTACATAGTCAGCCAAAGCCTTGATGCCCGAGGGAAATTTTTTAGGATCGGGAATGATGTTGTTGTGCATGTCGCGTCCACCTTGCCACAAGTCATCAATAAAGATGTATTTATAGCCAGCATCTCTCAGTCCGTTTTCAACCATGGCATCGGCTGTTTCGCGAATGAGTTGTTCGTTAATATCACCCTTGAAGAGATTCCAAGTCATCCATCCCATAGGAGGAGTCGGTGTGAGTTGATTACGCGGAGTTTGTTGAGCTGCTGCACTAAGTGACAGCGCTGAGAAAAGAATGGTTAGAACTTTTTTCATAGTAATTTGTAAAAAGATGTGAGGCAGGGTCTAAAATATTTTTTCAGGTTTAGAACGATGCCGTAAAATAGTGATAATTGTAAACAGACGGAGTGGGGATGTAGTGTTTTTAAAGAATGGATACCCACATAGCCCTTCTTTTAATGAAGTCGTCTAAAATTTTTATGAAGTTCAAAATTTGAATTTAGAAGAGATAAAAGTTTAAATCTAAACTTCGTCAGAAAAGTTTAGACGACTTCAATATTAAGATTTCTGCGCATTTTCCCAATCCTCCCATTCCTTTAATGCTTTTTGCCAATCGGCAGCATCGTCTTTGGGAGTAGCTTCGGCTTCAGCTTCAGCCAATTGTCGGTCGCGTTCACGGTCGCGGGCACGTTTTGCCAACATATTAGCAATGGTAGCCTCGTCTAAAATGTGGATGGCATGTCTATGCACAGCCTCGTCTAACTCATCAGGACCAAAGGCTTTTCCTGGTTCGTTAAAGTCGGAGATGTTAAATTCATAGGTTGTTCGCAACTCGTGGCGAATTTGCTTTTGTCCAAAGCGGTTTGCCTTATTTTTGAGTGCTAACAAGCGCTTTATTTCGTTGATTTCCTTTTGCGAGTATTTATTACGTCCCATAATATTGCTTGCAAGGTGTTTTTCTTAAAACAATGTTGACTACCTACGTTATAGTCCCAGTTCATTCACAAAGTGTTCAGCCTCGTGCAGTGTGTTCAGCTTGCCCACATCCATTAGTTGCAAGTTGGGTTGCACACATCCGCGAATATCCGCCTTGGCACATTCATTGAGATAGAAGTCCATGATGGGGAAAACCTTGGGATAGCTCTGCATGCGTGTGAAGAGGCGTGGCGAAAACATGTGAATGCCTGAGAATGCGTAGCGATGTAACTTTTCGGGTTCGATATTCGCAAAGGGGCTACGCACTTCGCCAGTAGCAATGTTTGTCCAACCGCGCAGTCGCATATCATCGTCAAAGAGTAAATAACGTTGCGTGTTGCGTTCGCTCACAAGCAGTGTGGCATCGTGTGAAAGATGGTTCTGATAAAAATCCTTGATAGGAGCATTGCTCAGAATGTCTACATTATGAATCAAGATGGGCTGACCATCGGCAGTAAATAGTTCGCCAGCCTTACGCAAGCCTCCTCCCGTGTTCAGCAATTCCTCGCTTTCGTTAGAGATGCGTATGGGGATAGGCCATTCGTGGCTATTTACGTAGTCAATAATTTGTTGGGCAAAGTGGTGTACGTTCACCACCACTTCGCTTGCTCCTTGTTCAATTAGGTGATGCAGACATATTTCAATAAGCGGACGGCCTGCTACAGGCACCATAGCCTTAGGCATGGTGTCGGTGAGTGGACGCAGACGGGTGCCAAGTCCCGCCGCAAAAAGCATAACTTTCATAAAAAGCTTTGAGTATAAAAAATCCTATTTATTGAAACGAGCGTAAGTTACCTGCATGCTGATGGGCGAATTCTTGCCGCCTTCTAACTGTACGGATGAAAGTCCTAATTGCGTTTTCACTTCGCGCAATGTGTAAACGGTTTCACCTGTGCTACTTGTAGTTTTGGTGTAGATAGCGTCAACGGGGAGCAACGCCATCTTGTTCCAATCGGGGTTTTGTGCTTCCCATGCAGCATACTTAGCTCGGCGAGTTGCTACATTGTCGGCAAGTGTAACACCAGCCCCTTTGTCGCGCTCCGCTTTTAAATAAGAGATGAGCGAGGCAATGTTGCTGTAGGAGTAATAATTTTTTTGAGCAGAAGTAGATGTGCTTAAGTAGCTCGTTTCGCTATCGGGCATTTTGTTCTGTTCAAAGAAATTGCCAATATCTTTTTTGCGAACCAATAATAATTGGCTGGGCGCGGGCAAGGTATTCGCACTACCATCATCCGTTTTACGACGGATAATGAGCTGTGCAATGTTCACACTGTCGTTGTAGTGAGCACCATTCAAGTCCTTTCCATCCACAATCTCGTCAACAGGCAAGGTCAATTCAGTGTAGTAGCATGCAGGCGACTTAATGTAGGTGCACGGCATATCTGCCAACTTATCCTCGGTAAGGCTGTTGGGGAAAGAATTGTTGGTGTGTGTGGTTTGTAACACTTCTTCAGTACCGCCAAAGCGCTGCACACCATCCACAATGGTATCGTTGCCAGCTGCGTTTTTGCTATGATACTGAAAGTATACGTTCATTGCCATCATTGCCGTCTTAATCATAACACCTGTACCACCCGTACTCTTAATGCTAAAGCCAGGACACACATTGTGCAAGAAGGTGTAAGAGTTCTTGAAGTGTTGCGGATTGGCGTAATAATCGTCCATAATCTGCTTACCATACTCTTTGGGCAACTTAATCACAATCTGTCGGTAGTAAGAAATGCCGTTGGTTTCTTTGTCGGGACGTGTCAAGTCTTTTACCGTGTACGATATAGACTTGTCGATGCCGTTAGAATTGATAAAATCATCGGCATTAAGATTGGTGTAATATTTTTTATCCTCGTCGAGCACGTTGTTAAGACTTAACTCTTGTGCGCGGAGTTTCATTGTGGTGAGCGAGTCACCATAGAAATTGTCGATGTAGATGCGAATGTCGCAAGAGTCAGCTTTAGCCTCGCCATTTTCATCGAGCACGAGTTGTGACTTTTTGGGAAATTTAAAATCCTCGGGCAAGTGGAACTGTGTGAGGAAACCCGATGTGGTTTGAATGTTCATTTCGGGGTCGATGATGCTGCCCAAGTAGCACGAGCTTGTGTTAGCCAACACAGCCTCCTGTTTAGCAGTAGTGGTTGTGATGTTAAACACCGAGTCGATGGCAGTGATACGATCGTTGTCGGGCATGAGTCCATTGCCAATCATGGCAGTGTCATCGTCGCAAGCCGTTAGTATAGTGCCGAGTAAGATGGCAAACAATATTTTTTTCATGCAGTTACGCAAATTTTTTTGTGTGGTTTGATATCAGCAGGATGTTGTTAGAAGCTTTGTTTTAAAACAAAAAATTTCGAAACTCACCCTTTAAATAGAATTAAAGCCCATGTCTTTCAGAGTTTTATAGGTTATCTGTAATTCTGAATGCACATGGGCTTTAAGTAGTGTAATATATATATGTGTGTGTTGTGCAGTTGTGCAGCGTGTGTTTATTCGCCAGCAACCTGCTCAACAAATGCCTTGTAGGCAGCAGCCTTTTCCTCTTCGGCAGGCGCGTTGAGAACGGGGATGTTCAAGCTTTTGGCATATTCAAGCATAGCGTCTTGTGTGCCAGCTTCGCCTTCGATAATACCATCGCTAAATGCCACAGCCAAACGTCCCAAACTGTCAGTTTGAGTCAAGTCAACACCCGCCTTAGTCACAGCTTCGGCATTAGCGTTGCGATATTCCAAGCACTCAGCAAAGCGCTCAGTAAGTTGTGCGTTAGGCATTTCACCATAAAGAGAACATACCACCTTGGTGTTCGCAAACGAAGGTTCTTCGCGATAAGCCGTCTTGATGTAGAAAGGCACCACGGCAGCAATCCAACCTTGGCAGTAAATAACGTCGGGGCACCAACGCAGTTTCTTAACAGTTTCGAGCACACCGCGTGCATAGAACACAGCGCGTTCAATGTTGTCCTCATATTCCTTGCCATCTCCATCGGCAAACATGCCGCGCTTGTGGAAGTAGTCATCGTTATCGATGAAATACACCTGCATGCGTGCAGCCTGAATAGAGGCTACCTTGATAATCAAGGGATGATCCGTGTCATCAATGATGATGTTCATGCCCGAAAGGCGAATTACCTCATGCAGTTGATTACGACGCTCGTTGATAATTCCCCAACGGGGCATAAACGTGCGGATTTCACAACCCTTTTCTTGCAAGGCTTGCGGCATCTTTCTGCCATCGACAGCCATAGGGCTTTCGGGCACATAAGGAGTCATCTCCTGGGTTACGAACAATACTTTTTTTGACATTATTATAATATTATCTTTTTCGTGTAAGTGTTGGAGCACTTGTGTGTTATGGCTTCACTTTTATAGGAAAACCCTTTTTCAACGCATACCTGTGCGCCTGTGCTACCATCCTTAATTCATAAAAAAATCAGTGTTGTTTCAATTTCGTTCTTGCCAATATTCATGATGAAAAAGGTAATTTTTTAATGAAACACACCAACTCACACTTGCAAAGTTAGCAAAAAAATCGGGAAGATGATGTATTAAGATGGTATTTTAACTACTTCAGCGTTAAAAATCACAGATTAAGGAGATAAAATGCGGTATAATTGCTAAGAATTGTGTTATTTTGCATTCTCATTTGGGGCATTGCGTATAAACTAAAAGAACAAAGCCCCTATGTTACTGACAAAAAGTTTTCAAAAATAACAATGAAAGTCTTTAATACAAAAGCCAACCTCGAAGAAGCACTCGCCGCAGCACGTGCCGAGGGCAAGAAAATTGGGTTGGTACCCACAATGGGAGCTTTACATGCAGGACATGCCTCGCTCGTGAAGCGCTCTGTAAGCGAAAACGATGTCACTGTGGTGAGCGTATTTGTCAACCCCACACAGTTTAACGACAAAAACGACCTAAAAAATTATCCGCGCACACTCGATGCCGACTGTCAGTTGCTCGAGTCGCTTGGCGCAACTTATGTGTTTGCTCCGAGTGTAGAGGAGGTTTATCCTGAGCCCGATACGCGCACCTTCTCTTATCCTCCCATCGACACGGTGATGGAAGGTCCTCGTCGTCCAGGCCACTTTAATGGCGTATGCCAAATTGTGAGCAAACTCTTTTATATGGTACAGCCCGACCGTGCCTACTTTGGTGAAAAAGATTTTCAGCAGATAGCTGTAATCCGTGCCATGGTGGCAGACCTTAAACTCCCCATCGAGTTGCGTCCTTGTCCCATCGTACGTGAAGAAAGTGGTTTGGCACTTAGCTCGCGTAATGCCCTCCTCACCGAAGCTGAAAAGCGTACAGCCGTGTGCATCTCGCAAGCATTGAAAACCAGTGTTGACTTTGCAAAGAATCACACCGTGGCTGAAACTCACGACCTTGTTGTAGGTGCGCTCAATGCAACAAAAGGACTCGAAGTGGAGTATTTTGAAATTGTAAATGGCATTACCTTGCAGCCTGTTACCTCATGGGACGATGCTCCTTATATAGTAGGTTGCATCACAGTGTATTGCGGTCAGCGTCCTGTTCGTTTGATTGATAATATTAAATATAAAGAAGAGGAATAAAACATGTTGTTAACACTGCTCAAGTCGAAAATTCATTGTGCCACCGTGACGCAAGCCAACTTGCACTACATGGGTAGCATCACCATCGACCAAGACCTTATGGACGCATGTGGCATGTTGGCAGGCGAGCAAGTTCATGTGGTAAATAACATGAATGGTGAGCGCGTAGTTACCTACATCATTGCTGGTCCGCGAGGTTCGGGTTGCATTTGTTTGAATGGTGCAGCAGCTCGCATGTTTCAGGTAGGCGATGAAGTCATTATCATGGCATACGCTCAAATGTCGCCCGAAGAAGCAAAAAACTTTAAAGCCCAAGTGGTATTCCCCGAAGGCGAAGATAATAAATTGGTGTAAGCAGAGGTACATAGCGTGTAGCTCATGTTTGCAGCATCACAACTTTAGAGTAAGAATATTTGGGATTTTCTTTTTAGAAGCATCCCGAATGTTCTTGCTCTTTCTTTTTACAGAAAGGATTTTCAAAAAGAAAATAACTACTGACAATAAAAGAATTGGCACGTTATTTGCTATATCTTTTGCAAAACAACAAAATATAAAACGAGTTATGCAAAAAGGAAACATAGGAATAACCACCGAGAACATTTTTCCGGTAATTAAGAAATTTCTTTACAGCGATCACGAAATTTTTCTGCGTGAGATAGTTAGCAATGCCGTAGACGCAACCCAAAAGCTCAAAACACTTGCCATGAAGGGCGACTTCAAGGGCGAATTGGGCGATTTGACCGTGCGTGTTGCCATTGACAAGGAAGCCAAAACGCTTACCATTAGCGACCGAGGCATTGGTATGACAGCTGAGGAAATTGACAAATATATCAACCAAATTGCTTTTTCGGGAGCTAACGACTTCCTCGAAAAGTATAAAGACGATGCTTCAGCCATCATCGGACACTTTGGTTTGGGCTTCTATTCATCATTCATGGTAGCCGACAGAGTAGACATTCTTTCACATAGCTACCGCGAAGGTGCAGAGGGTGTGAAATGGACGTGTGATGGTTCGCCTGCATTTGAGATTGACGCGTGCGACAAAGCAGACCGTGGTACAGACATTGTGCTTCACATCTCTGACGACTGCGTAGAGTTCCTTGAAAAAGAAAAAATTCAAGGTTTGCTCACCAAGTATTGCCGCTTCTTGCCCATAGAAATTGCTTTTGGCAAAAAGACCAAGTGGGAAGATGGTAAGCAAGTAGACACCGACGAGGATAACATTGTTAACGACACTACACCACTTTGGACCAAGACTCCTTCAACTTTGAAGGATGAGGATTACAAAAAGTTCTATACCGAACTTTATCCCATGAGCGACGAACCCTTGTTCTGGATACATTTGAACGTAGACTATCCGTTTAACCTAACTGGTGTGCTCTACTTCCCTCGCATCAAGAGCAACTTAGACATTCATCGCAACAAAATTCAGCTTTATTGCAACCAAGTGTTTGTTACCGACCAGGTAGAGAACATCGTGCCCGACTTCTTGACCTTGCTTCATGGTGTAATCGACTCACCCGACATCCCCTTGAACGTAAGCCGTAGCTATTTGCAGAGCGATGCTAACGTAAAGAAGATCTCTACTTACATCACAAAGAAGGTAAGCGACCGTTTGCAATCTATCTTCAAGGCAGACCGTAAGGACTTTGAGCAGAAGTGGGACGACTTGAAGCTCTTCATTCACTATGGCATGCTTTCAGAGCAAGACTTCTACGACAAGGCAAAGAACTTTGCATTGTTGAAGGATGTTGAAGGCAAATACTTCACTTACGATGAATATCGCGACCTCATAAAGGACGCACAGACCGACAAGGATGGCAACCTCATTTACCTCTATGCCACCAATAAGGATGAGCAGTATAGCTACATCGAAACGGCTAAGGCAAAGGGTTATAGCGTGCTTTTGTTGGATGGTCAGCTCGATACAGCCATGGTAAACATGCTCGAGCAGAAATTCGATAAGTGTCGTTTCAGTCGTGTAGATGGCGATGTTATCGACCGTTTAATTCAGAAGGAAGATACGCCTAAAGACCAACTCAGTCAAGAAGATGCAGCCTCGCTCAATGGCGTGTTCACAGCCGAATTGCCCACTATGGACAAAGCGCAGTTTCATGTAGAAACTGCCCCCATGGGCGAAACAGCCACACCTGTCATTATTACGCAGAGCGAATACATGCGTCGTATGAAGGATGCCAGCCGTTATCAGCAAGGCATGTCGTTCTATGGTGAAATGCCCGACATGTATAACGTTGTGCTCAATTCAGACCACCGTTTGGTTAAGGAAGTGTTGACTGACATGAAGACGCAGCTTGCCGACAAACTTCAGCCCATAGAAAGCGAGTTGAAGGGCTTACATGCTCGTCATGCAGCTCTTGAGCAAGAGCAGAAGGATAAGAAGCTCGAAGACTTGACCGAAGCTGAGAAGAACGACTTGAAGCAGTGTAACGAAGCCATTACAGCACAAGAGCAAGCACGCAAGGATGTGTGGGCAGCATACGGTAAACAGAATGCCGTGGTAGCTCAGCTCATCGACTTGGCTCTCTTGCAAAATGGCTTGCTCCGTGGCGAAGCCTTAAGCAAGTTCGTCAATCGTTCAGTGTCTTTAATTAAATAATTACATCCTGACATTTATAAAAGGGTGGTTTTTAAAAAGTTTGATTTATGTAAAAAATCAGATTTTTTAAAAGCCACCTTTTTTTATTTTCCCTACCTTTGCAAAAACCCCAAAATAGAAAAGTCCCATGATTTATAATTTACTCATAGCAGCCTTGTTCCCTGTTTGCCTAACAGGGTCGTGTGTAGGCAATCGTGTTCACCCCATCGAAGGGGGTGCAAAGCAAGAAGGCGTGTCGCAAGGCATTGTGCAATCCCACCTTGAGCAACACCCTAAGGAGAAGGAAAATGATGTGTTGCAGCAAACCCTCTACACCCAGGCAGACTCGGCACGTGTTGAGGCTTTGCTGCGTGAAAACCCTGGCGAAAACGATGTGCTGTTTTATGCACGCAAGTTTATAGGGGTGCCTTATGTGGCAGCTACGCTCGAAAAATCAGACCCCGAGCAATTAGTGGTAAACTTGCGACAAATGGATTGCACAACACTCGTTGAAACAACCTTAGCATTAACACTGACAAAACGACAGCAGCAAACCCATTTTGCCGATTATTGTCGCAACCTCATGGCGCTGCGTTATTGGCATGGAAAAATGGATGGATACCTGTCGCGTTTGCACTACTTTACTTGGTGGATGCACGACAATATTAACAAGCAGTTAGTGGAAGAAGTAAAGGATCCTGCGCATTTCACAACGCCCATCACCATCAAAAACGCTTACATGACAACCCATCCCGACAAATATAAATTTTTGAAACAACACCCTGAGTGGGTAGACAGTATAGCCGTGCTCGAACGTAAATATAATGGCGCGGATGGATGTTATTTGTCAGAAACTCAAACGGCATTGCCCAAGCAAGAGTTGCGTTCCATTCAGTCGGGCGATATCATAGCCATAGTAACCAAGAAGGCGGGCATCGACTATTCGCATTTAGGGTTTGCCGTGTGGGGAAAAGACAACCGTTTGCATTTGCTCAATG
This sequence comes from uncultured Prevotella sp., assembly GCA_900542795.1. GTDB lineage: Bacteria > Bacteroidota > Bacteroidia > Bacteroidales > Bacteroidaceae > Alloprevotella. The sequence continues at coordinate 11,040 of UQPD01000011.1, read as the reverse complement.
CCTCGTCCATTCACCACAAGGTAGTTGAAGAACCCAAAACGCTTCGGCAATATCTCAAGGAACATCCCTCATCGGTGGGCATTAGAGTGCTGCGGTTGCGTAAGTAGAAAATAAAAAAAACAAATTCGAACACCTACAAAAAAATAGCCAGGTATATAAATTCGGGATATTTCTCCCTTATTTACATACCTGGCTTATCTTATATCACCGAGTTGGGTGTGTGAACCATAGATGATGTAATTCAATCAAAAAAACACGAATATACAAACACATATATTCATTCATTTTTTTAAATTGCCCAACCTCTTTTTAAAGACCTTATTGCATGCTACCACCAGCAATGTCGAGCAACTCGTTGGTAATAGCTTGTTGACGGCTCTTGTTATATGCCAAAGTGAGTTCGCGCAGCAAGTCGTCAGCGTTGTCAGTAGCCACTTGCATAGCCACAACACGAGCGGCATGCTCGCTTGCTAAACTGTCGAGCAGCGCAGTGAAGAGTTTAAGGTGAAGCGATTTCGGGATGAGTTGACTCACAATCTCCTCCTTCGAAGGTTCCACAATAAAGTCAAGCTCCGCCGTCTTCTCCTGTTTAGCCCCATTAGCCGTTTCGCTTTGCAACTTAATGGGCAAGAAAGTCTCTTCGGTCAACACCTGTGAACCAGCACTCTTAAAGTGGTGGTAAATCAAGTCTGCTTGGTCAATGTCACCCTTAGCATACATCTCCATAATTTCAGCAGCCACCTGTGCCGCTTTGTCATATTGAGGATGGTCGAGTAGGGGAGCATAGTCTGCCGTAATGCTAAAACCAGCCTTGTTAGCAGCATCCGCAGCCTTTTTACCTAAGGCAAAAACCTTAACAATGTCAATGCCCTGTTCGCGATAAAGAGCCACCTTATGGTTGAACGCCTTAATAACATTGGCATTAAAACCACCGCAGAGCGACGAATTAGAGGTGTAAAGAACAATGGCCACACGCTTTACTTCGCGCTCGCCGGCATAAGGCGTGTCAATCTCGCCCTCCATGTTGCCAACAAAAGTAGCCATGATGTGGGCGAGTTGATGCTCGTAAGGGCGCATGCTCTCAATTGCCTGCTGCGCATGGTGAAGTTTTGAAGATGCCACCATCTTCATAGCACTCGTAATTTTGCGTGTGCTATTCACCGATGCAATTCGTGTTTTAACTTCTTTCAGTGAGGCCATATCCTTTATGCTTTATATTGTCCAGCAATGTCGGCAGCCACCTTCTCAATGTCGTGGCAAACCTCTTCGCTCAGATTGCCCTTAGCCAATTCGTTGAGAACCGTTTCAGCATATTGGGTGCGAATAACCTGTAAGAAAGTATCTTGAAAATCGCGCACCTTGTCAATAGCCACATCTTTGAGCAAGCCATGCGTGCCACAATAAAGAATGGCAACCTGTTCGGCAACGGGCATTGGGCTATATTGAGCCTGAATAAGCAACTGGTTGTTCTTACGACCGCGGTCAATGGTCATGGCAGTTACAGGGTCCATGTCCGACGAGAACTTAGCAAAAGCTTCGAGTTCGCGATACTGAGCTTGGTCTATTTTCAGTGTACCAGCCACCTTCTTCATACTCTTAATTTGTGCGGCACCACCCACACGGCTCACAGAGATACCCACGTCAATGGCAGGACGGAAACCTTGGTTAAAGAGGTTCGTGTCCAAATAAATCTGACCATCGGTAATCGAAATAACGTTGGTAGGAATGTAAGCCGAAACGTCACCAGCCTGTGTTTCGATGATAGGGAGTGCGGTAAGCGAACCACCACCTTTCACCTCGCCTTTCAAACATTCAGGAAGGTCGTTCATCTTTTCGGCCACCTCTTGCTGATTGTTAATTTTAGCAGCACGTTCAAGCAAACGTGAGTGCAAGTAGAACACATCGCCAGGATAAGCCTCACGACCTGAAGGACGACGCAGAATCAATGAAATTTCGCGGTAAGCAACCGCCTGTTTTGAAAGGTCATCATACACTACCAAGGCGTGCAAACCACGATCGCGGAAGTATTCGCCAATAGCAGCACCCGCAAAAGGCGCATAATACTGCATTGCAGCAGGTTCGCCAGCTGTAGCACTCACAATGATGGTATAATCCATTGCGCCTGCCTGCTTCAACGTATTAACGATGTTAGCAACGGTCGAAGCCTTCTGACCGATAGCCACGTAGATGCAATATACAGGGTCGCCCTTGGCAAAGTTTTGCTTCTGGTTGATAATGGTATCGATAGCAATTGCGGTCTTACCTGTTTGGCGGTCGCCAATGATAAGTTCGCGCTGTCCACGACCGATAGGAATCATGGAGTCGACACTCTTCAAACCCGTTTGCAGAGCTTGGGTCACAGGTTGACGATAAATAACACCAGGTGCTTTGCGGTCGAGGGGCATCAAATATTTTTTGCCTTCGATAGCCTTTCCACCATCAACAGGGTTGCCGAGCGGGTCGATAACACGTCCGAGCATCTCGTCGCAAACCTCAATCGAGGCAACCTTGGTGGTACGCTTCACGCTTTGTCCCTCTTTAATACCCTCAGAGGAACCGAGCAACACGGCACCCACATTGTCCTCCTCAAGGTTCATGGCAACACCCATTACGCCATTTTCAAATTCGATAAGCTCATTCTCCGTAACGTTGGTAAGACCATAGATGTGAGCCACACCATCGCCAATAGAGAGAACAACGCCCACCTCTTCAAACTTGACATCGGTGTTGATATCCTGAAGTTCGCGCAAAAGTACTTCGCTAACTTCACTGGGTTTTATATTGTTGGACATTTAATCTGTTTATAAGTAATTTTACTTCAATTCTCGTTTTAATTGTGCGAGCTGAGAGCGCACACTTGCGTCTAAACGGTAAGTGTCGTATTCCAAAATAAAGCCACCCAGAATAGAGGCATCTTCTTTAACATGGAAGTCAACTTTGCACTTCGATCGTTTTTCAACCATTTGTTGCAACTTTTCAATGAGTTGCTTGTCGATGGTTGTGGGCAACACAAGTTTGCTGTTAATGATATGCTTGCCTTTGCGGTAGAGCGTTCCGTAGGTCAGTGCCACTTGGTGCATGAGTTCGGCTCGCATTTTATGAATAATGAGCGAGGCAAACCTGCTGAGCGACTGTGAGGGAGCATTCTTGCCACAGGCAGCAGTGAGGAGCAGCTGTTTCTTTTGGGCTTCGGTCAACACAGGGTTAATCATAGCCTGTTGCAGCGCAGGAACCTGAATGAAAGTCTCTGCCAACACAGAGGTCTCTTCATACACCCTGTCCTCCTCATTGTTCTGTTCTGCAAAGAGCAGCAAAGCTTTGGCATATCGGGTTGAAACGATGCCTAAATCCATAAAGCTATTTCCTATTTTTTATAAATGTGTAGACGTTCTAAAATAGTTGTTTTTTGGGGGAGATGAATTTCAGAGACAGAGATTATTGTGTCGTCACATTCCTCCTAAAACCTACTTTCTTAGATTAGGCTTTGCAAACCTCGTCAAGCATTTGCTCAATGAGTTTTTGCTGTTCGGTGGTGTTGGCAAGTTTTTGTCGAACCACCTTTTCGGCAATCACCACCGAGAGGTCAGCCACAGTTTCGCGAATATCGCGCAAGGCATTTTCCTTTTCAGCAGCAATTTGCGCTTTAGCGTCTTGCAGCATCTTGGCACCTTCTTCCTGTGCCTTTTCGCGTGCTTCGCGCACGATGCTGTCGCTTGTAGCTTTGGCCTGACTCAAAATCTCTGCTTGACGTGCGCGAGCTTCGTTCAAAAGGCGTTCACCCTCCTGTTCGATGCTTGCCAAACGCTCGTTCGCTTCGTGCGCCTTTTGCAGCGATTCGTCAATGTAATTCTTGCGTTCGTTCACCATGTTAATAATAACGGGGAAACCAAATTTAGCCATTAAGCCAAACACCACAAGAATAGCCAAAAGCATCCAAAACATCAAGCCCACGTCAGGAGTTAATATGGATGGCAGATTGATTGACTGCATAAAATCTTTTTTTGCTTAATAGTGGTTGAGAAATAGCGAGGTTATAGGGTTTACAAAAAGAACTACTTGTAGCCCTATAACCTTAACTATATAACTCAGCCGAGAGAGATTACAAGAAGAGGCAGAGCAAGCAGACGATAACGGCAAAGAGAGCCACACCTTCTACAAGAGCTGCAATGATGATCATGTTGGTACGGATGTCACCAGTCGACTCGGGCTGACGGGCGATAGCTTCCATAGCAGCACTACCAATGCGACCGATACCAAGACCAGCACCAATAGCAGCGAGAGCGGCACCAATACCAGCGCCCAACTTTGCAAGACCTGCTGCACCAGCGGCAGCTTGTAACAATGCGATTAAGAGAGTCATAATGTTTAAAATTTTTTTATGGGTTTGTTTAATTTGTTATTTGTTTCGTTCTTAGGGTAGTTCTAATTTTAGAACCACCCATTAGTGTTCGTGTGCTTCGGGATGCGCCAAGCCAATAAACACGGCGCTCAGCATCGTAAACACATAAGCTTGGATAAATGCCACCAAGAGTTCGAGGCAGTTCATGAAAATCATCATCACGAAGCTCACAAAAGTCAGCGATGAACCAATCACCGCATTGATTTGGCAAGTAATAAAGATTACGCAGGTAAGCGACAAGATGATGGCATGACCACCCATCATGTTGGCAAACAAACGTACCATCAAGGCAAATGGTTTTGTAAATATGCCAAAAAGCTCAATAACAGGCATCATAGGCACGGGGCATTTCAACCAAGTAGGAACAGGAGGCCACAGAATTTCCTTCCAATACTCCTTATTGCCAAAGAGGTTCACCAACAAGAGCGTACCCATGGCAAGTATAAAAGTAATGTTAATGTTGCCCGTAATGTTGGCACCACCCGGGAAGATAGGAATCAAACCCAAGAGGTTCGTGATAAAGATAAAGAAAAAGACGGTGAGCAAGTAAGGAGCATACTTTTTGTAATGTTTTTCGCCTACCGAGGGACGAATTAAGTCCTCGTTAATCGACATCACAAACATTTCAACCAGTCCCACAAAACCCTTCGGGGCTTTGTCGCTTGGTTTCTTGTCCTTGTACCAGCGAGCTGAACCGATAAAGACAAAAGCCATAACCAAAACCACAATCCAAATCTGAACCACGTCTTTCGTAATGCTAAAGTCCCACGGTCTTACGTCCTCACCATTAGCAGTGTGTTCGTAAATCTTGCCGTTTTTCTCCTCATTCAAGTAAAAGCCTTGGTAGGTGCCATCTTCGCTTTCGTGAAAGCGTGCCGAGCTAAACACGTGCCAACCGCTATTTTCGCCTTTCACAATTACTGGTAGCGGTATCGACACGTGATGCCCATTCCACGTAACAATGTGCCAATCATAGGCATCGCTCATGTGGCCCAACACGATTTCTTTCACGTCGGGCTTTTCTTGAGCTTTCGGGGCAGCTTCGTTAGCCGATGCCGTGAAGGCAAACAGCTGACCGAAGAATAATGCTACGATGCACAAATATTTAATAATGAGGTTATTCATTTCTTTTTATTGAAGTTTTGCTCCGTGCTAACATACAACATCATCGATGTCACAGCATCAGCCACATAGAGCACTAAAAGGTTGATGGCAAAAGCCAAAAGGTTGCGTCGGTCAGCCAAGGCGTAAATCAGCACAATGACAATAACCAAGAAAAAGCGAACCACCTTGTCTATTAAGTAGAAACCAATGGCGCGTCGTCCGCCGTCCTTCATAATCCATTTATAAACCATGCTGCTCAGTCCATTCACCACCATCAGTAGCGTGGCCACACACACAACGGGCGGAGCCTGCTGCATCGCCACATTTGCGCCTGCAAGCATTAGTTCAAAACAGAGTAGCAAAGCAGCTGTAACACAAATGGTTATGGCTTTTGTAATAAGAGATTTTTTGATGCGTCGATCAAATGCCTCCATGTCTTTTTTTAAGGGTATAATGTTTGTCGTGAGTTAGTTTTTATAAGCGTTTTTACAATCAAGTTTCATAGATACATTTTCACACTGACGAGAGAGATGCTGCAAGAGTCTGTAGCCCGCGTGCGTCATCCTTATTCTTATGGCGAACGGAGTATGTCTATCGCATCGTTCTCTTAAAACCCTGTCATAGCTGCCACACCATTTGTGTGGTGCATGCAGCACGCCAGCGTTTTAATGAGAGTAGAACGAAACTTTTTTCATTACACAACTTCACTCACGCCTCACCCAGGCATGGTTACATTTCCACACATACAGAAACGGCATTGCGTGCCACTTCTACAAATCCTCCGCTTATAGTTACCTTATAGGGGGTGTTTCCCAAGCATTCCACTGTTCCCTGAGTGAGGGTAGAAATGAGTGGGGCATGGTCTTTCAGTACCTCAAAACGCCCTTTAGCTCCAGGCAACTTAATGCCATCTACCTCACCCTCGAACAATGTCTTTTCGGGAGAAACTATGGTTACTTTCATGTTTCAGTCTGTTTTATCAAGTTTAAGGGATTTAGTTAGATTTTCGTTTTGTTATTGACTCACAAAAGCGTCAACCCAAAAAACTAAAAACCTTAAAAACCCTAACTTAAGCTTGTTCCAACAGTTTTTTACCCTTAGCAATAGCCTCGTCAATCGTACCCACGTTCAAAAAGGCTTGTTCGGGCAGATGGTCAACCTCGCCATCCAAAATCATATTGAAACCGCGTATCACTTCGTCAATGGGAACCATCACACCCGGCACACCCGTAAACTTCTCGGCAACCGTAAACGGCTGACTCAAAAAGCGTTGCACACGGCGAGCACGGTTCACCGTCAAGCGATCCTCGTCTGAGAGTTCGTCCATACCCAAAATGGCAATAATATCTTGCAGCTCCTTATACTTCTGCAAAATCTGCTTTACGCGTTGTGCACAATTATAGTGCGCTTCGCCAATCACCTTGGGGTCAAGAATACGCGAGGTAGAATCCAAGGGATCAACCGCAGGATAAATACCCAATTCCGTAATCTTACGGCTCAACACCGTAGTAGCGTCCAAGTGCGTAAAGGTGGTAGCAGGTGCAGGGTCTGTCAAGTCATCGGCAGGCACATAAACCGCCTGAATTGAGGTGATCGAACCATTCTTGGTCGAGGTAATACGCTCTTGCATGGCACCCATTTCGCTTGCCAAAGTAGGTTGGTAACCCACAGCCGAAGGCATACGACCCAAAAGGGCAGAAACCTCAGAACCAGCTTGCGTGAAACGGAAAATGTTATCGATAAAGAACAGGATGTCAGACGTCTTGCCCTCCTTAGCTCCCGCATCGCGGAAACTCTCAGCGATAGACAAACCTGAGAGCGCAACCGATGAACGTGCGCCAGGAGGCTCATTCATCTGTCCGTACACAAGCGTGGCTTGGCTCTTTTCTACTTCACTATAGTCAACCTTCGACAAGTCCCACTCGCCACGTTCCATAGCTTCTTCAAATTCCTTGCCGTAACGCACAACCCCGCTTTCAATCATCTCGCGGAGCAAGTCGTTACCTTCGCGGGTACGTTCGCCCACACCAGCAAACACCGAGAAACCATCGTGACCTTTGGCAATGTTGTTAATCAGCTCCATGATGAGCACCGTTTTGCCCACACCAGCACCACCGAACAAACCAATTTTACCACCTTTGGCATAAGGTTCGAGCAAGTCAATCACCTTAATACCCGTGTAGAGTACTTCGCTACTCGTTTTCAGTTCATCGAACTTAGGCGGTTCGCGGTGAATGGGGTAAGTGCCAGCTGAGCGGTCTAAGGTTTTAAGACCATCAATCGAGTCGCCTGTCACATTCATCATGCGACCTTTAATCTGCTTGCCCACAGGCATTGAGATAGGAGCACCCGTGCATCGCACTTCCAAACCACGACTCAAGCCGTCGGTGTTATCCATAGCCACGGTGCGCACGGTGTCCTCGCCAATATGTTGCTGTACCTCAATAATAAGGGTGCGACCATCGGGGTGTGTAACCTCCAGTGCTTCGTGGATGCGAGGTAAGACATCTTTAGCAGACTGACCCTCGATGTCGAACTTAACATCGACCACCGCGCCAATAATCTGCGAAATGTGTCCAATTTTCACGCTATTTTTACTCATGATTTTTTTATATAATAGCTGTAATTATTATTATTGTCTAGTTTGATTTTTCAGGAAAATCTTTTGATGAGATAATCCCTTCGCTTCAATCTGTCGGCAAAATTAGCATTAAAAGCTAAATGAACAACCCTTTTTGTAGTACAATTTTTTTGAAAGTTCGTTTTATTCCTTAAAAAAACGGAATTATGGGATAGTTTTTAGGCGTTTCGGGTGGAAAATCGTAAGATTTAGGGGTAAAAAATAATTGTCTCATCTCCTTTTTTACATCTGCAGCCCTGGTTTCTTTTTTACAATCGTGTTAAGGGTATTTTTTTCTTCTTGTTTCTTCTTGTTTTGTTTCTTCTTGCCCTTTTCTTACCCTACATTCCCCCAATCTCGCACACACACTCTCTCATGCCCAGAAAAAAGTAGTTGTTCAAAATTCATGCAGAAAATGCGGATTTTGAACAACTATTGAAAAGTGACAAGTGACCAGTGACCGCGCATCTCTTTGGTTATCAATGAATTAGCGGTCACTCGGTCACTCTTAATTTCCTTAAAATTCGTGTTAACAAAGCTTTAGTGTAGATTTTGAGAGATAAAACACTTTCTTTCACCGAAGCAACATACGGTTCTCTGCCATACTTTTTGTAGATGCACTTTAACTAAAAAAACGACTAAGCGAGAGAAGCGAAATTTTTATTTTCAGTTCCGAGCGTGAGGTTTTTATCTAAAAATATCGCGCTTTTTCACTCCTAATGGTAGTTTTCGTTGCGAAAAAGCCCTTTTATTTTTGCAAACTTGACAGTGTTATATAAATATCTTTTTGCCGTGAAGGTGGGTGTGTTAAGTTTTGAGGGACAAAACAAGGTTTTGAGCAGTGAAAAATGCGTGTTTGGTGGGAAAAAGCAGGAATGATGAGGAAAGCTGGTTGAAGACGAGTTCTTATAACTAATATTGCTTTTATTAACATGCAATATTTGTAATAGTCTTGTAATGTGTTAAATATCGCTTTATGTGTTAAGAGTGAACAAAACGCACCACAAATTGTGGTACGTTTTGTGCATTTATTTTGTTAACTTTTATTTTGTGTATTACCATCTCTTTGTATTTATGTGTTAATGTAATTATTCTTGCTTAATCTGAAATGCTTCTATAGAAATCCCCAATCAAACTTATTTACAACCTCAATAAACACTATACTTTTCAACCCAAGCAAGCTTGCAAATAGTGTGGCAAAAAAGCTACGATAAATTAGTACATAAGTTAATGAATATTCACACGGAAAAAGTCACTTGGTCACTAGTCACTTTTTCAATGACTTTGATGTCAGAAAAAAAAGAATAAGTATATAATATATTGATTATCAATAACTTATATATTAACATAATTTTTTTTCGAGAAAAATTTATGGAAAAGTGACAAGTGACCAGTGACCTTTTGCTAAAAACAACTTTTAACATGCTGATTTTCAAGGAGTTATGCGTTTTAAAAAGTCACTTTTTACGTCGTTTTCGAGAGAAAAGTCACTTTTTGATGTAAAGCAAAAGCGTACATCGAAGGCAAAAAACGGCTCCAGTTGTTAATTTCGCCCATTCGGTCACTTTTGGCAAAAATGACCTTTTCAGTATTTTGTCATAATTTCTTACTTTGAAAAATTTTTCCCCAATAAACACTGGGGGAGTGAGCCGATTTACAAAAATTAAAGGGGAAAACTTTTACATGCAATTTGGAGATTGCTTGCACCCCATTGTACCTTTGCACTGTCGACGGAGATGAGCGCTCAAAAATACCATCAAAAACGCCCCAAAATCGCGTTACTAAACTCGCGAAATCGGTTTACTAAACTCGCGAAATTTGTTTAGTTAACTCGCTGAAACGGCTAAAAAGTAGCGATTTCAAAGGGCATAAATTACAACATTACTAACCAACAAAAACACACAGCATTATGGCTATTAGAGTAAGAGGTTTGAGACGTAAACTGAATGTAGGTAACAAGAATTATGCTTACACCTTGTACCCCGATAACTACGGCATGCTCGACAAGAGCAAGATGATTGAAGAGGCTGCGTTGCGTAGTGGTATGAGCAAGGGTGTGATGCAAGCTTGCTGGGATGCAGCTGGCGAGGTGATTAAGGCTTGGATTACTGAAGGTCACTCTGTGCCCATTCCGGGACTTGGCAGCATGCGCATTGGTTTGCGTGCTCGCAGTGCAGCTGAGCTGAAGGATGTTAACACTGAGTTGATTCTTCGTCGTCGCATTCTCTTCACGCCTTCGATTGAGATTAAGCGTAAAATCAATGAAATGGGTGTGTATATCTCTGAGGTTCGCGATGAAAATGGCGTGCTCGTTTATCCGCTCCCTAACAAGCCCAGTGGTGGTAATCCCGATAACAACCCCAGTGGTGGCGGTGATAATAAGCCCAGTGGTGGTGGTGACAACACGCAAGCGAAGAAGACTTTGAAGGTAAATCTGCTTCCCCCTCAAGGTGGTGTCGTAAAGGGTGCTGGCACTTATGACGCTGGTAGCAGCGTAACTGTAGAGGCTACTGCGAATGCAGGATTTAAGTTCTCGCAATGGGATGATGGTAGCACCTCACCTTCGCGCGTTGTGAAGATGGACAAGGATGTAACGCTCGCTGCATACTTCACAGAAGACGGAAGTGGCAACCCTGGCACAGAACAGCCTGGCGGTGGCAACACTGGTTCTGAGGGTGACGCTGGCACCGATATCTAAATTTAAGTATTAAGTATTACAAACTATGTGTATACAAGTAATAAGTATTAAGTAATAATGATAATGCACGTCCTGAAAGGTAGGGTGTTCAAAATCCGCAAAAAGTTCTGCATAAAATTTGATAGAATTATCAAGGATTTTTACGCGCTAGCCTCACCCCGTTAGGGGTGATATATGGTAGCCAGGTATGTGAATGAGGGTTTATCCCGAATTCACATG
>UQPD01000010.1 GCA_900542795.1 uncultured Prevotella sp. | reverse complement strand
CTTCTACACCATTCACCTTATTTATTCTTTTTTTAAAAAAAGGTATACTATATAATGGATAACCAAAAGTCCAATCTACAACCCACATAAAAAAAATCCAAACTTCATATACTGCATACAAAGTTCTATTTGCCAATAGGTCTATTTTATTGTATTTGTAAGATCTTCTTTTTCCCATTTGTTTACTTAAAGTTCAACCCACTGCACATCTTCGTCCTTCTTAAACCAAGTAATTTGTTTTTTGGCATAGACACGAGAGTTGCGACGAATTTTCTCTAATGCCATATCGAGTGACCATTCACCATCAAAATATTTAAAGAGTTCTTTGTAACCAACCGTGTTCAATGAGTTACAATGGCGATAAGGTAAAACACGACGTGCTTCGTCTATCAACCCTTGCTCTACCATTACATCCACACGACGGTTAATACGGTCAAAAAGCTCAGGACGTGGACGTTGCAAGCCAATCTTCTCTATGTGAAATGGACGCTTCACCTGTTTGCGCACACGATATGAAGTAAAAGTACGCCCTGTCATATAACATATTTCGAGTGCATGCACCACACGTTTAGGATTACGTTTGTCACAAATGTCATAATACGCGGGGTCAAGCAAACGAAGTTCTGCTACAAGCGGTTCAAGTCCTTCTTGTTCGTAGCGTGTTTTTAGCAACTGTCGTGTTTCATCATCAACGGTTGGAATATCATCAATCCCCTTACACACCGCATCGATGTACATCATTGAACCACCCGACATAACGAGCGTGTCATGTTGACTGAATAGTTCTGTAAGGAGAGCCATGGCATCTTGCTCATATTGCGCTGCACTGTAATAATCCTCTAAACCCAATGTACCCACAAAATAATGCTTTACGCGCTGTTGTTCTTGAATGGTGGGAGCTGCCGTACCTATGGGAATATCGCGATAGAGTTGCCGAGAGTCTGCATTGATAATGGGGCAACCATACTGCTCTGCCATGCAAATGGCATATTCTGTCTTTCCAATCCCTGTGGGACCAATGATAACCTTAAGCGTTTTGTCCATATAGAATAATAAGTAGGTCGTCGAAAAAAATGAGCGGAAATGTTGTTTCGTGATTATAGTATGCCGTGAAGCCTACTCACAACCGCGAAGCACACACTTCCGCACATTCACTATTTATTAAGGTATTTGAATACCAGCTATAGATTATAGACTATAGACTATAGATTATTCATACGGATTACCGTCTGTAATTTCAAAACCTTCATAATCTATTTCGTCATCATTAAATGCAGCACCATCACCAAAGATGTTATCGTCTGAAAAATCATCGTCAGCCGCAACAGCCTTTTTCTTACCACCTTTAACAGGTGCAAGAGGGTCATCGTTGCTCATCTCAATTTGCTGAGGAGCTTCACCTTTTGAACGAATAATTTCGGCTTCGTCAAGATGTTCGCTAAAAATAACCTCCTTCACATCAAGGAAGAAACTGCGATTGCTGAAAGGATCGAACACAAATTCAAGATGCTGTTCTTCGTCTTCGATAAGTTCTGAAAGACGCGTATTTTCCATCACGTAAATATCCTCGTCAGAACTACCAAACCCCATATCCTCGCGTGTAATTTGCTCACCACGTTCCCACTCATCATTACAGAGATAAAAAGAGGTGAGTTGATCGTCAGGGTAATTGCATGATTTAAGAATTACCTTGTTAAGGTCGAGAAAAGTGGCATCACTATCAATCTTGATTTCACGGACAAAGCCATCCACTTCTTCGCAGATAAATTTTATTCTGAAAACCATATAGAAAGTGCTTTGTGTTATTTAATAATACCGCGCGTCGACGATGTAACAAAGTTTAGAATGTATTCAATCTCAGGACTCATGGGAATCGTCTCACGAATTTCCTTCAAGCATTCCTCACGCAACTTACCACGTTGGTAAAGCAAACGATAAGTGTTGTGAATATTCTCAATCAAATCTCTTGAGAATCCACGACGACGCAAGCCTACAAGGTTCAAGCCACAATAGGCAACAGGCTCACGAGCAGCCATAACGAAGGGCGGAATATCCTGACCTGTACGTGTACCGCCACCCACCATTACGTAGCTACCAATGTGACAGAACTGATGTACAAGCACACAAGCCGAAATAATGGCAAAATCGTCAACCACCACCTCACCTGCAAGTTTAGTAGTATTACCAATAATACAACCATTACCCACAATTACATCGTGTGCCACATGCATGCCTTCCATAAGCAAGTTGTTAGAACCTACAACGGTCTTACCCTTGGCAGCAGTACCACGATTGATGGTTACATTTTCGCGAATTGTATTGTTATCGCCAATCTCGGCTGTAGTTTCCTCCCCTTTAAACTTCAAGTCTTGAGGAATAGCACCGATTACAGCACCTGGGAATATGCGATTGTCATTACCCATGCGTGTACCCGACAAAATAGTAACACCATTCATAAGATGGTTATTGCTGCCGAGCACTACGTCTTTATCGATGTAGCAGAAGGGACCAATCTCGCAGCCCTCACCAATCACGGCATCGGGATGTATGTATGCTAAAGGACTTATCATATTTATTTAAGTGTGTGTATAAGGTAGACGGGGTATCCCCCACTTGCTACTTGTTTTTAACAATCTGTGCCGTAAAAGTTGCCTCCATAACAATTGTCTCACCCACAAAAGCGAAACCATGCATTGACGAAATGCCATGACGAATAGGTGCCACCAATTCTACACGGAATAGTAAGGTATCGCCAGGAACAACCTTTTTACGGAACTTCACATCGTTAATACGAAGGAAGTAAGTGCTCCAACGCTCAGGTTCTTCGATAGAATTGAGCACGAGCAAACCGCCAGCTTGTGCCATTGCTTCGATTTGAAGCACACCAGGCATTACGGGTTCTTGAGGAAAGTGACCTTGAAAGAAAGCCTCGTTCGAGGTAACATTCTTCACAGCAACAATGTAGTTCGAGCCTGTTTCAACCACCTTGTCTACCAACTGCATGGGATAACGATGCGGAAGGAGTTCGCGAATGCGGTTTACATCCATCATCGGCTCTTCATTCGGGTCGTAGTTAGGAGCCTGAATTTCGTGCTGACGAATTTCGCGACGCATTTGACGTGCAAACTTGTTATTGATGGTATGTCCCGGACGCGTTGCAATAATTCTACCCTTAATAGGACGACCAATAAGTGCCATGTCGCCAATGATATCGAGCAACTTATGACGCGCAGGTTCATTCTGCCATACTAACGGACGGTCCTGAATGTAACCTAACTTGGTAGCATCACGACGTTCTACGTGCAAATGGTCAGCCAAGCGGTCGAGAGCCTCTTGCGACACTTGCTTCTCGTAAATAACGATAGCATTGTCTAAGTCGCCACCCTTAATCAAACCAGCCTTAAGCAAGGGTTCGATTTCACGCACAAAGACAAAGGTACGTGCCGAAGCTATTTCATCGACAAAGTTGTCCATACTATCGAGTGTGGCAAACTGACTGTTGATGAACTGCGACTCAAAAGAAATCATCGTAGTGATAGAGAACTGTTCGTCGGGAAGAATAATGATTGACGAACCGTTTTCCTCATCACGGAATTCAATTTTCTTTTTAATAACATAGAAGTCCTTGGGAGCATTCTGCTCTACTAAACCTACGCGACGAATATTCTCAACATAAAGGATAGAGCTACCATCTAAGATAGGAAATTCGGGACCATTAACCTGAATCAAGCAGTTATCAATGCCCATGGCATAAAGTGCAGCCATAGCATGTTCAATGGTACTAACACGAGCTTCGCCCTTTGCTACCACTGTACCGCGCGATGTGTCAATTACGTTTTCGGCAATAGCCTCAATAATAGGTTCGCCTTCAAGGTCAATTCGTTGTATTTTATAGCCGTGGTTTTCGGGGGCAGGATTGAAAGTAACAGTGAGATTTAGTCCCGTATGCAATCCTTTGCCAAACAATGAAAAACTGCCAGCCAAAGTTTTTTGTTTCAACATAATGAAATGTATGGTATATGGTGCAAAAAGTCAACTAACCGCCAGTGTGCCTAAACGTTTTGCCGAATATCGAAAAGACATAAGGATAAAAACATAGTCACACCTTTTGGCACGTTTACTTTTTCTTCAATTCTTCAATTTCTTTCTTCAATGCCTCGATTTCCTGACGCATCTCAGGCAAATATTTAAACACAGCGCTTGAACGCATAAAATTCTTAGCATCAATAGCAGGCGAACCTTGCACAGTTACATTACCTTTTTTAATAGCTTTACCGCCAATGATACCAGCTTGCGCACCCGAAAGAACACGGTCGCCAATCACAGCATGTCCAGCAATACCAACTTGACCACCAAACATACACCACTGACCAATTTTGGTAGAACCAGCTACACCTACTTGTGCAGACATAACGGTGTTAGCACCCACCTCGCAGTTGTGAGCAATTTGAACAAGGTTATCGAGTTTCACTCCCTTACGTACAAAGGTTGAACCCATTGTTGAACGGTCTACACAAGTGTTGGCACCGATTTCAACATCATCCTCAATCGTAACAATACCAATTTGAGGAATCTTTTCATATCCATCAGCAGCAGGAGCAAAACCAAAGCCATCAGCACCAATCACTGTGCCTGAATGCAAGGTAACGCGATTACCAATTTTACAGTCGTGATAAATCGATACGTTAGGATAGAACAAGCAATCGTCACCAATCACAGCACGTTCTTCGATAACAGTGCCAGCATAGATTTGGCAGCCCTTACCTACCACCACATTTTCGCCAATATAAGCAAACGGTCCCACATAAGAGCCCTCGCCTACTTGAGCAGTTTTTGCCACACAAGCCAAAGGATGTATGCCTGTGCGTTTTTGCATAGTTGATTGGTAAAGAGTGAGCAGACGCGCAATGGCTTCGTAAGCATTCTCCACACGAATAAGTGTTGCCTTCACCTCGCGTTCGGGTTGGAAATCATTGTTTACCAACACGATGCTTGATTGCGTATCATACAGATAGTGTGCGTAATGCGGATTGGCAAGAAAGGAGATAGCACCTTCTACGCCTTCTTCAATTTTAGCAAAGGTCTTTACCGACGCATTCTCATCGCCATCAACCTTACCGCCTAAATATTCCGCTATTTGCTTTGCTGAAAATTCCATGAATGTCTTTATAATCTTATGTTCTCAGACCATGTGACAATGCGCGTTCTTGCACGTTGTTTTCTACTACTGAAAACCTCGTTCCGCCTTGTTTCATCGCCGCGAGTCTGCCTATTTTTTGCAAATATCGTAAAAATATTCCATATATTCATACGTATGTATATATTTTTCTATCACAAGGGGTATATAACAAGGTGTTTATGCATCCTCTGTTGTCAATCATAGCTTATTTTAGACTGCAAAGTGCATTTAAGTGTTCCATTTATCGTTTTTATAGAAAGCAATCCAAGTTAAATGCGTACATTTGCACATATTTTTGAAATAGACGATAAGAAGCTGATTCTAAAACAAAATTTCAATATATCAAAACATAAATGAAACGCTTTTTACTACTTGTAGCAAGTTTGTTCGTAGGCTACGTGGGCTATAATGGCTCACAAGTTACGGCACAAACCGCACAGAAACTCACACTTGAGGACATTACAGGCGGAAAGTATAATCCGCAGTACGTGTATGGGGTCAATCCTATGAAGGATGGCGAAAGCTACACCCAACTTTCTAACGACAGCAAGCGCATCATTCGTCGTTCGTTTAAAACAGGTAAAGAACTGGGCGTAGTGTTCGATGCAGAAACAGCTCGTGGACCTAAGAAGTTAGAAACCATTGATGGTTACATCATGTCTCCCGACGAACGCCGCATTTTGCTTCGCACACAAACTCGTCCCATCTATCGTCGTTCTTACACTGCCGTTTACTACATTTACGATGTAGAAAACAAAAAGTTTGAAGCACTCTCTGATGGTGGTCCACAGCAAATGCCTACCTTCTCACCCGATGGTAATAGCATTGCCTTTGTACGCGACAACAACCTCTTCCTCGTAAAGCTGCTCTTTGGCAATGCCGAAAGCCAAATTACCAAAGATGGCAAATTCAACGAAATAATCAATGGTTTGCCCGACTGGGTATACGAAGAAGAGTTTAGCACCAACCGCTCATTCGACTTTTCATCAGATAGCCAAATGTTAGCATGGATTCGTTACGATGAAAGCAAAGTGCCCATCTACAGCATTCAAGAATTTAAAGGTGCCTACCCTACTCGTCAAGAAAACGATGAATATCCTGGTGCCTACAACTACAAATATCCTGTAGCAGGTGCTAAGAATAGCGATGTAAGCGTAATGACCTTCGACATTAAGAACCGCGTTACACGCACCATCAAGCTTCCCCTTGATTCGGATAGTTACATTCCACGCATTCACTTCACTTCCGACCCTGCCAAATTAGCCGTAGTAACTCTCAATCGTCATCAAAACTGCATGGACATCTACATGGCTAACCCTCGCAGCACTGAATGTAAATTGATTGTAAGAGAAGAGAATCCGAAGTATGTGCCCGAAACAACTTATGGAAGTCTTAAGTTCTATGGCGACCACTTCGCATTCCTTTCAGACCGTTCAGGTTACAAGCACATTTATTGGTACAACATCAATGGCAAGATGGAACGCCAAATCACCAAGGGTAACTACGATGTAGCAAACTTCTATGGTTACGATGCACAAAACGGACGTTTCTTCTACTCATCACACCAAGAAAGTCCTTTGCGCACAGCCATCTATTCAGCTGACAAGAGTGGTAAGGAACGCAAAATTTCAACCGAGGTTGGTTCAAACGATGCTATTTTTAGCACAACAATGAAATACTTCCTCAACATCTACTCTTCTGCCACCTGTCCACCTGTCACTACATTGCGCGATGCAACCAATGGTAAAGTACTCAGCACGATGATCGACAACAAGAAGTTAAAGGAAGACATCACCCCATTACTCGGTTCAAAGGAATTCTTCACCTTTAAGACTTCTGAAGGCGTAGAATTAAATGGTTACATGATTAAGCCTCAAAACTTTGATAGCTCTAAGAAATATCCTGTCATCATGTATCAATATTCAGGTCCTGGCTCACAAGAGGTAAAAGATGCTTGGAACATGGGTTTCTATCCTGGTGCACAATGGGAGAGCTACATGGCTCAACAAGGTTTTGTATTTGTATGTGTTGATGGTCGAGGCACAGGTGCTCGCGGTGCTGAATTTGAAAAATGCACTTACTTAAATTTGGGCGACAAAGAATCAAAGGACCAAGTTGAGGCAGCCCTTTATTTAGGCACACTTCCCTATGTTGACAAAGACCGCATTGGCATTTGGGGTTGGAGCTTTGGTGGTTTCAATACCTTAATGTCTATGAGCGAAGGTCGTCCGGTGTTCCGTGCTGGTGTTGCAGTAGCTGCGCCTACCAATTGGAAATATTACGACACAGTATATACCGAACGTTACATGCGCACACCTAAGGAAAACGCTAATGGTTATGCCATCAACCCCATTCAGCGTGCAAAGAACCTGAGCGGTGACTTATTATTGATTCATGGTACAGCCGACGACAACGTACACTTCCGCAACTTTACCGAAGTAAGCGAGGCTTACGTACAAGCCGATAAAATGTTCCGTCAACAGCTTTACACCAATCGCAATCACAGCATCTATGGTGGCAACACCCGTTTACATTTGTTCAAAACCATCAGCAACTATTTTGTTGAAAAGTTGAAGAAATAATTGAATTGATAGCATTTTAAAAAAGGAACCTTGTTTACGCAAGGTTCCTTTTTTTGTGCATTTACCTATCTTTTACGCGCCAGCCAACCCCGAAAGGTAGGGTGTTCAAAATCCATAAAGATGTTCTGCATGAGATTTGATAGTTTTATTAGGAAATTTCACGCGCCAGCCTCACCCCATTCGGGGTTATATATGGTAGCCAGGTATGTGATTGAGGGTTTATCCCGAGTTCACATGCCTGGTTTCCGTATGCAACCAACCTCAAACTTCGCACGCCGTAGGTGTGCAATTGGGCCTAGGCGTATAGCCGTTTTTATTGACGTTGTATTTGTAAGGTTTTAAAATAACTACCTCATGAATAAAGGGAATATCTAATCATGCGTATCCTATGAAAACGGCTGTTCGCCTAGGCCCAATTGCACACCTACGGCGTGCGAAGTGCATCGGGAGCATATCCAATAACCAGGCATGAGGATGAGAGGGGACAAGCCCCCTCTCATCCTCATACCTGGCTACCTTATATCACCCCTAACGGGGTGAAGCTGGCGCATGAAAAATTGATGATTCTATCATATATCATGCAGAAAAAATTTGCGGATTTTGAACGCCCTACCCTTAACGGGGTGAGGCTGGCGCATGAAACATTGATGATTCTATCATAAATCGTGCAGAAAAAAAATTGCGAGTTTTGAACACCCTATCCGTGTGTTTCTATGCCCATAACCTATATATATAGTAAAAGAACAAAAGCGCAGCACTGAAACAATGCTACGCTTTTGTTCTTTATATTATAAGGAGTAAATTATTAGTACTTCGGACTAACAATATACCAGTTTTCAGGATTGAGTAAGAGGGTATAGAGACTACCATCGTATACTGCAGGACTTTCATAGGGCTTAAGATTCTCGTTACGACGAGCAATCTTCCATGCAAGCCAAGTAGTACCATAAGTTGCGTTGAAGTTAGAAGCACCACTTGCATCATTGTTCATGTGACGCGCAAAACGAATGAGGTCGAACATACGAGAGCCTTCGTAAGCTGTTTCGAGTGCACATTCATCAGCAATGAGTGTTTCTACAGCCTGAACTTCAAGCGGATTAACCTCTGCAGGTGCAGGTTCATCAATCTCCTTGTAAGTTTCACGAATCTCATCGAGTGTCGGTCCGTCACCTTCCTCCTCATCACCAGTAGCATCATAGCGACGCAAGTTGCGAATCTGACGCTTAACACTTGCAGTGAGTGAGTTCGTACGCTTAGCTTCTTCCTCAATACGCTTAGCAACAACATTCTTGTAGCTAAAGATCGTGTCAAGAACAGAGCTTGCACCACAACCTTGTTCGTGGATACCACGGTTGCTCAACCATTCGTTGTTATCCTTGTTTACAAAGTCGGGCAAGAAGAGAGCGTGTTCAGGGTCAGCCTGTGCACGACGCATTTCATCGTTACCCAAATAGAACACACCACGTGAAGAGTTTTCTACAGAAGTGCTATCAAGATAAGTAACCGTATGATAAACTGAATCTTTATCGATATACTTGATAGAGTCAGTCAAAGTAGGCAAAGTTTGACGGTTAAGACCATCGCGAAGCACAGCGAAAGCCAAACGAGGATAACCTGCGCGGTTAATAGCCTCGGCATAACGCAACCAAACTTGACGTACACGATAGATTGAACGGAAATGCTTGAATGAATAGCCATTAGCCAAACCACTACCATCAACAGATGCAGGAACTGCACTCTTCATGATGTAACGGTTTTCGTTTTCATCACGACCACCTTCCTTCGTTTCTACGATAGGAGCAGTACCATGCAAACGCGCATCACCTACACCCGTATAATAGTTGATGTTGCTGGCAGTACCATCATTTGCATACTCTGTGTTAGAATAAGACTGAGCCTTGCAGAGGTTAACGTACGCATTCGAAGGACCTACCTGACGTGAACGATAGTTCACAGAGATAGTAACCTGACCCGAAGTTGAAACGTTACCACCATTTACGTCCGACGAAGTGCTGTTACGTGAAGAAGGGTCGAAACCAAAAATCTGCACGCTGCGTGAAAGTACACGTCCGAAAGTATTGTTGGCAGCCGAAGGAATAATCGTAATATTCTCGTTACCCAAAGAAGACGCATTCAAACCACTACCAATCCATGCATCAACTCTCGGAGAGTATTGGTATGTGCCATTAGGCAACTGAGCACGCGAGAAAGATGCAAAGTTACCAGCTACATTGTAAGTAGTGTTATTGTAACGACGGAGGAACTTATAGTAGCTCTTAGCAGCTTCAACATAATCTTGACGATTGGCACTGTGGAGCAAATAGAGGTCGCCCAAGATCAGATCTGAGTAGAAGCGAAGATACGAGGTCTTAACACTAAAGTTGCTGTTACCTGTTTTATATTCGCCATAGTCAGGATAACCATAACCATTCGCATATTCAATGGCGTTGGCAGTTTTAAGGTCAGCCTTCAAGAGGTCGAGCAAGTTGTCTGCAGAAGCCCACTTTTCAGGATTCTTTTCCCAACCCGTATCGGCATTGTCAACAGGCTTTGTGATGAAAGGAACAGTACCATAAGTCTGCACCAACTGAAGGTAAGCCCAAGCACGGATGTTAAGCACCTGTGCATACTCACGCTTCATATACTTAAAGTTATTCTTCTGTGCTGTAGTGTCAACCTTAGCCAAGTAGAAGTTACACTGGTTAATAACCTTATAGTATGCAGCACGATTAAGCAGTTGGTCCTCGCCATCGATACGTTTATTCTCGTATTTTACGATGTTTGAAATTGAGTCGCTTGTATACTTAGTAGTAGCAACCAAGTCGCTACGGAGGTCGCCGAGCAATTCATTCTGCTCAACCATATCTTGCACATTACGCAAGATACCATTGTAGAAATACACAGTATCACGACCACTGAAGTTCTCAGTATAGCGAGTCAGATCGGGGGTCAACATATCTTCACACGAAGTAGTGGCGATGCCCACACCCATGAGGAAGAAGAGAAGACTGAAAATCGATTTGTGTTTCATTGTTGTATTTTTATGAGAGTTGAAAGTTGAGAGTTGAGAAGTCAAAATGGATTTCACACTTCCGAACTCCCCACTCTCGACTCTTTATATACGATTAGAGGTTGATGGTTACACCTAAAGAGAAGTTGCGGCTCTGCGGCAGATAGCCAGCATCAATACCCTGGTAGAGCACACCATTTCCAGCTGAGAATTCAGGATCATTGCCTGTGTACTTAGAAATAGTGAAGACATTATTGCATTCGCCCCATACAGAGAGACCGAGCAACCAGCTAAGGTTTACAGGAATCTTGTAAGTCAAACGGATGTTCTTAAGCTTGAGGTATGAGCCATCTTCAATCCAACGGTCAGAGAAACGCTCGTTGTTTACCCACTGGTCGCTGGTAGTATACATTGCACGCGGCATGTCAGTCTGCTGACCTTCATAGCGCCAACGGTTCACTGCAGCAGTTGTTTGGTTCCAGTTTGTATTGAGCGATTCGAGTTGTGAACGCTGATAGTTGAATACATCGTTACCCAAAGAATACTTGAAGTTTACATCCAACTTCAAGCTCTTCCAGCTGAGCGATGTAAAGATGTTACCATAGATATCGGGGTTGGGGTCGCCAATAACAACCATATCAGCCTCGTTAATCCAACCATCACCATTTTGGTCTACGAAGTGAACGTCACCAGCGCGGAAGTCGCGTGAAGGCTGTTCAGAAAGACCTGTCGGATAGCGGAGGTAACCATACTTACCAGCAGAAGCTGCTTCAGCATCTGTAGCAAATACACCAGCAGTTTTGTAACCATAGAACAAACCAGCAGCCTTACCTACAGCAGTCAACACATTGTTGCTACCATAGATTGAAGAGGTATAACCATGCATCTGAGTTTCAGCACCACGTGAACCATCTTCGTTAAGCGCGTAAGTACGGATGGTGTTGAGGTTAGATGTGGGCAACGAAGTGATTTCATTCTTGTAGTGACCGATTGAGAAACCAGCCTGCCAACGCCAATCCTTGTGCTGAATCAACATGGCATTGATGTTGAAGTCAACACCCTTGTTGCTAAGTGCACCATCGTTCGACCACATGGTAGACAAACCTGTAACGTCACTTACCGACTTGCGAGTGAGCAAGTTGTCAGTCTTACTGTTGAAGTATTCAAGACCCAAGTTCACACGGTTGTTCAGCAAGCTTGCCTGAAGACCAACGTTGAAACGCTTTGTAGTTTCCCACTGCAATTTGGGGTTCTTGATATTCGCAAGTACAAGACCAGTAGCCTTATCCAAGAACTGGAAGTTTGAGAAGTAAGTACGTGTAGCGTAGTAGTCGATGTTATCGTTACCACTCATTTCGTAACCACCAGTCAACTTCAAGTAATCGATACCCTTCACATTGAACCACTTTTCAGAAGAGATCAACCATGCAGCCTGCAAAGAGGGGAAGAGACCCCAAGTTACACCGCAAAGTTTCACACCAGAGTCAGCATTCTTACCGAAACGTGAAGAAGCTTCCATTGACATGGTACCATTGAGGAAGTACTTGTTCTTGTAGTTATAACCCGCAACGAGGTAGTATGCCAAGTTATTCCAGTTATCGTTTGCACCGCCGTAGTTCTTATACTGCAAAGAGTAAGACATGTTAGGCATCTTATCCTGGTCATTGTTATAACCTGTTACGCTGCTATAGCTGTATGAGTAAGAGTTAAAGCGGAAGCCACCAGTAAGAGCCACATCGTGTGCACCAAATACGCGACGCCAATCCACAGAGAAGTCGTTGAAAAGAGTAGTTTCTTTAGCGAACTGTGTACTTACGATACTGGTAACGTCACCCAATCCTTCAACTGTCTTAGCGGGAGTACCATACTTAGGCAAGTAGTACTTTTCGTTGTTACGGTTAAGGATGTAGCTAAAGCGATCCTTAATAGTAAGGTACTTGTTAACCTTGTAGTTAGGCGAAATGTTGATGTTGAACTGCGTCTGTTCCTGGAAGTTCTTGTTATCGCCTTCACCATTCTGCAAAATCCAATAGGGGTTGATAATACCCGTAAATCCAAACTGTTCACCGAACACGAAGGGGTTATTATCATCGGTATAAACCTTACCCGAGTACACATTGTTAGAGTGTACAAGGCTCAAGCCCGAACCATCAGAGTGAACAAAGTGAGCATACGGACTAATGAAAGGAGTCTGGATAAGACCCAAAACATTAGGCGAGCTGATGTTGCGCGTATTGTAGTTTTCAGCCCAACCGTTGTCGCGAAGATTGTAAGCGTTACGGGCATACGAGAAGTCCATACCCGTTACAAAGTTCTTGAACATGTTAACATCAGTATTGAAACGGATGTTCAAGCGGTTGAAGTCGTTCTTTCTTGCCGTAGCATCGCTCTGCGCATAACCCAACGAAAGGTGATACATAGCCACATCATCACCACCATCTACACTCACCTTATAGTTTTGTGTAAAGGTTTCGTGATAGAGATCCTTCTGCCAATCTGTTTCATTGTGATAAAGATCGTAGAAGAAGTATGACTTATCCTCGTTGAGGAAAGGAATCGTCTTAGAACTTGCAATCTGGTCAATGTTAGGCTGTGTACCGATAAGTTCGGTAATATAGTTGCGATACTGACCAGCGTTCATCATCTTGGTTTGCTCGGGCGTCGTTTCATAGCCAGCATAAGCGCGGAAGTTAATACGCGTAGCCATGCTCTTACCACGACGAGTATTGATGAGCAATACACCATTTGCACCCTTAGCACCATAACGTGCAGTACCATTCTTAATCACCTCAACACTTTCAACATCATCAGGATCGATGATATTCAAAAGGTTATTTACAAAACCCTGGTGAATGGTAGAACGGTCGTACTGCATATCAATCATTACGCCATCAACAATTACCAAAGGTTGTGCGTTGCTGTTGAGTGAGTTAAGACCATTGATAAACATGGCAGCACCCTGTGCAGGCATACCACCACGGTTGATGATGCGGAGTGAACCAGCCAATCCCTTTTCCATCTCGTTTTCGATGGTAAGAGAGTTAGGTTCATCTACAAATAGGGTCTTATTATTGTTCAAAGAAGTACCATCCGCATAGAAGTTCGTGTTCATGCCGCTTGTCAAATAAACAGTAGGCACACGAAGACTCTTAAACGTAACCTGTGCGGGGTTATACTCCTGAACGTCAATGTAAAGAGCGTCAACAAACTCAGGAACACGAAGGGTATACTTACCATCATCGTCAGTAAGCGTAGTGTAGTAGCGATTGTTCAATGACTGAACCTTCACACCTGCGAGAGGCTTTTTCGTTGCACCATCAAACACATAGCCCGACACTTCCTTCATCTTATACTGAGGTGCCGTTTGCTGAGCAGTCCTAACAATAGGAGCTTTTCTCGGTTTTTGAGCAGAAAGCACACATGCACCAGAGAGCATGAAAATGCATACGCCAGCTTTCAGCGTACCCTGCATCAAGTGTATTTTCTTATTGTTGTTCATTATATTATGCAATATTAAAGTTGGAATAAGGCTCAGGCAGAGCTTGCCGAAACAAGCATTCTGCCTGAAACTTGATGCTTATTAGTTTCCGCTTTCAGTTTCGTGTACAGGATCAATAAAGATTTTAACCACACTCAACTGCGGAGCACGCTTTCTACGGTCGGGCTGATAAGTACGGTTGAGAGGAATCTCTACCTTAAGCACGGGGAAACAGTTTGAAACGCCAGTAGGAAGATTGTAGTAGCACTTAGGAATTTCAAGACTTTCGAAAAGTGTTACAATTTCCATTTTGTCTTCGCTAACCGTGATAGGATCTGTAGTCTGACCAATTTGGTTACCCTCATCGTCATACACAGAAGCACAGAACTTTGTATGCTGAGGAACCTCTACCTGTACGGTATTACCCAAAGAGTCCTTTCCTTCCTTAAACCACTGGTGATACTTATCAACACGGTTAGGAAGAAGCTGAATGCGAATGCGATACTTGCCACTAAACACATCACGAAGCGGGAAGAACACTTCGAGTGAGCTGTTTACACTCTCCGTACCGAAGTAACGATAACCCTTATCTTCGAGCATTGAGATGTCAATACTTTCTTCGTGGTTACCTTGTTCACCTTCCGTGAGGTAAGTATATTCACCCTTACCCGAAGAACCACCGATGATTGCATCACCCACATTATAAGTTGAACTCATGTTGAGTGTGCTGCTCTGCATAATGGTGTAAGACGGATCGATTGTGTAAGCGTCAACAGGGAAGATTACACCATTCGAAGCCTTCACATAGTGTCCATTACCAAAGAGCGGATTCAACTGACCCTTATTCGGATTATAGAAAATACGCTGATTGGTAGTTGTAAGCGAGTCGGCATACATCGCATGCTGTGCAATCGCATCAACTTCATTACGATTATACTTCTGCGCCCAAATAGAGGGAGTGAAATACATGCTTGTAATCAACTCTTTCTCCACATTGTACTGCTGCAAAGAGTCTGCATTAGACAAATCGTAACGAGTTTGGAATGCCTGAGAAGGCGTATTACCACCCTTGTAGTTGTATCTGTACAAGTGCGCATAGTTGAAGAGCTTCTTAACCTTAGCCTCTGCCTGCTTCCAAGCAGCATTGGTAGGGATAACAGCTACATACATACTATCCTCGTTCTTAATCTGTGCACCACAATTGTCAATCAACTCATTGCTATAAGTATAAACCGAGTCGATATAAACCATGTTACCCTCAGAATTCATACCACCAGGAGTACTTTGACCTTCGTTGAATATCTTCTTATTGATTGAAGGATCATTGAGAATGTTGTATACAGAGCTATGTTCTGACTTAGCACCCATATACTCATACACATTATAAGCAAAAGGTGAAACGCCATCCAAACAGTGAAGCACACCATTTGAAGAGGCAATGTTTGTCAAGCCTGCATTCAACTTAACGCCATTGAATACGCTGTCTGTAGCATTAAAAGTTGCCAACTTACCATTGTAAAGACGGAGACTTTGTTCACCCTTTACAGACTCAAAGTTGAAACGAGCCAAGTGGTTCTGCGCAAACTGCACACCGAGGTTGTACTCCAAAGTATCGGCAGAAGCTGTCTCACCATTTGCTCTCTTAGTCTTAATCTCTTCAATCTTCGAAAGATAGTAGTTTGCATCGAAAGAACCATTGACAGGTGCAAAGAAGGTGAACGACTGAGGTTGGTCCAACAATTCAGCATAAGTCATTGTGCGTTTCTTATCCTCAAGCTTCGTATAAACTCTCACTTGCTTAAGAATTGATGCTACATCCTCAAGCTGAGAATTAGCCTCAATATTCTGCCAAATTGTGTTACCAGCACCTTGAGTCTTAATATCGAAATGGTCGTCTGAGCAAGAAGGGATGCCTAAGAGTACTGCAGCACCCAAGATTCCACCCATGACCTTTTGAACTGATTTAAGTTTCATGATAGGTATTATCTTATTTTGTTACTATTACCAGATATCTTCAGGCTCAGTGCCATTATATACGCTGGAAGGTACAAATTCAATGTAGTCAAGGAACAAACGTGAAGTAGCGTAGTCAGGAATAGCCAACTTAAAGCGTAAGTAGTAGTCCTGATTAGCATGGAAGGTCTGTGCAGTAAGAATACGTCTCAAAGCAGCCGCATCCACGGTACCTGCACCCTTGATGTTACGTACAGGTTCACCACCCTTACTGTTACCATTTTGGTGGAAATACTGCGGTCCCTTCATATAACCTTGGTTACGGAGGTTACGGTCGTTTTCAAGACAAATTGTTCTGTCGTAGTTAACGTCCTTATCAGCCACCCAAGGATTACCAGGAATCACATCAGGCACCTCACGTTGGTCAATAGGAAGACCGATAGGTAACAAGTTGTCGGGCGAAGTACCCAAATAAATCTGCACCATACCACGCTCTGCATTATTAGAAACTCCTAAACGGAGTTCGTAAGTACCATCCTTAGGCACACGCGGCAGTTTAACCACAAAGTCATACTGTCCGCTCACAGCGAACTCATCGCCTTGATAATCCTTCCAACCAAAGTTAGCACCATCAAAACCTTCCAGCATGTAATAGAACTTCGTATCTACGCTTTCGTTCATAAGGTTCTTAAAATAACCCTGCGGGAAATAAGCAGCCTTATTACCACGAATGTCGTTTGAAAGGATTTCAGGGAACATCGTAGTAAAGTCAATACGAATACGCTCTGAACTCAACGCAATTTTCGTGTCATTGCTATTTACAAGCACATGGTTAATGGGGAAGTAATAACCATTGGCACCATCGTTATTATAAGTAGTGTCATTGCCCGAAGCATTCACACCATTGTTCTTCTTACTAACGAGGATATTCAAACCTGGTTTGTTATCGTGTTGTGCCACAACGCCCAACTCCTTATAGTCACCTTGGTTTGTACCCACCCATTCTGTATTATACTCAGAAATACGATTCAAGTAGAAATCATGTTCACCTTCGGCAAGCTGTGTCACCTTTAACAAGGCGCCCGACATGGTAGTGTAATAATCCCATACGTTAACAGTATATTGGTCCGAAGACTTAACAGCATAGCTATCGCCACAAATGTAGTTATACTCATTCCAATGGTGAACAGCCGAGCGGTCTTCCATCACAATCTTACCATCCATAAAGTGGTAAGCCAGGAATTGGTTGAGCGCATTCTTAGCATTCGTTAAATCGCCCCGAGCTTCTGTACCATAGATAGCCTCACACTTCGCTTGGAGTTCAGACAAAATATTATCCCAACTTTGCTTCGTAATGTTACCATCAGCATCCAATTCGGGGGCAGAAATACCCCAGTCTTGATTCAGTACAGCATCGGTTTCAATAAAACCTGTGTAACCCACGTTACGCTTGCTTTGGTAAGCAAACTTAACGGGTACTATATCCGTAAGACGACGTGTTTCACCTGCATACGCAATGTGTTCCTTTTCATAAGCTTCTTCGTCCGTAGTCTTCAGAGAAAGTTTGTCGGCATAACCCGTTTCCTGAACCAAACGGCTCATGATACGCATATTCTCAGCTTGGCTAAGCAATTCTGCGATGGTATTATCCGAAGGAACAATCACATGGTCGATAATGTGCAACATACCATTCGATGCCTCCAAGTTCGATACAACGACCTTAGAATCATCGTTCAAGACATAGTCGCCATCTGTGTTTTGCTTACACGAGATACGGCGGTCACGCAAGTTGCTAATCGCAAACATACCATTGTTAGGGAAGTCCGCCAACTCGTAGGCATTGTTACTACCATTATCAATCACACAGTTCAAGGCAATAGCCTTTTTCTGATCGTATTTTAAAGAATCAATATCAGTAGTTACACCATTTGTAACCTTCAATACATAAGCTGCAATAGCCTTGTTGCTTGGCGCAAACACCGTGTAATTACCACGTGCAGCCAAGGCACTACCAATAACCGAAGCATTGTCAGAAAGGCCTAATTTAACCTCACTGAAAATCTGCTTAATACTTGAAAGGGAATCTATTGCGCCAAGGTAATCCTCAACCGTCTTCTTCTGTGCAATCGCATAGTTGTCCTCACTGATGTTCTCTTTACAAGCCGAAACTGTAAAGAGCGCACCAGCCATGAGCAACATGCTCACACTCATCGATCCTATTCCAAATTTAGAAAAGAATGTTTTCATAAACTTACCTTATTTTTTAGTGTAACGATCCCAAATGGGGTTCTGCACGAGCTGACCACCATCAGCCTGTCCCTTACCATTCACCTTCATTTCTTCGCTGTAAATGGGGTTATAGAGACTATAGAGTTTGGTCAAACGACCTGTAACCTGCGACTTAAAGCTACCAAAGCCCAATGCAGGACCCGTATCCTTTTTGCTATCAACGTAAGAATACTCAGCCTGACGAACGAGGTCGAACCAACGCTTACCTTCTGCAATAAACTCACGCTGACGTTCTCTATAAACAGTCTGGAGCAAATCGTTGGCAGTGCGGTTAGGTTTACCCTTATTATTTTTCGTTACATAAAGCTCGCTATCGATGCGTTGGCAAACATAGGTAGCTTCCTTGTTTTGTGCATTTGCCTCAGCGGTTGTAGCAACCAAAGCGGGGTTGTTACGCTTAAAGAGTTCTGCAACCAACTTGTAGCCTTCGCGTGCTTCTTCAAGCGTAAAGTTATCAGTCATCATACCAATACGTGCAATGGCTTCGGCTTCAATCAACATCATATCCGCCAAACGATATACAGGCCAGTGTGCATCGTTCGAAGATGAAGTACGACCTGAAATGCCATTATAAGCATCGGTCTCTGTCAAATCCAATGTATTATTTACACCAAAGTTGCGCAACACAAACTTACAAACAGGTTTGCTTGTAGTAGAAGCTTGGTAGTAACAAGTTTCGAGCAAACGCAAGTCAGTCTTACCAAAACCTACCGAAGGGTCAACAGACTGTGCAGACGCAATCAAAGTATTTGAGAGCGCCATGGCAGCAGGTGTAAATGCGTTATTACTGTAAGTTGACAAATAACCATTTACCGTTGAATTCGTAACAGTGGTACCATCATATTGCAACTCAAAAACACTTTCCAAAGAATTCTGTGCTCCAAAGTTGTTAGAATAAGGCACGTCGTTAATCGTAGTAGAACGACGATCGTTCAAATAGAGAGGATAAGACTGTGTACGTTCTTCAGCAGTATAAGCATTCGGATTCTTAGCTATCTCTTCATCATACTTCGTCTTCAAGTCTGTGATAACAGCAGCCGCATAGCTCTTTGCCTTTTTGAAGCATTCCAAAGCCTGTGTGTTGCAATAAGCATTGTCTACAACAGTACTATCACCTGTAGTGTAAGTACCATCTGCATTCAATACGTCCGAAAGGTTAACTTGGTTCGAAGCATTATCTTTCTTCATATAATCTTTGAGCATGCAACCACGCCAAAGATACATATCAGCCAACAAAGCCTTCAAGCCCTTTTTTGTGAAACGTCCACGGTTATCCGCATCAGAGCCATAGTTGTCAGCTGCATATTTCAAATTTTCTTCGAGTTCTTTGATACATTCGCCAATGATAGCCACACCCGAAACGGCAGCATGGTGACTGGCTCTGGCTTCAGCATCTGTACGAATGGATTTCGTAACATAAGGCACATCACGATAAGCTCTTACCAAATAGAAATAGTAGAGCGAACGCAAGGCAGTCATTTCAGCGCAATAAGCGCGATAGTCTGACAAAGTGAAGCTGGGGTCAACTTCTTTGCCAGGTACAGTCATTTCAGCACCCTTTTCAATGACAAGGTTGCAAAGATTGATACCTGTGTAGAAACCGCTCCAATCGAACATGCCTTCGCTGGGCTGAAGCACAGCATTCTGCAAGTTGTCGATCGAAGTATTTGAGACGTTATTCAGCGAAAGGTTGTCCGAACGTAGCTCGCCCCATTGCAAGATTTTTTCAGTCTGACCGCTTGCAGCCAACTGATCGTATGCACCAGCACGCACACCATCAACGTCAGACTTGTCTTGCCAGAAGTTCTCCTCAGGAAGTTGGTCTGTAGGAAGAAGCGTCAAGAAATCATCGCACGAAGTGAGCGAGCCACTCAACAACATCAAACTACCCGCCAAGAGGAGTTTTGTATATATTTTTTTACTTTTCATAATGATGCAGTAATAAAGAAGTGAAGAGTGGAAAATGTATGCACCGCATGTCAACAACAAGCAGTTGACATACATTTTCCTACTCCATACTTTTATTAGAATCCAAAGTTCAAGCTGAATGTGAATGAACGAGAACGCGGTGTTTGAGAACTATCGATTGCAGGACTATAACCACCAGCTGAGTGTTCAGGGTCTACACCCGAATACTTAGACCAGAAGATCAAGTTATTACCTGAAGCTGCAATACGAAGTGAGCTGAGACCTACCCTCTTCAACTTATCAGGAGATACGCTGTAAGACAGCTGGAAGTACTGGAAGCGAAGGAAGTCACCGGGTTCAACGAATCGGTCACTTACAAGCGAGTTGTAAGTAGTCTTTACTTTTGAACTCATTGCATGAGGCATGGTTGTTTCCTGACCATTCTTGCGCCAACGATGGTTTACCGAAGCACACTGGTTCTTGTTACTTGTCATGCTCTCTGCATTCAAACGCGCCAAGTTGATAATCTTGTTACCCACACGGAAGTTGAAAGAAGTCTTCAACTCCCAACGCGCATACTTAAAGTTGATACCGAAACCACCATTGAGTTTGGGGTTCGAAGTACCTAAGTAAACAACATCGAGTTCGTCGATGTTACCATCATGGTTGATATCTTCATAGATAGCGTCACCACCATCAAACTGGTAGTTCTTACCACCATAGTTGAAGTACATGGGAAGCGGGTTACCATTCTTGTCGTAAACCACGTTACCATTGGCATCGAACACAACAGGAGTAGACTGAGCCAACCAAGGACGTGCTTGGCTCTTATTGCTCTTCCACTTTTCTGCCTGCAAGTTACCCGCAGCGGTGTTGGGGTTACCATATTGGTCATACCACTGGTTCTTAGGATTCTCTTCGCCATTGATATCTTGGAAATAACCATTGTGGTCGTAGTCGTAAGCATATACGCCCTTAAACTTGAAACCATAGATACCACCCAAGGCATTACCTACCTGCACACGCTTCAAGATTTCACCATTGTTGTAACTAATATCGGTGTTGTATGAAGCCAAAACCGAAGCATCCATACGAGTGATGGTGTTCAAGTTCTGCGCAATATTGGCACGGAAGTTCATGCTGAACTTACCAATCTTAAATACATCGCGAGTTGAGGCATAGAGTTCCCAACCCTTATTCTCCATGTCACCCACGTTGGCCCAAGCCAAATTAGAATAACCTGTAGTAGAAGGGATACGAACACCAGAGTTCAACAAGTCGCTGGTCTTACGGTTATACACGTTCAAGTTGAACTTGAGGAGGTCTTCGAGGAAGTTCAAGTCAAAGCCCAAGTTCCAAGATTTCGTCTTTTCCCAACGAATCTCGGTCAACTTCAAGTTCTGCGGACGCATAACCTGTGTACCATTATAAGCGTGACCATTGCGGTTATACTTATTATACATCAAACCTTCACTGCCTGGTTGGTTACCCGTGATACCCCAACCTGGAGAGAATGCCAACATGCTGATAACGCTTCTCAAAGGCTTGAAGAAATTTTCGTCTGAAATATTCCAACGTCCTGAAATACCAGGGAAGAAACCCCACTTCTTACCAGAACCGAATTTGGTGCTACCATCCGCACGAACGGTTAAGTCGAAGATGTATTTTGAACCATAAGCATAGTGCAACGAAGCCAAACCTGCAGCAGAATGACCCTTACCTGTACCTGATGAAGAACCAGTGAGGTAACCATTTACGGTCGGGTCAGTGATACCACCTGTTACACCCGAAGTAGAGTGGCTCTGGCTTGTGCTGGTATTTGAAGTCACCTCAAAGCGACCCATCACCTGCAACTGGTGATCGGTGTTCGCAAAGTGAGGATGGAGCACCAACTGATGACGAGTAGTGAAAGCCAATGACTTGCTTTCGCCATTGCTGGTGTTGTTGATACCATCCGCCCAAGTGTTTGAAGTGAGCGAACCAGGGTAGTAACTCTGTGAAGAGTAAGTGTAAGCATTCATGTAAACCTCACCACGATAGTCGAGCTGAGTTTCTTCGTCAGTCTTACCCAAAAGTTTGTATTCCAACTGGAACTGCGGTTGGATGGTATAGGTAGACTCGTGCTGCCAAGCTTGGTGAGCTATCGCAACAGGGTTACCATTATTGATCATGTCGTCCAAATAGTATGAAGTACGATCTTCTGATTCACCAACAGCACCTGCAGAAGACTTACGCGGGGGCATGATGAAAAACTCATTCGAACGATAACCTTCGGGGTTCTCAGCAGTAGCACCTACATAACGATAGACAGACATGTTCGGCATTGCATTATAAGCTTTACCCAAAATGTCGCTACCATAGTTCTTGATGTTCTTGGTATAAGTCAAAGAGAAGTTAGAAGAGAACTTGATACGGTCTGATACCCAGTAGTCCAAAGCCAAACGAGTAGTCAAACGGTCAAGAGCCTGCTTAATGATTGTACCTGTTTCGTGGTCGTAAGTACCAGACACACGGAACATAGCCTTTTCACCACCGCCCGATACAGACACACCATAGTTGTGAGTCTGACCAAACTGTGTAACTTCCTTAATCCAATCTGTATTCTTATTATAGTTAGGATAGTGACCGTGCCAGTTCTGCTTATACATAATTTCTACGATGTCCGACTGTTCTTCAGAGAGCATACGTGGATTGTGATAAGCTTCCTTCAACATCATGGTGTAGCCGTCACCATCGAGCATCTTCATGCCCGTGGGCTGCCATGCGCCAGAAAAACGATAGCTGAAGTTTACCTTCGTTTTACCACGCGCACCACGACGGGTTGTAATTTCAATTACACCATTCGAACCACGCGCACCCCAGATAGCAGTAGCCGCAGCGTCCTTTAAGACCTTGATACTTGCAATATCCTCGGGAGCAACCTGCAAGAGTGTTGCAAACTGCTCTTGGTTATCCATGTTATCCAAATCAAGCTCGTCAGTATTCTGATCTTCGAGGATGTTACCATCCACAACGATCAAGGGATTCTGACTACCATTGATAGAAGACACACCACGCAAACGCATGGTAGAACCAGAACCAAGGTTACCAGAATTAGACACAATGTCGAGACCGGCAATCTCACCTTGAAGAGCGTCGGCAGCGGTTTCGAATGACAGACCAGCCATTTGGTCCATATCGAGAGTCTGCTGAGCGGTAGAAATTTCGCGCTCAGGAATTACAAGACCATTAGAACGAGTTTTACGAGTTGTCGTAACCTCGGCAGCCTTGAACGTATTTTTATCGATCAATTCAACATTGAATCGAGCATTGGCACCAATAGGCAAAACTTTTGTTTGGTAACCAATATAAGAAACTTGCAATCTGTTGGCAGGATTCTTGATAACCATAGAGAAGTTACCATTTGCATCTGTTTGTGCAGCGGTAATGTTACGGTTATTCTTATCCTTCTCAACAACATACGCCATAACAATCGGTCCGTCGGTCTTACTCCAAACGCGACCCGAAATGCGCTTCTGGGCATTAGCAGCTAAAGCACAAAAGAAGCACAAGACCAGCGTCAATAGGAACTTTATGTTATTATTCATAATATCGGTATTTATTTCTTGAGTTCAAAGCGCTTTATAAATAACTTTGCCTTTTGGCTTGTTGCCCAGTTGGTATCAAATCTACCCTCAGGTTGAGTGGGATCACTGGTCAGATGCATAGCTGAGTTGAAGAGTAAGAAATTTTGACCTTTCAGACCATGCAAAACAGCATAAGAAGACGACTTAATGTACTTCGGATTCTGACTTGCAGAGGCATTTAACTCATAATCGCGTGCAAAGATGTTGTTATATTGCGCATCAGTAGTCACTTCACTAACACGACCTGCAGCATCGCGAACCTCCAATACACCACCATTGGCATGCTTGATAGCCAAATTGATGAAAGTATTAGTTTTGCTATCGGTACATGCCGACTGACTTGTAGTAAAGGCGTTATCTACAAACTTGTCTACAAAGTATGATTGATCGCAGAAGTGATACTTGATGAAGTTAACGAGACAAGTGTACATTGCCTGCGCCTTCAGCTGATTTACAGGTATACCTGTGGCTTCGTCCTTGTCGCCATCCCAGTTCTTACCGCTGCAATGCAAACTTACAAAGTTTTCAATTTCCGCGATAGTAGGCAAGCCTCTTTCAATAGCAGCAGCTATCGCATCGTCTGAAGGAAGGAAGATGGTGTAACGATAATTATTGAAGAAACGAACCAAGCTTGAACCATTGGCTGTCAAACGACCACCAGAACCGTTGTTCGCAAAAATGGCATACTTGTTTTTCTCTGTATTCCACTTTGATACATCCTTAGCCTCACCACTCTTGTCAGCCAAATCAGTATTGATAAGGAAGATTTTCTTCAACATTGCCTCATTCGAACCATAAATAAAATAGCTGCAGAGATCGAAGAACTTCGTATACTTAGAATCGGTCTTCTGTGAAGTACGATTCATCATCTGGTATACATTATATACAGTAGGCTGCATGGGGCGGTCGATGAAGTAAGTATGACCGTTACCATAAATCTTTTTACCTTCAGCGTTGGTTGAAAGATTGTAACCCTTAACTACCTTGCTGGTAAAATGGGTAGGATTATTGGTATTGAAGAGTTCTCTTTGGAAACCACCTTCAACAACCATACCTGCACCATCGTCAATATTACCGTGTTTACTTACAAAAACAGGAGCACCACTACGTGAAAGATAGTAATCCTTGTTACCTTCGATATTCTGAGCACCATTGCCTTCGCCATGAACCACAATGTGTTGGTCAACCATGTCGGTAATCATCTGCTTCTTTACAGGACCATAAGTACCTGTATTATCCACATTATCAGATGAGTTACTTACGTAAGAACTACCCAAACTACGATCGCCAGCAGCATTCAAGGGAGCATCGAGAGAGTAACGATAGCCCTGAGCCTTCAATGCGACACACTTTGAAGCGGATGAACTTGCCGTATTATCGGGGATAAGAGCCCAATAACGATAAGCAGAAGCATTACCCGAAGCAAAACTCATGGGGTCAACATAACCATACTGAGTAAAGCCCTTATCTACAGGCACGAACAAAGAGAAGTGCGACTGCATAGCAAGGAGGTAAGTGCTATAGAATTTACGCAAAGGAGCATCCGAGAAGTTTGTCTTTACGAAGTTATCGTCAGCATGGATAGCAGTGTTCATTACACGCGTAGAGTCGTTGAAAAGCACTGGACCTGATACTGAAGCGTAGTCAGGAGGTGTAATCATGTCCTTCATTACGTAAACCACACCATTGCTTGCCAACATAACAGTATCCATAGCTGCTTTGTAAGCATCTTCTGTAGCATAAGTTGAGAACATCTGGTCCTGAGCAGAGTTCATAATAGAACGATACTTGCTGGGAACAGTTGCGTTGAACGACTCTTTCATCAAGTTGTTCAACATCTTCACGATGATGTTCTGCGGAATCTGATAAAGATTGTGCAAAAGATTGCCACTTGTATTTTCCTTATCACCGTAGCTTTCAATAAGTGAAGCACCTGCACCGTGGCAGAAGTACTGCACCATAGCATCATTATTAGGAACGAACATAACGCCCATGTCCTGTTCCTTCGTAGTATTATCTACATTGTAAGCATTCCATCCCGGATCAAAAGAAAGACGAGCTACGTTGGCACCCAACGCCTTGTTGTGGACGTCGACAGCAATAGCACCCTTTTGACCACGCTGAGCAATGTAAAGTTTCTGATATACAGCAGTATCTGCCACGCTTCCTGTTGCACCCTTGAAGTCAGAGTTAAGCGTAGCATCAAAGTTAGGCAAGCTGAAACGATCGAGCATTGCGCTAAACAAACTGCTTTTTGGATTCTTGCGAATAACTTCAGCCATTGTACCCGGAGTCAAGAGCACCTTGTTGAGTACATGGAAGTAACCATTCAAACAAGTTACATCGGGCTCTTTTACACGCGCATCATAAATATACGAACGGTTTTCAGTAGTATTCCATTCCTCAGAAGTACCATCCAAACCAAGGATAAATGAGATATCCTTGTTAGTAATAGATTTTTCCTTCATTTGAGCCTGAAGGAAGTGTGTTACCATAGGCACAGTCTTATCGAGTGCCATGTAAATACCACCTCTTGACTGCTGACGCAATTCATCCCAATAACGAGGATCGGGAGTTTGCGCATTGCCATCCACATTATTCAAGTTGTTGGGCAGTTCATCCCACTTGAAATAAGGAATAGAGTCGGTTACAGACACAGATGAGAGCTGACGCAAGCAAAGATTCTTCACCGGACCTTGAATAGTGGTCATCATCTCAAGCACGTAAGCATTGTCGAGCATTGAGCTTTTCAAGAGAAGTCTTTTCTGTGCAAGCGACAGATCCTCATAACTTTTAACCCCCCAGGGGTTGTTTTTAAAGAACTGGTTATAAGAGCTATCGGCTGCAACAAAGAGTGTTTTACTACCTGTCTTAGACAATACTTCCTTATAATCCAGATCATCAATCAACCTAATTACAGTAGAGAAATTTCCTCGAGCCTTCAGTTCGTCATAGATACTCTGTCCCAAGAAACTCGGACGGGTTTCGTCCAAATCATAGTCGTCAGAACATGAATACGTGACACCGAAAGTCGAAAGCAAGCAAGCTGCACCAAGCAAATGCTTACCAATTCTGCAAAAACGGCCTTTCATACGCATTAATTGGATTAATTATTTATTGTTTTTATTTTATGCGAAATAAATTGAGGTACTTGTTTATCTCAAGTCCTTTGTTTATGATTAGGATTTAGATGGGGGAGTTCCTTCAACCTCCTCGAAAGGTTTGATGAGGTACGAATGGATACTCCATGAATTGACTGCAAATTTAATAGTTTTTCCATGCGTCACACGAATGTTTGTGCATATTCTTTTATAGAATTAAGAATTATTAAGAGTGTGTTTTGTCACATATGTTAAACAACAGAGGTTTTTAGTTGTTTAAATAGCAACTTCAGTTCACAAGGTTATTAGTACTTTGTCAATAAATTTAACCAATCAATAAATTAAACATTCTCATTATCATATATTTATTCACATTTCAACTCACTCAAATTTGCATTATCTATCCTTCTAAAAATTCTAAACGAGCAATCGTCTTGATACAACAAACCCACAGATAGGAAGTTTTTAAAGTATTTTAAGAAGATAGAATACACAGTAAAAAATACTACACATTCATTGTAATTTTTGAACACCTACTCATCTATCTGTTTTGTAGTCAATACGATCAATATTTGAACGAAAAAGTAATATAGCATTACTTGGCAAAGTATTATAGTAATAATTGGGCAAGTATTATAGTAATAAATGGCAAAGTAATATAGTAATACTTGTAAGATAGACTGATTAAAAAAAAATCTGTATTTTCTGCTGCACAATTTTATAGCATTTCTTGTGAGTTTAGGTTTTTATATTTCATGCGCCGGCCTCACCCCATTCGGTTGGGGGTTCAAAATCCGCCATTTTTTTCTGCACGATTTTTCAGCCGATAATGCACGGGCTGAATTATCGTGCAAACCGAATACAATCAAGCTTGCTT